>JBBQZA010000117.1:0-10915 GCA_038208175.1 Burkholderiales bacterium
AATACAACCGGTACGCCAAAGTCTGCACAGCTTTTGGCCATGTCGGGCGACAGCATGGTGGATGCCATCACGATGCCATCCACTTGGTATTGCAAAATTTCGGCCAGCACGCCATCGGACTCCGCCTCGTCGCTGATAAACATCAGCAAGTGGTAGCCTTGCCGCTGTAGTTTTTGCGAGAGCTTTTCAATCACCAGTGGGTAAAACTGGTTTTCAAGATAACTCATCACCAGTGCAATCATGTGGCTGCGGCGCGTAATCAAGCTGCGGGCCAGCGCGTTGGGCCGATAGCCCAGCTTTTTGGCGGCTTGCAGCACTTTTTCACGCGTCGCATCTGATACGCTGGCACCCGGCGTAAACGTACGGCTAACCGCTGATTGCGACACCTGTGCAAGGCTGGCAACCTCATGCGCCGTCACACCCAGCTTGAGGCCGTCAAACGTCATGCCGCCGTCCAGCCACCGTCGAGCATCAGTGCGCTACCGGTCATCAAACTTGACGCGTCACTGGCTAAAAAAACAATCGCACCGATCACCTCTTGTATCTGCCCAATCCGCCCCAGCGCGATGCGGCTGGTGACCCAGTCGCGAAACGCGCTGTCTTCAAACATGCCGCGCGTCATGGCGGTTTCAATAAACGTGGGGCAGATGGTGTTGACGCGAATATTGGCGTGGCCCAGCTCCCAAGCCAGCGCTTTGGTCATGCCTTCCATAGCATGTTTGCTGGCGCAGTACAGCGTTCGGCGCGGCCCACCCACATGCCCCATTTGCGACGACACATTGATGATCGAGCCCGGCAGCTTGGCTGCCAGCAAACCCGTGGCTACTGCTCTGGCCACATAAAACGCGGCTTTCACGTTCAGGTCAAACACCGCGTCAATGTCTTCATCCGTTAGCTCAACCAACGGTTTCGGACGATTCATGCCTGCGTTGTTCACTAGTATTTGATACGGTGCGCGTGCTGCCAGCTCACGCGTGACTGCCTTGGAATCTGTCACGTCAAGCACCAGGTGGTCGCACTGCCCGCCAGCGGCTGTGATTTGCCCGCATACGCTTTTCAGCTCAGCCTCAGACCGCGCCGCCAGCGTGACGCGCGCACCGGCTTGGGCCAGTGCGGCTGCTGCTGCCAAGCCGATGCCCCGGCCAGCGCCCGTGACCAGCGCGTGCTTGCCATCAACCCTGAAGTTAGGGGCGCGCGGTAGGTCTGCCGTCATCGTCATACCTTCTCAAGCGCGGGCACTGGCTGGTACCAAGGCACATCGGCCCGCGTGCCGTAGCGGCGTACCCGAATGTTGGCTTGCTCGCCGTGTCCGGCAAAGTTTTCCATATGGCACAGGCGCGAGCAGTACTCGCCGATCAGTGCGCTGGCCTCGTTGGTCAGCACTTTTTGATAGGTGCAGGTCTTTAAAAACTTGCCCACCCACAGGCCACCGGTGTAGCGCGCGCTTTTGTTGGTGGGCAGCGTGTGGTTGGTGCCAATGCACTTGTCGCCAAAACTCACGTTGGTGCGTGGCCCTAAAAACAGCGCGCCATAGTTGGTCATGTTGTCTAAAAAGTAGTCGATGTCACGCGTCATCACCTGTACGTGCTCTGAGGCCACCTCGTCTGCTTTTTGCAGCATTTCTTCATAGCTGTCGCAAACGATGACTTCACCGTAGTCCGCCCAACTTTGCGCGGCAATGTCGGCCGTCGGCAAAATTTTCAGTTGCCGCTCGACTTCAGCCATCGTGTCTTTGGCGAGCTTTTCGCTGTTGGTTATGAGCACAGCGGGTGACGTGGGGCCGTGCTCTGCCTGGCCCAGCAAATCGACCGCGCACATCTCGCCGTCAACCGACTCATCGGCTATCACCAGTGTTTCAGTGGGGCCTGCAAACAAATCAATGCCCACGCGGCCATACAGTTGGCGTTTGGCTTCGGACACAAACATATTGCCGGGGCCGACCAGCATGTCGACCGCTGCTAGGCTGGGCGTACCGACTGCCATCGCCACCATGGCCTGCACCCCGCCCAGTACCAATATCTCGTCGCTACCCGCCATGGCCATCGCGGTGACGATAGCCGGATGCGGCTTGCCTTGGTAGGGCGGGGCGGTTGACACCACGCGCTTCACGCCCGCTACCTTGGCCGTCAGCACGCTCATGTGGGCCGATGCGAGCAGCGGGTATTTGCCGCCGGGAATGTAGCAACCTACCGCGTTGACCGGTATGTGCTTGTGGCCAAGGACCACGCCCGGCATGGTTTCAACTTCCACGTCTTTCATCGAGTCAAGCTGGATTTGCGCAAAGTTGCGCACCTGCTTTTGTGCAAAGGTGATGTCTTCAATCTCGCGTGCTGACAGCGACTTGCGCGCCGCCTCAATGTCGGCCTGCGACAGCCTGAAATCAGCCGGATCCCAGTTGTCAAACTTCTTGCTGTACTCCCGCACAGCCGCGTCGCCACGGGTTTCGATGTCTTTGATGATGGCCTCGACGGTAGCGCGCACCTTGGCATCGTCGTCCGCACGAATTCGCGAGTCTTTGCCACGTTTGAGGTATCGGATCATTGCGAGTTTTCCTGGTTGGTTAGGGGTTAAAGGGAAATTGAAAGGAGGTCGGAAAGCTGTTTGAGATGCAAATTCTTGAGGTCTTGCATCCGTATGCAAATTAGGGAAAACCCTTATAAATTCGCCTCGTTACAAAAAAATTGAGCCGGGGTCGCAAATCAAGTCCCCAATCCATTGGAGGGTATTCTGGAAATTTTTGACTTCCAAAAAAGGTTGTAGCCCAATGAATACGGGCGTGAAAAGCTATGAAATCGGCGCCGCTTGCGCGTATTTAACCCTACCCTGGCTTGGTTTGCGGGCCGTTTTGGTGTCAACGCGCGGGCCAGGCACTGCACGCAAGTTCAAGGTGAACGCAATTGGCTCACGGCGTGCGCCAAGATGTCGGCGCTGGACCAGTTGGATGCCAAGTGAAAGCAACTGCGCTGCGGCCTTGCACGATGCGTCGGCCCTGGCGACCAAATTCAATGATCTCGGGTCTGTTTTGTGCGCTACAGTTTGGCGTCGGCATTCTTCGCTCGTGGGTTGCGCTTTGATACCAATATCAACGGGCAACAAAGGGCAATGCCGTCCTCGTTTTTACCTACTGCCGTGAAATATGTCGACTAGTCAGTTGGGAGATCCCCCGGCTTTGCCGGGGGATGGTTTCTTCACAAGGTCAAACCATGAATCTTCAAAAGGCTTCGGCCAAGAGTGTTTTTATCACCGGAGCCTCGTCCGGACTGGGGCGACAGATGGCGATTGAATTTGCGCGCCGTGGCTACCGGCTGGCCTTGACGGCCCGCCGCCTGGAGGTGCTCAAGGCATTGCAGGCAGAACTGGAGAAGAGCGGGGCGGCGCCGATTTTTGTCGCGGCGCTGGACGTGACCGATGACGCAGCGGTGGCGCAAGTGCTGGCCGAGGCGCGCGCATTCATGGGGACGCTGGATATTGTGGTGGCCAATGCCGGCGTTGGCTACCACGGCGCGATCGGCAAATTGGCGTTTTCCAGGGTGCGGGAAACCATAGACACCAACATTACCGGCTTCATGGCGACGGTGGACGCGGCGCTGCACTGTTTTCGGGAACAGGGTGGCGGTCATCTGGTCGGCATCAGCTCGGTCGCCGCCTTTCGCGGCATGCCGGCCGCCGGCATCTATGGCGCTTCCAAAGCGGCCGTCAGCACCTATCTGGAGGCGCTGCGCGCGGAGAACTGGAATACGGCGATTCGTGTCACGACGCTCTCGCCGGGCTACATCGACACGCCGATCAACCAGGGCGCCAGGAGCCGGCCGTTCGTGATTGGCGTCGAGCGCGGCGGAAAGCTGCTGGTTGATCTGATCGAGAAAAGGGTTCAGTGCGCTACCGTTCCGCGCTGGCCGTGGGCCCTGGTGGCGCGGCTGTTGGCGCTGCTGCCGATTGCCTTGATTGCGAGGCTCAAATGACATCACGAGCCTGTGGAACTGGCAAAATAGGCTTCGATGGCAAAGAGCATATTGATTGTTGGGGGTGGCATTGGCGGCTTGGCGGCGGCGCTGGCCTGCTCCAGGGCCAGCCTGGGGATTGAGCTGTTTGAAAGTGCCACGATATTTGCCGAAGTTGGGGCCGGTATTCAGCTCGGCCCCAACGTGGTGAAGGTTCTCAACACCTGGGGGCTGGAGCAAGCGGTAGCCGCGGTGGCGGCCTTTCCGGATCGGCTACAGGTGCGCAGCGCGGCCTCGGGGCGCGAACTCGGTGTCCTGCGCTTGGGTGCACGGACTGTCGAGCGCTACGGCGCCAGCTACGCAACGATTCACCGAGCCGATTTGCATGCGCTGCTGCTCGCCGAATTGAAAAAAAATGGTGCGGTGCAACTCCATTTAGGCACTGAGGTGGTGGCGTTCGGGGAAACCGATCACGGCGTCACCCTGCAAACCGCCAATGAGTGCCAGGTCAGCGCCGATCTGCTGCTGGGTGCCGACGGCGTCTGGAGCCGGGTGCGTCAACAGTTGCTCAATGACGGTACACCGGTTGCCACCGGTCATCTGGCCTACAGGGCGTTGGTACTCCAGAGCAGTTTGCCGGCGAATTTGCGCTCACAAAGAATTACGGTCTGGCTTGGACCCCAGTTGCATGTGGTGCAGTATCCGGTGCGCGGCGGTGAGTGGCTCAATGTGGTGGCGGTGGTCGAGGGTCATATGCTGGGTGATATCGAGTACTGGGATCACAGCGCCAACGTTTTCAAACTGCTGCGCTCCATGGCGCAGACCTGCGCACCGCTGCACGACCTGATTCAAGCCATTGACCTCTGGCGTTTGTGGGGGCTGAGCATACGCCCGCCCATGAAAGGTCCGCAAGAGTTCGGGCGAGGTCGGGTGGCCTTGCTCGGTGATGCCGCCCATCCCATGCTGCCGTATCTGGCGCAAGGGGCCGGCATGGCGATCGAGGACGCGCAAGCGCTGGCGCAGGTCCTGGGCGATGCAGGCCTGTCCGTTTCGGATGCCTTGCGGCATTACGCTGACGCCCGATGGCAGCGCAACGCCCGGGTGCAAGCCCGGGCGATTCGCAACGGAAAGATCTTTCACGCCACCGGACTGGTCCGGTGGGGTCGGGATGCCGCCATCAAATTGCTGGGTGAACGCTTGCTCGATGTGGATTGGCTCTACCGGGGTAGCTCCTGAGCGCCAGTATCAAAGCCTTCCCAGCAACAAGAACTCCATCAACGCCTTTTGCGCGTGCAACCGGTTTTCGGCTTCGTCCCAGACCGCGGATTGCGGCCCATCAATGACGTCGGCTTGCACCTCTTCGCCGCGGTGCGCCGGCAGGCAGTGCATGAAAAGCGCATCGGGTTTGGCGCCGCGCATCATCTCGGCATCGACGCACCAATCGGCAAAGGCCAGCTTGCGCGTCTCATTTTCCGCTTCATAGCCCATGCTGGTCCAGACATCGGTGGTGACCAGATCGGCGCCGGCGCAAGCCTGCATCGGGTCCTTGAAGACCTGGTAACTCTCGGCCGAGCGCAGGCCGGCAATCGACTGGTCGACCTCATAGCCGCCCGGCGTGCTGACGTGCACCTTGAAGTCGAGTATCTCGCTGGCCTGGAGCCAGGTATTGGCCATGTTGTTGCCGTCCCCAACCCAGGCCACGGTCTTGCCCTTGATGGAGCCACGCTGTTCGATGTAGGTGAAGATGTCGGCCAAAATCTGGCACGGGTGAAATTCGTTGGTCAGGCCGTTGATCACCGGCACGCGTGAATGTTCGGCAAAGCGTTCGATCTTGCTTTGTTCAAAGGTCCGGATCATGACCAGATCGACCATCCGGCTGATGACTTTGGCGCTGTCTTCAATCGGCTCCGAACGTCCCAGCTGACTGTCGGCCGTGGTCAGGTGCACGACGCTGCCGCCCATCTGGTACATGCCAGCTTCGAAGCTGACGCGGGTCCGGGTCGAGGCCTTCTCAAAAATCAGCGCCAGCGTGCGGTCAATCAGAGGTTGGTGTCGTTCATAGGCTTTGAACTTCTTCTTGATCAGGGTGGCGCGCTCAAACAGATAGGCGTAGTCGCCGGCGCTCAAGTCGCTGAATTGCAGGTAATGCTTCATGGCAGATGATTCAAAATTCAGCAAGAAGATCAGGTCGTCTCGAGCAGCAATTGCTTGATCAGCGGCACCAGGATGCTGACCACCTCGTCGGCTTCCAGCGTGCTCATGATCAGTGGCGGCACCAGGCGGATCACGCTGTCGGCGGTGACGCTGATCAGCAAACCGTTACTGGCGCAGCGTGCGATCAAAGCGGCGCAAGGCTTGGCCAGTTCGATGCCCAGCATCAGGCCGCGGCCGCGGATTTCCTTGACGCTCCCCTCTGTCAGTTCGGCTTGTAGCGCTTGTTTGAGCGCGTTGGCCAGATGCGCGCCGACGTGCATCGCGTTGGCCAGCAAGCCGTCTTCTTCCATGATGCGAATGGTCTCGACCCCGGCGCGCATCGCCAGCGGATTGCCGCCAAAGGTGGTGCCGTGGTTGCCAATCTGAAAAATGTCGGCCGCCTTCGGACCGGCGACAACCGCGCCGATCGGCACGCCCGAGCCCAGGCCCTTGGCCAGCGGCATCACGTCGGGCGTGATGCCTGACCATTGGTGGGCAAACCATTTGCCGGTGCGTCCCATGCCGCATTGCACTTCGTCAATCATCAGCAACCAGTCGCGCTCGTCGCACAGCTGACGCACGGCCTTGAGGTAATCGATTTGCATCGGGTTTATGCCGCCTTCACCCTGAATTGCTTCAAAAAACACGGCGACCACGTTCGGATTGCCCGCCGTGGCGGCTTCAAGCGCCGCCATATCGTTCAGAGGCACCCGGATAAAGCCCTCCACCAGCGGGCCAAAACCGGCCTGGATCTTCGGGTTGGCGGTGGCGCTCAGGGTTGCAATTGAACGCCCATGAAACGCCTTCTCATAGACCACGATTTCGGGGCGTTCAATGCCCTTGTCATGGCCAAATTTGCGCGCCAGCTTCAGGGCCGCTTCGTTCGCTTCCAGCCCGGTCGAGCAGAAGAAGACGTTGCTCATGCCGGAGAGTTCGACCAGCTTCTTCGCCAGCACCTCCTGGTTCGGCACATGGTAGTAGTTGGAGGTATGGATCAGCTTCGCCAGCTGGTCCTGCAGCGCCGGCACCAGCTTGGGGTGGTTGTGGCCGAGCGTGTTGACGGCGATGCCGCCGAGGGCGTCCAGATATGACTTTCCATTGACGTCCCAGACGCGGCAACCCTGGCCATGCGACAGCGCGATCGGCAAGCGGCCATAGGTGTTCATGACGTGGGGCGAGGCGGCTTCAATGAAAGAGACGGCATTCATGGTTTCAGACCTTCAAATGAAAACCGGCCCGATCAATGGCGGGCCGTTGAATGGCGATTTTAGGCCAACAAAAAAGCCGTCTTACGACGGCTTTTTTGCTTTTTGCTGACAGCGCACCGTTTACAAACGGCGGATGTCCAAACGGTTGGGGTCAGAACAAATTTGCAGAACAAATCTTGATCTGACCCTCAAGGCTTAAGAAATCCGTGCGATTTGCCTGAAATCAGGCAGCTTTTGCAGCCAGGGCTTTCACCTTGGTTGAGAGGCGGCTCTTGTCGCGAGCGGCCTTGTTGCGGTGGAAGATGCCTTTGTCGGCCACGGTATCGACCACCGCCTGCATCTTGCCGAACAGTTCGGTGGCCTTGGCCTTGTCGCCGGCGACCACCGCTTTTTCGACATTCTTCACCGCGGTACGGTATTTGGAACGCAGCGAGGTATTGGCAGCGTTGATCTTGACGTCCTGGCGGACGCGTTTGCGGCCCGACGCCAGGCGCGGGTTCTTTTTCTTGGGCTTGGTAGATGCCATATCAATATTTCCTTGGGTCTGTCGATGTTGTCAGCAAAGCCTGTCATTCTACCAGCTAAGCGCCTGATCGCGGTAGCGCTACAGAACGCCAAGCTCTGACGGCTACACTGCGCGTCGTGAGTCTTTTCAAATCCGCATCCCTTGTTTCGCTGCTGACGCTGGTGTCACGCGTGACCGGTTTGCTGCGTGAACTGTTGATCGCCTCCACTTTTGGCGCCAGCGCCCTGACCGATGCCTTCAACGTGGCGTTTCGCATTCCCAACCTGTTTCGCCGCTTTTTTGCCGAAGGCGCCTTCAGCCAGGCCTTTGTGCCGGTGCTGGCCGCCTCCAGAGCCCAGCATGGTGACGCGGCCACCCAATTGCTGATCGACCGCACCAGCACCGTTTTGGCCTGGGCCTTGATGCTGCTGAGCGTTCTGGGCGTGCTGGCGGCGCCGGCTCTGGTCTGGGCCATGGCCAGCGGGCTGCAGCGCAACCCATACAGCTTTGATGTCGCGGTGCTGATGACGCGCTGGATGTTTCCCTACATTGCCTTCATGTCGTTGGTGGCGCTGGCCGCCGGGGTGCTTAACACCTGGAGGCGCTTTGCCGTACCGGCTGCCACGCCAGTGCTTCTCAATCTGTGCATGATCGCAGCGGCTGGTCTGGGAGCGCCGTGGTTCAAGGCATTGGGCTTGGAGCCGATCTACGCGCTGGCCGGTGGCGTTTTGCTGGGTGGCGTCTTGCAATTGGGTGTCCAGTTGCTGGCGCTGAAGAAACTTGGGTTGCTGCCCCGGGTTGGCCTGCGCTGGCGCGTGCTGCGCGAATCCTGGGCCGATCCCGGCTGCAAAAGCATCGTCAAGCTGATGGGGCCAGCTCTGCTGGGGGTCGGCGTGGCCCATATCTCGATGCTGATCAACACGCAGATCGCGTCGTATCTGGCGAGCGGCAGCGTCAGCTGGATTACTTACGCTGATCGTTTGATGGAATTTCCAACGGCTTTGCTGGGCGTTGCCATGGGGGTGGTGCTGATGCCGCAACTGGCAGCGGCCCGTGCCGAAGGCGATAGCGCCAGATATTCGGCCATGCTGGACTGGGGTCTGCGTCTGGTGGTATTGCTGGCGCTGCCGTGCGCCCTGGCTTTGGTCGCCTTTGCCCGACCGCTGGTGGCCGTGCTGTACCACTATGGAGCCATAACCGAGTACGACGTACAGCAAATTACCTATGCCCTGATGGGCTGGGGCGTCGGATTGGTCGGCATTGTCGCCATCAAGGTGCTGGCGCCGGGTTACTACGCCAACCAGGACACTCAAACACCGGTCCGCGTGGCCATCATGGTGCTGCTGTTGACCCAAATGCTCAACATCGCCCTGGTGCCGATCTTCAGGCATGCGGCACTGACGCTCTCGATCAGCCTGGGCGCCATCATCAATGCGGTCTGGCTGACGGCGGGCCTGCTGCGGCGCGGCAGCTACAAGCCAGAGCCGGGGTGGGGCGCTTTTGTGCTGCAGGTGATGGCAGCCTGCGCCTTGCTGCTGGGATTTCTGCTGTGGGCCAACGGCGCCGTTGACTGGACCCAGTTGCGCTCTGACAGTCTCAGGAGAATAGGCTTGCTGGTTCTGACGCTGCTGGCCTGCACAGCCATTTACTTTGTTGCGCTTTGGGCCTTCGGTCTGAAGTTGCGTCAGTTTGTTCGACGCTGAAAATCAAGCCGCGTCGGCCGGCCGCAACAGCAACAAGCACAGTGTTGCCGCGCAAAAGGCGATGCCCGCCAGGAAGGTGAAGCGGGCACCCAGGCTATCCCACAGCCAGCCCGCCAGGCCACTGGCCAGCAACATCGCAAGACCACTCAGCAGGTTGAAGAAACCATAAGCGGTGCCGCGCAGATCGTCAGGTGCGGTGTCCGCCACCATGGTGGCCAGCAGACCCTGCGTCATGGCCATGTGCAAGCCCCACAGCGTGATCCCGGCCCAGACCCAGGCCCACTGGTTGCTATAGGCCAGCAAGGCGTCCGCCGCTATCAGAAGCAGCAGGCCCCAAGTGAGCAGGGTGCTGTGGCGCGTCCGATCAGCCAGTTTGCCAAAGGGGTAGGCACAGGCGGCATAGATCAGGTTCATGCCGATCAATACAGCGGGTGTCCAGGCCAGCGCCAGGCCGCCTTGCTGTGCCCGCAGTACCAAAAAAGCTTCGCTGAAGCGCGCCAGCGTGAACATGGCGCCAATCGCCACCACCCACCAATAGCGGCTGCCCAGTCGCAGCAGATTGGCACGGCTGATGGGATTGACGCGCGGCTTGCCCGCAGTGCGTTCCGGTTCACGCACACCCAGTATCAGCAAAGCCACGCACAGGATCGCCGGAACGGTTGCGAACCAGAACACGGCGCGAAAGTCGTTGGCCCACAGCAGCATCAGTCCCATTGCCAGCAAGGGTCCGACGAAGGCGCCGACGGTGTCGAGTGCCTGTCGCAAGCCAAAGGCGGCACCGCGCAACTCGGCTGGCGTGATGTCGGCCACCAGGGCGTCACGCGGTGCGCCGCGTATGCCTTTGCCAACACGGTCCAGCAAGCGCGCGCCAAAGACCAGACCGGAACTGCTGGCCAGTGCAAACAGGGGTTTCGACAGCGCGCCCAGGCCATAGCCCAGGACTGCCAGCGGTTTACGCTTACCCCAGTAGTCGCTCAGGGCACCGGAAAATATCTTGACGATGAGGGCGGTGGCTTCGGCGGCACCCTCCATCAGGCCAATCACAAAGACGCTGGTGCCCAGGGTGGTGAGAAGAAAAACCGGCAATAAGCTGTGGATCATTTCGCTGGAAATGTCCATCAACAGGCTGACAAAGCCGAGGGCCCACACGCCGGCCGGAATGTGGCGCAAGGTTTGGGCGTTGATCCCTTGGCTTGCGCCCTCCGGGCCGACCCGTCTCCCGTCGGTTGGCTTGCTCATCAAGACTCACTTGACTGTCACCGCAGCGCCCGAGCCGCGCTCGGCGATGATGCCGATCCGGTATATCTGCTCGCCAGCGGCTTGCAGAGAGGCGGCGCAGGCGTCGGCGTTGGACGCGTCAATCAC
>JBBQZA010000118.1:0-10900 GCA_038208175.1 Burkholderiales bacterium
ATGGGTTTTCTGGTTACTGAGCCCAGTAGATGACATCTTCGCAGGTCACGACGCCCCTGGCCAAAAGGTGCCGTCAAGTGCCGTCGTTTGTGCATGAGCGCTGTCTGATATCCACGCAGGGCATGGGGACCGTGTGCGGACTGATCGACTGACCATCGCATCTAAACCCTTTGTTTATGCGGGTTTTCAAGTCGCACGAGGGTACTGGGCCATGCCGGGAGAAGGTGGTTTCTGCGCTGGGTGAAATTGAAAAAGCCCCAACAACCAAATTGGCCATTGGGGCTGCAAGGAACCAAATGATTACTGTGCTGTGATCTTGCTTGCTGTCAAACTGGCATCAAACAGAACCTTGTGCGGCCAGGTTTGCCAAGTTACACCCAGCGCTGCATTGTTGGGATCACCGGTTGCGGCGAATTGACCGATGCTGGCCATCATCGCTGCCGACAAGGCCAAACGACCAGGCTTGTTGGCGCTGCTATTCGATGCATTGGAGAACAGAGAGGGTCCAAAGTTACCAAAAATGAAGGGCAGGTCAAATGCATGGGCGGCACCGTAGATGTCGTTCCAGGGTGCCGGCTCTTGCGCCCAGTTGAATTGGTAATACCAGACGTTGGGTTGCTGTTTGATCAAAGTGTCAAGCACATTGTCACGGCTGGCCGACGTGAACAGGCTCGCCAGCAAGGCAGTTTTGGCGTTGTAGCCGGTGCTGGGCGTCGTCACCGGCAAGTAGGCGGGGTCCAGAATATCCGCACTGGTCAAAGTCGTAGCGGCATCGGGATTGAAGCTCATCATCATGTTGAAGCGCACCGCGTCAGTAATCTTCATGCCCGGAGGGCCACCCAGCAACGTCAGGAAAGGCGCAAAAAGTTTGCCTTCGTCGGCCGTGTTGCCGGCCAGCACAGGCACCTTGGCGTAATTTCCGGCAGCGATCGCCGCGATCGGATCGGTTGGCACGACGGCCCCGTCAGGAATTGGACCTGACCCGGTCAATCCTTTTGCCAGGACAGTGGTGAGAATCGTCGCCGCATTGGCCGAACGCATGTACACCGCAATTTGCGCCGTGGTTTGCGTTGCAATAAAGATTTGAGCGGTGCTTGCATCGGTCGCCTTGCCGTCGGCCATCAACAGGTTGTTCAGCAAGTTATTGCCTTGCGCCAGATAGACCGACGCCGGGTTTAGGGTGGGAAGTCTGCCGGGGGCCAGATTGGTAGCCAGCGAGATTCCACCGCTCAGGGGTATGGCCTTGTGAAACAGCCCGGTCGCCAATGGCGAGGTCATCAAAGCCCAGGTATTGATGGCCCCGGCTGATTGACCCATCAATGTGACGTTGCCTGGGTTACCGCCGAAATTGGCAATGTTGGCTTTTACGAACTTGAGCGCCTGGACAATATCCAGCAGGGCGAAATTGCCGGAGTCTTCGGCGCTGTTAGTGCCGGTTTTCAATTGCGGCAGATTGAAGAATCCAAGCACACCGACGCGATAGTTCATTGTCACGACCACCGCTTTAGCGCTCTTGGCCAGCGTGGCGCCGTCGTAGACTGGGTCGGCAGAGTAGCCCGAGATGTTACTGCCACCGTAGACGAACGCAATCACGGGCAGATTGCCTGTGTCACTGGCGGGTCGCCAAATGTTGAGGGTCAGGCAGTCCTCGCTGCCCACTGGGGTGTTCAGCGTTGTAGCAATGGTCGCATCGTAGGTGTTGTTGGTACCGGGTCCATAGATGCGGCCGTTTTGCAGGCAGGCATTTCCGAAATTCTGAGTGATCAAGCGTGTACTGGTCCAGGCGTCAGGTTCGACTGGGGCTTTCCAGCGCAATGCGCCGACGGGGGGCTTGGCGTACGGAATACCCTTCCATGAATAGGTACCAGTGCCAGCGCTGTCGTCGGTTCCGCGAATTACGCCGTAGGTGGTGTTGCGGATTTCAGGTCCATCACCATTGCCACACGCATTGAGCATGAAGCTCGCAAGACAGACGCTGATCAGCGCCCACGACCGGACTTTGAGATGCATGAATTGTCTCCTCTACGGGTTAATATGAACAAGCCTTTTCAGCCGGAAGGGTTCCGAAAGTCGACTCATTGAAAGGTCGAGGCTTGAGCCAAATTTTAGGTTTTGCAACCTTCTGAGCTACTATCTGCGCATGACCAATTTAGTGACTTTGCGAACCACACTGCATGAATAGAACCAGTTCATCGACTTGGGTAAAGGGCATTGCCAACATGTTCTCATCTCAGGGAGTAGATGTGGCCCGCCTGTTTGAAGTGGCTGGTGTTGACATGGCACCCCTGGACCAGCCGGATGGGCGCTTCGGACCCGAAGACATCTCGAAATTGTGGGAACTTGCGGTGAATTGGACCGGCAATCCGGCCTTGGGGCTGGACCGCGAGCTGACTGCCAAGTATGTGAATTTTGATGTCGTGAGCTACGTCATGTTGTCGAGTCCGAACCTGCGCATTGGTCTGGAAAATTTCTCCCGTTATCTTGCGCTGATTTCTGATGTTGCGACCTTCATGCTTGAACCCGAGGGAAGCAACTCCTGGTTGGTACTGGGTCACATCGGCAATACCCACCCGGTTCCCAGGCAGCGCCAGGAATATGGCTTGCTGGCGTTGCTCACACTTTGCCAATGGGTGACCCGGCGGGACGTGCGGCCACTGGCTGCAGAGTTCATCTTTCCAGACCCGGTGGCGCTTGAACCTTATCGCCGCGCATTCGATTGTCGAGTCAGTTTCAATCAAGCTGCAACTCGTTTGCTGGTAGCGGCAAGTGACCTCGATGCGCCAAATCCAGCGCATGACGCGGAGATGTTTTCACTATTGCGGGGCGTGATTGAGGCGCGACTCAAGAGCCTGGGCAATGCCAGCACCAGTCATCGTGTCAGCGAGGAGATCATCCGTCAACTTCATTTAGGCGAACCACGGCGCGGGGGTATCGCCAGGGCGTTGGCCTTGTCGGAGCGGAGCTTGCAACGTCGCTTGCAACAGGAGGGAGCCAACTTTCAGCAATTGCTGGACGATGCCCGAAGGGAACTCGCGTGCAAGTATCTGGCGCAGGAACGCTACTCCCTGGGCCAGATCACGCACCTGCTGGGCTTCTCGGATGAAAGTAATTTCTTCCGCGCCAGCAAGCGCTGGTTCGGTACTTCGCCGGGCTTATATCGACGGCAGATAGGCTAGGACCAACGCTCCCCTTTTTCCGCCGGTGCTCTGGCGTGTGGCAAACTTCCTTCGATTGAGACCCCGATGAACTACAGCGCCCACCCCCGTCATCACGCCGCGCTGCGTGACAGCCTGGCGCGCATTCTACCGATGGCCTGGCCGGTGCTGATTGGACAGCTTGCGGTGTTGGGTTTCAGCACCGTCGACACAATTCTGGTGGCGCGCTTTGCTGCGGCCGACCTGGCCGCGTTGGCGATCGGCGCGGCGGTCTACATCACCGTATTCATTGGCTTCATGGGTGTGGTGTTGGCCATCAGTCCGGTCGTCGGCCAACTTTTTGGCGCCGGCAAACTCGACGCGGCGGGGCAGCAGGTGCATCAGTCGATCTGGTTGGCGCTGGCGCTGGCCGGGCTGGGCAGTGCGCTGCTCTTGTTCCCGGACCCGTTTCTGGCACTGGCCAAACCAAACCCCGACATTGCTGACAAGGTGCGCGGCTACCTGACGGCGCTGGCATTCTCGTTGCCGGCATCTCTGCTGTTTACCGTCTACCGGGGCTTCAACAATGCCGTGTCGCGCCCGAAGGCCGTGATGGCTTTGCAGGTGACGGGACTGTTGCTGAAGATTCCCTTGAGTGCTCTCTTCATCTACGGCTGGTCGCTGCCCATTCCGGGCTTGGAGCAGCCATGGACGGTGGCACCGATGGGCGTGGTGGGTTGTGGCTGGGCCACGGCGCTGGTGATGTGGTCGCAAGCCATCGTTGCCTGGCTAGTGTTGCAGCGCGATCCCTTCTACGCCCGATTTGGTCTGCAGCGCGGTGGCTTCGCTGGCCCGGATCGCAAAGCCCTGACACAGCTGATTCGACTGGGTGTGCCGATGGGGGCGTCGATTCTGATCGAGGTCACCGGTTTCAGTTCAATGGCCTTTCTGATCTCGCGCCAGAGCAGCGAGGCGGTGGCCGGGCACCAGTTGGCCGCCAATCTGGTGTCCATGATGTTCATGGTGCCGCTGGCGCTGGCCAATGGCACCGCCACCCTGGTCGCGCAACGGGTTGGAGCCAACGACCTGGCCCAGGCGCGCCGCATCGGCTGGCACGGCGTCGAGATCGGCGTCGCCGTTGCCGCCGTGTTGGGGGCCGTCGTGTACTTTGGGCGCGAGTGGGTGCTGCGCGCCTATACCGACAACCCGACCATCATCGCCGCCGCCATGCCGCTGTTGGTCTGGGTCTGGTGGTTCCACGTCGCCGACGCGGCCCAGATCCTGGCCAATTTTGTGTTGCGTTCGCACCGCATCACCATCGTGCCGCTGCTGCTGTATGCGGCTTCGCTGTGGGGCATCGGTTTGTGGGGCGGCTACCTGGTCACGCACAGCGAGTGGGCGCCGTCGGCCTTGCGCGGCGCACCGGGTTACTGGGCCATGAGCACGGCTGGCCTGGTTGCGGCCGGCGTCACCCTGTGTGCCTTTCTGGCCTGGGTCCATCGCCACGAAGTACAGTCAAACTCATAGCAGTAGAACGGAGCGAATCATGCGGCGCTGGAACGGCTGGGGCGATGAAGCAACGAAGATGGACCTGAACCAAGGGGCGCGGGCTCTGATGCGCGAGCTGCTGGGAGCGGGCCTGCCGGCGACTGACGCCAGGCGCGAAGACCTGTTGGCCCAAGTGCCGGCGTCGCGTCTGGCGGGGGCACATCCGCTGATCCAGACCGACGCCGCCAGCCGTTTTTCGGTGGCGCTCGGCGAGAGCTACGCCGACTGGATTCGCAAGCGCTTTGGCGCACTGCCCCCGGTTCCCGATGGTGTCGCCTTTGCCGAGTCGGCCGAGCAGGTGCGTGAACTGCTGGACCTGGCCCGTGGCATGAACTGGATGGTGATTCCCTTTGCCGGTGGCACCAGCGTGGCGGGTCACCTGGATTGCCCGATCAGCGAGCGGCCCATTCTGTCCGTCAATCTGAGCCGCATGAACCAGATGCTGCACCTGGACAAGAAGAGCCAGTTGGCGACCTTTGGCGCCGGCACGCCGGGTCCGCTGGTGGAAGCGCAGCTGCGCGCGCACGGCTATACGCTGGGTCATTTTCCGCAGTCATTTGAATATTCGACAGTTGGCGGCTGGGTCGTGACGCGCTCCAGCGGCCAGCAATCGCTGCGCTATGGACGCATCGAAGCCTTGTTTGCCGGCGGTCGAATGGAAACGCCGGTGGGTACGCTCATCATTCCTACCGTACCTGCGGCCAGCGCCGGACCGGACTTGCGCGAGCTGGTGCTGGGGTCCGAGGGGCGTTTTGGCATCCTGACCGAGGCCACGCTGCGCGTCACGCCACTGCCGCAGCACGAGAGCTTTCACGCCATTTTTCTGCCGCAATGGGACGCTGCAGAAACTGCGGTGCGCGAATTGGTGCAGCGCAAGCTGCCGCTGTCGATGCTGCGCCTGTCCAATGGCATCGAGACCGAAACCAACCTGGCGATGGCGGGCCACGCCAGACTGATAGGCTGGTTGCAGCGTTATCTGGCCTGGCGCGGCTGCGGTCCGCAGAAATGCATGTTGATGCTGGGCGTGACGGCCGACCGGCGCACCGCCGCCCACGCGTTGAAGGAAGCGCGTCGCACCCTGGAGCGGCATGGCGCGGTCTACATCGGAAAGGCAATCGGCAGCAAATGGGCCGCCAACCGCTTTAAAGGCCCCTACCTGCGCAACACGCTGTGGGAGCAGGGCTACAGCGTGGATACGATCGAGACGGCGGTCGACTGGCCGAATGTCAAGCCGCTGATGCTGGCCATGGAGCAGGCATCGCGCGACGTCTTCACGCAGTTCGGCGAGCGTGTTCACGCTTTCAGCCATCTGTCGCACGTCTATCCGCAGGGCAGCAGCATTTATTCGCAGTTTGTCTGGGCCACGGCAGCCGGTGGCTTTGCTGCCAACTTTGAACGCTGGCAAAAGCTCAAGGCGGCGGTGGCCGCGGTCATCGCGGCGCATGCTGGCACGGTCAGCCACCAGCACGGCGTCGGGCGCGACCATGCCGCGCAACTGCACGTGGAAAAGGGGGCGCTCGGCATGGCCACGCTGGCCGAGCTGTGTCGCCACTTTGATCCGGGCAAGATCATGAACCCGGGCAAGCTGTTGCAGGACGCAGGACCGTGGGCCAGTTGAGCGCCAGCGCACAGCGCGCACAGGCGCTGAGCCGGCTTGAAGCACAGGAGTGGGACCTGGTGGTGATAGGCGGCGGTATCAGCGGGGCCGGTGTGGCGCAGCAAGCGGCGCAGCGTGGCTGGAAAGTGTTGCTGCTGGAGCAGCGCGACTTTGCCTGGGGCAGCTCCAGCCGTTCCTCCAAGCTGGTGCACGGTGGCTTGCGCTACCTGAAGGAGGGCGACTTCAAAACCACGCTGCACTCGGTGCGCGAGCGAGAGCGCCTGATGCGCGAGGCCCCTGAGTTGGTCGAGCCGCAAAGCTTTTTGTTTGCCGATTGCGTCGCTCGCAAGCCGGGACGCTGGTTGTTTCACGCCGGTTTGATAATTTATGAAATGATGGCCGGTCAACGCGGTCACTTCTACGCCAAGCTGCCGGCGACGCAGGTGTTGGCACCGGGCTTGAAGCCGCCGCGGATGCGCGGCGCCATGCTGTACCAGGACGCCAAGACCGACGATGCCCGCCTGGTGTGGCGTGTGCTGATGCAGGCGCAGCAGGACGGCGCGCTGACGCTCAATTACGTGGCGGTCGAGGCGCTTGAGATCAACGCCGGTCGTGTCACCGGACTGACGGCTCGGGATGCGGACAGTGGCAAGATCTACCGTGTGCGGAGCAAGTCGTTGGTGAATGCCACTGGCGCCTGGGCCGACCGGCTGCGCGCGGGCGTCGGCGCCAAACCGATGCTGCGCCCGCTGCGCGGCAGCCATCTGATCGTGCCATTCTGGCGTTTGCCGCTGGCGCAGAGCATCAGCTTCATGCACCCGCAGGATGGCCGTCCGGTGTTCCTGTACCCGTGGGAGGGCGCCATCCTGATAGGCACCACCGACCTGGACCATAGCGCGGACCTGAATACGGAAGCCAGCATCACGCAGGTCGAAGTGGACTATCTGTTGGACGCGGTGAACGACCAGTTTCCCGAGGCCCGCCTCGGACGTTTTGACATCAGCGCCAGTTACGCCGGCGTGCGACCTGTGATCGACGACGGCACCGGTGATGCCTCCAAAGCCACACGCGACCATGCGGTGCTGGACGAGTCGGGCCTGATCACTTTGACCGGCGGCAAGCTCACCACCTTCAGACTGATGGCGCAAGACGCGCTGGCGCTGGCAGCGCCTTATGCCGGCAAGTCCTTTACTGCGGACGATGACGCTGTGTTCAAACCAGCCAGCGTCTTGCCGGCGCGCTGGAGTGCGGCAACACGCCAGCGCCTGGCGGCGCGCTATGGCGGTCGTGCGCAGGACCTCAGCGCCGACGCCAGCGAGGCCGACTTGCAGACCGTACCCGGTAGCCGCACGCTCTGGCTGGAACTCGCGATCGCAGCACGCCACGAGGCGGTTCTGCACCTGGACGATCTGCTGCTGCGACGCACCCGGCTCGGCATTTTGTTGCCGCGCGGCGGGCTCGACCATCTGGCGCGCATCCGCAGCCTGTGCCAGCCGCAGCTGCAATGGGGTGACGCGCTTTGGGAACTGGAAACCGAACGCTACCGTGCGCTGATTGCCGCACATTACCAACTTCCGGTCAACGCGGGTGAGGGCAAGACATCATGAGCAAAACCTATATTCTGGCGATCGACAATGGCACCCAGAGCGTGCGCGCTTTGATCTTTGATTTGCAGGGCAATCTGGTGGACAAGGAGCAGGTGGCTATCGACAGTTATCAGTCGCCGCAGCCGGGGTGGCTGGAAAACGATCCTGAAGCCTTCTGGCAATCCCTGTGCCAAGCCTGCCAGCAATTGTGGGCCAACAGCTTGGTGCCCAGGAGTGCCATTGCCGGTGTCGTAATCACGACCCAGCGCGCCACCACCATTGCGCTCGACATTCATGGCCAGCCTTTGCGAGCGGCCATCATCTGGCTCGACCAGCGCCGTGCCGACAGCTACCCCAAACTGAAGTGGTGGTGGAACGCCGCTTTTGCCGCCATCGGCATGACCGACACCGTGCGCTTCTTTCAGAAAGAGGCGGAGGCCAACTGGATCGCACAGCATCAGCCTGAGCTCTGGGCCAAAACCGATAAATACCTGTTGCTGTCGGGCTATCTGAACTACCGTTTCTGCGGACGATTTGTCGACTCGGTCGCGGCCCAAGTCGGCTACCTACCGTTCGACTACAAAAAGGGCTGCTGGGCCGCCAAGAGCGACTGGAAGTGGCAGGCCATGTCCATCAAGGCATCGATGCTGCCCGAGCTGGTGCCGGCGGGAACTCGCATCGGCGAGATCAGTGCGCAGGCGGCGCTCGACACCGGCATTCCGCAGGGACTGCCCTTGATCGCCGGCGCTGCCGACAAGGCCTGCGAGGTCATAGGAGCCGGCTGCCTGACGCCCGAGATCGCCTGTCTTTCTTACGGCACCACCGCCACCATCAACACCACGACGCCGCGCTACCTGGAGGCCACGCGCTTTATTCCACCCTATCAGGCCGCGGTGCCGAATCACTACAACACCGAAATTCAGATCACGCGCGGCTTCTGGATGGTGAGCTGGTTCAAGGAACAATTTGGCCTGCATGAACGGCAGCTGGCGCAGGGGCGTGGCGTGGCACCCGAAACCCTGTTCGATGAACTGGTGAACGCCGTGCCCCCCGGGGCGCAGGGACTGATGCTGCAACCGTTCTGGAACCCGGGCATCAAGTTGCCGGGACCGGAGGCCAAGGGCGCCATCATCGGCTTTGGCGATGTGCACAAGCGCGCTCATCTGTACCGCGCCATTCTGGAAGGCCTGGCCTACGCCTTGCGCGAGGCCAAGGAGCGAATCGAAAAACGCGGCGGTCAGGCGATCACAAGTGTGCGCGTGGCAGGTGGCGGCTCACAGAGCGACGCCGCCATGCAGATCACCGCCAACATCTTCAATCTGCCGTGCGAGCGACCGCATTTGTACGAGACCAGCGGCCTGGGTGCCGCGATTCTGGCGGCCGTCAGCCTGAAACTCAAACCCGACTTTGCCAGCGCCATTGCCGATATGACCCGCGTCGGGCAGATGTTCATGCCGCAAGCCGAACACGCACGCGTCTACGAGCAGCTTTACCGCCGCGTCTACTGCCGCATGTACCAGCGCCTGCAACCGCTGTACCTGGCAATCCAGGACATCACCGGGTATCCGCAAAAGGGATGAATGGATTCTGCGTCCGGCATTCCGGGCTCAGGATTTCCTTCGCGCCTGATAGAAGAACACCAGGAACTGCCAGACGATAGAGACAGCAATCAAAGTGAACAAGGTGCCGCTGATCGGGCGCGTGATAAACGGCGTGAATTCGCCCCCGCTCAGCAGCATGGCTCGTCGGAAGCTTCCGGCTGTCAAATGAAATCAATAAAGTACGGAAATGTTGTCTGCTGGCGCATCAGGAAAGCATAAGGATGGGTTGAACTATCCAGTCTGCTGTCCTGATGCCATCATGAGGCTTGCCTATCGGCGCAGCGCTACGGCTCAGGACTGGCGTTTGCGAGACGCGAAAGCAGCCTGCGCCAATGCATTCAGATTGACACGTGCCTGCAGTCTGATGGCCAGCAAATACAGGCCACCGAACTTGCGCTCAAGCAGCATGGCATCGGCCGGCGGAACTTGCCGGAACTCCCGGTCCAACCCGAGCACCATGATGGCCGAGCGAATGCGCTGGGGCAGGTCGGAACGCGCGAAATCATAAGCGCCGACTTGGCAAAAGGGCTCGAGCGCCTGCTCTCCGATGTCGAGCACGACCCGTCTATGCTTCTCTTGCGTGTTGGCGTCGAAGTAGCCTATGGCCAGGCAAGCCTGAGTCATGGCGTCGCGGTCAGCCGCCATGGCGCCTTGCATCAGGCGCCGGAATTCATGGGCCAGACTGGCCTTGTAGGGACGGGTGGCGCCGAAGTCGAGCAGGATCAGTCGGCGCGATTGCGTGTCGTACCGGTAATTGGCAAAGTTCGGATCGGTCTGAACCAGACGGAACGCGAAGACCTCGCGCATGAGCAGTTCAAACAGCAGTTGCATGACCCGATCGCGCTCGCTTTGTGCTGAATGCAGCAGGGACTCAATCGGCTCACCGGCCACGTAGTCCATCGCCAGGATGCTGCGGGTCGTGAGGTCGGCGTGCAGTTTTGGCACCAGGTACTGTGGCGCGTTGGCCAGCAGTTCGCCATAGCGCTGCAGGTAGTTGCCCTCCAGCAGGTAATCGGCCTCGTCGTGGAGCTGGCGCTTGGCATCGCGCAGCAGCGCCTTGACGTCCATCCCTGTGGGCAGCAGGCCGGACATTCGCAACAAGCCGGCGACGTTGTCGACATCGCTGTCAATGCTTTCGCGCACGCCGGGGTACTGGATCTTGATCGCCAGTTCGCGTCCGTCCCGCGTTAGCGCACGGTGGACCTGACCGATCGACGCCGCGGCCAGCGGGCTCGCGGAAAAGTCCTTGAAGCGCTTCTCCCAGTGCTTGCCCCAGTTGGCCTCCAGCACGCCGACCAGTTGGGCCGGTGGCATCGACCGTGCATCCGAGCGCAGGCGTGACAGGATGTCGGTCAGCGCTGGCGGCAACAGGCCGCTTGACTCCATCGACAACAGTTGCCCGACCTTCATCGCTGCGCCGCGCAACTTGGCCAG
>JBBQZA010000119.1:0-10843 GCA_038208175.1 Burkholderiales bacterium
TGCCCAGTAGCACCATGGCATGCCCAACAGCCGCTTGAAGGACTATCTGGACCTGTGGATTTTGCTGTTGGTCATGCCCAGTAGCACCATGGCATGCAGCTTTTCTGCCACCAGGGTGTAGACCGGGTAGGTGGCGTCCACCGGCATAGCCTGCGCTTTTGCGTATCTCTCGCACGCTCACACTGGCAGCGTCAAAAACCATGCCGTCAGCGGCCGTTACCGACACGATCTGCCGGAAAGCCTGCGCTATCGATTCCAGATCACTGGGGCCAAAGCCCAGCAGATCGACGTCCCGCGTGGGCCGGTGCGGCCAAGTCTTGCGCCATTCAGCCCCCGTGCCCCACGGCTTCAAGGTAGGGCCGCATCACATTGGCCACGCGGCACATCTTGGCAAAGCGCCACAAATCATTGGCGGCGGCCTTGTGGGTGCCTAGCGCTTCCTTCAGCGCCTCTATGGCTACGTCCAGGCCCACCTTGTTGCGGTGCTTGAAGCAGTCGGCCACCGTCTTGGCCACGCCATAAACGCGCAGCGCAACCTGATCAGCCTGCACCATCTGGTGCTGGGCATCTAGTTTCGGACTTGGTTGCAGGTTTGAGGCCAAACAGGGCTGTCGCCCCGTTCGCTATGTAATAAATAGCAAAGCTCATGCGGTTGAAATGCCTATCCGTCCCACGGCCATTCGCGCAATGCTCGCGTCGCATCACTTCCCGGATCAGGCCGGCGGGACACTCAGCTACGCGCACTCCCCCGGCCTTCGGCCTCCGCCTTTATTTCGCTTCGCCGAGCGCCCCGTCGGCCTGATCCCACCCACGCACTGCCTCAGCTTTGGAGCGCTGAATGCGAAATCGTAGATCACGAGCATGCTCAAACGCGACGGCATTCAGCGCGCCAAACTTACAATCCCCTATCGTGATCGCCGCGCCCCGGCGGTTCAGTCCAACATGGTTTATCTGCCGCAGGAGCAGCTCTTGGTTTTACTCAGCTCGGTTTCGCGGCAGATAAACGCCAATCGTTAGCCATTCAGATGACTCCCAAAAGCATTCGTTCGCACCTAGCGCCGTACTCGATTTTTTCGAAGAGGAAAGCTACCGTCGCCCATGCTTTCGCTTCAGCGTTAGCCCCTTCGGATGAATACGACGAAGAGAAAATTGAAGCCGCACTTAACGCGCTCGGCCAGAAAGATCTGAAGCAGCTTTCATGTGTCTATTGTGAAAACCAAACCCAGACTTGGGATCACCTTGAGAACCGTGTGAAGGCTGGAAAGCCAAACGGATATGGTCACCAAATCGGGAACCTTGTGCCATGTTGTCGTGACTGCAATTCCCAGAAGGGGGGTAAGCCTTTTCGGGAGTTCATAAACGCAAATGCAAAACTCACAGAAACAGAAAAATCGAATTTGATTCACAGACTCGGAACACACCTTGCCTTAGCTAAACCTATTCAGCAAAAGCAAAAAAGCGCATGGGACAGTTCCATAACGTCGAAGGCGTGGCAACAAAGCCTAAAACCAATGGACTGACGCGCTCCCGCCACGGCTGCAAATCGCCGGCGCAACTTTGCGATCCACCGCCGAAATCGTTCGCTCGCTTCGTGAAACGCAAACCTAATCCTCAGCCGAGGCGAGGCCCTACGGCAAACGAGTTGCTACAAAACAAGTTTGGCACACCAAACTTTGGTAATTCAGGATGCCGACACGGTGACTGCAGCGCTAGGCCACTTTCGGCGCAAACCGGCTTTGGGATTTTCAGATTGCCTGATGCTCGAAATCGCGCACAAAGCTGGCCAAACTGCCAGATACTAAAAAACTGTAGCCACCTGGTTTCGGGTCGACTTGAGGGGTGTTTGTCCCTCAGCGGCATCGAGTTAGCGCCTGCCGGTGCGCCAGTGGGTGCTGTCGGTGCCCAAACGCCTGCGCTACTACCTGCAGCGCGACAAGGGCGTGGTGGGATTCCAGGTGCGGTCTGATTTGACCGACTACACCGCAGGCTGCTCCCACTGGTCAATCGCGATGGCATAGCGCGTGGCCTTGCCAACGCCCTCAATACGCAATAGTCCCTTTGCCGCCAAGTCGGCCAGGTCACGCGTGGCGGTGGCTTTGGATACGCCAGTCAGCTTGCAGTACTTTTCACTTGTCATGCCACCCAAGAAGCCCCCGCCCAGGGTGCTGTTGCCGGCCTCCAGCAAACGATCAAGCACCTTGGTTTGCCGCGCGTTCACGCCACACGCGCCAATGCGCTGGCGAAACCCGGCTTTCTCCAGCGCCTGCTTGACCACCGCTTGCGAGGTGATGCACCCTTTTGTAAACGCCTGCACAAACCATTGCACCCACGGCGTCACATTCAAGCCCGTGTCGGCCGTGCTGCGCTGAGCAAGCTTGAGCGCGTCGTAATAGGCAGCGCGCGTGGTCATCATCTGCCGGGCCATGCCAAACACGCGCACCGCGGCGCCCATGTCTTGCGCCAGGGCCATGTCTACAACGGCGCGGCCCAAGCGGCCGTTGCCGTCTTCAAACGGGTGAATCGTCTCAAACCACAGGTGCGCCAATGCCGCGCGGGCCAAGCCGTGCAGCATCGGCGCAGTGCCCGGCACCGAAGGCGTGAGCGCAAACCACGCCAAGAACTGCGCCATCTCTTGCGGCACTTGCGTGGAGGGTGGCGCCTGGTAATGCACCACCTCACGCCCCGGCCTGCCGCTCACGACTTGCATGGCATCCGAATGGTCGCGGTAGCGCCCCACCACTATACGCCGCAAGTTGGCACTGCCCCCGGGAAACAAGGCCGCCTGCCACAAGCACAGGCGCTCTTGCGTCAAAGGTGCCCGGTATTGTCCGGTGGCATCAGCCATCACTTGCACCAAGCCGTCCACATGCCGGTCTGTGGTGGGCAGGTCAGCCAAGCCCAGGCGGTGGGCTACGGACGAGCGCACAGCTTGCAGGTCCAGCTTCTCGCCCTCAATGGCGGCCGTGGCCATGGCCTCTTGCACCCACAGTTCGCGCGCCACCTCCTGGCCGCTCTCCAGTCCGATGGCCTCCAGCAAGCCCAGCAACTTGCCTTGCTCCAGGCGCGCATTGCTCAAGTCTTGAGCCAGCGCAGCAACGTCAAAAGTGAGCGCAGGCCAGGCGGGGTGCTGCCAAAGGTAGCGCGGCGGTTTGGCTGGGTTGGGTTGCGTGGAAGCGGGCATGAGACGTATTTTAGACAATACGGCTCAAAATGTGATGCGTATTTTCAGAAATACGGCTCAAATAGGTGCCAGAGAAGACGCACGCGGTGCCGCTGCCGAACAAATGGGCAAAACAGCGCATGCCTTCATTCTGGATGCCCTTGCCCAAACCGTGGAGCAAGTGGAGTTGGACGCCGCCTTTCATGCGCTGGCAGCCCAATAGGCAACTCGGTCGGCAACGGCGCAGCGCGGCGGCTAACAGCTTCTTGTAGCTCACCAGCATCAGGCTGAACAACCAGTATTCGCCCTGGTGGCGCTCGAGGCGCACCAGGCGGTTGCCGGTTTGCACGTCAATCACCGGCGGCGACAGCAGCGGGTAGAGCGCATCCAGGTGATGGGGGTAGGCGCCGGGGTCTGGCGCATCCAGAAAGCGCTCCAGCGCGTAATCCCAGGCGCTGTGGCAATAGTGGTCGCGCACCAGCGGGTCCGCACCGCGCTCTAGCACGGCGAGGTGAGTGCCGCAGCTCGGGGGTCGTCAGCAGGCGACAGCGAATGACGTTCAGAAAATCCTATGTACCGCTGCCTCTCTTTTTTAGTCCACCTTGATCTTGGCCGCGTCGATGATGATCTGATAGCGCGCAGTCTCGCTGTCCATGAAGGACACGAAGGCTGGCGAGCTGCGGTAGTCGGCCGCAAAGCCCTGGCTGACCAGCTTGTTCTGCACTTCCGGCATGGCCATGATGTTCTTGGCCGCCTGGTCCAGACGCTTGGAGATGGCAGGCGGCAAGTTGGCGGGGGCCCAGAAGCCGTACCAGCTGGAGAACTCGAAATCCTTGAAGCCTGCCTCGCGCATGGTTGGCACGTTGGGTAGCAATGGGCTGCGCGTTGCGCCCGTTACCGCCAACGCACGCACCTTGCCGCCCTTGACCAGCGGCAGTGCCGTCAGCATGGCGTCCATCTTGGCCTGCACCGCGCCTCCCATCAGGTCTTGCAGTGCAGGTGCGCCGCCCTTGTAGAGCACGATGGGAATGTCCGTACGGCCGATCTCATGCAGGAAGTAAGCCGATGCCAGGTGGTCCGCCGCGCCGAAGCCGCCCGTGCCAAAGTTGATCTTGTCGTGCGCCGACTTGATCTCCTTGGCAAATTCCTGGGGGCTCGTCGCCTTGACGCTGGGGTTCACCAGGAACACCAGCGGTCCTTGCGCCAGCAGGCTGATGGCAGTGAAGTCCTTGACCGAGTCGTACTTGATTCTGTCTTTGTACAGCAGCGGGTTGATCGAGTGCAGCGAAGCGTTGATGTACAGCGTGTAGCCGTCCGGCGCAGAGCGCGCGACGTAGGCGGCGCCAATCATGCTGGAGGCGCCGGCGCGGTTATCGATCACGACGGTTTGGCCCAGCTCTTCCTTGAGCCTTTCGGCAAACATTCGGGCGACGCCATCGACCGGGCCGCCGGGCGCATGGGGCACCACGATGGTGATGGGTCGGTTCGGATAGTCGCCTTCGGCGGCGTGCGCTGCCACGGGCGGGCTGATGGCCAGGACTGCGGCGGCCGCAGTGGCGAGGAGTGAGCGTCGGGAAGTGAACATGGTGTCCTCGGTGGATGTAGATCAGACTGCTTTGAGCTCGGCAGAGCTCCAGCCGTACTTCTTGTCGAGCTCCAGCGCGCGCACGGCACGTAGCCCCTTCTTGAGTGCATCGCCGTCCAGCTCGCGCAACGGCTTGCGCAGCTCGCCCGCGGGCAGACCGACCGCGCGCATCAGCGATTTGATGGCCACCGGATTGATGGCAGAGTAGGCGTAATGCAGCATGGGCAGCATGCGCAGATAGGTTTCGCGAAAGCTGACCGGCTCCGCGGCCGTCTTCCAGGGGCGGGACATCACGGCGATTTCCGCCGGGGCGATGTTGCCGGTCATGTTGGCTGTCCCGTGGCCACCCAGGCTCATGGTGGGCACCACCAGGCCCAAGTTGGGGGAGTCGCAGCACATCACGGACACGTCGGGGTGCCCGGCCAGCACCTGGGCCACCTGGCCCACGCGGGTCGTGGACTCCTTGTGTACGACGTAGTTGGGATGCTTGAAGATGCGCAGCAGCTGGTCCCAATGCAGGTCCGACTTCACGCGGGGCGGATTGTTGTATATGCCCAGCGGCAGAGCGGTTGCGTCCGCCACTTCCAGGAAATAGGCTTCGATATCGGCTTCCGAGGCGCAGATGTAGGCCGGCGCCGCCAGGATCGCGCCGTCAGCACCATTGGCATGCGCGAACTTGAGATAGTCCACCGTGGTTGCAGTGTTGTTGCCGGTGCAGCCGTAGAAGAACTTGGCCTTCCCCGTCTTCATCTTGGCGGTTTCGACAATGACTTGCTGGCGCTCCTGGGGCGACAGCATGGAAACCTCGCCGGTCGAGCCCATGAACAAGATCGCGCTGGTGCCGTTGCCCTCATGGAACTTGATCAGCGTGCGAAAGCCTTCGAAATCCACGGTGCCGTCCTTGTTGAACGGCGTGTTGAGGGCAACGAAGGAGCCCTCGATTCTCATTTTGCTCATGGTGAGTCCTGAAAGTCCAAGTATGACGCCGTAAACCGTCCTGAGAAGACGGGTTTCCCCTGAGATGACAGTCTGAATTCCCAAAAATTCGCCGCCACCCAGTCGCCGACCTGATTGCCCAAGAACTTTCACCCCATCATCGCAAACCACGCGCTGCGCAGCCCATGGCCACAGCCTTCCCCCGTCTCCTGCGCAGCGAAGTCATCCCACAGCGGCGGCCCGCGTGCCGGGGTGATGCGCGGTGCTTCGGGTTCGACGCCGATGTGATCCAGATTCTTGTGAATGTCGGCGCTGAATGTGATGAAGGCGATGATGCGCATAGTCCCACCACAGTGCGGGCAGATCAGCGGGAACGCCTCAAAGATACGCGCAATCAGTGCGGCCCACAGGTAGTGCGATGGTGGGCGCGGTTTGGGTTTGGCGAATTCGGGGTCAGCACGCCGTAGTACCGATGCCGGTGCGTGCGTGGTGGCCTCGGTCATGCGCCGGGTGTGACACGACGGGTTGAAATTTTCTTTGCAGCTACTTCTGCGACATCAGCGTGGTTCACAACGACCAAAACGCACAACAGCACAAGGGTGCCGCCTGCCTGAAAGATTAGAAATTGTTTTCCGTTCTTTCATCTGCAAGTCCGATAGTTTGCTCGTCGTACCATTCTTTTTGAGGGATGATTCTGGAAACCAAGTTGGTGTCGATTTGTTCATAGCGTTTATGAAAAATCAGGTAGCCACTTGCGCCAAAAGCTACGATTGACTTGCGAACATTCGGGCGATCTTCCACCGGAGAACCGCTATTCGGATGGACTTCTAAATATTCCAGACTCGCAATGATGGCATCATTGCCGTTGTCGGCAACCAATAAATCGAACTGCGCCAGGAATTCGTAAAGTCGCTTGAGGTCATCACGCGCCGTGACTGAAAGTTTTATCCGTGACATTCTGGTAGTTGAGCGTTGCGATTTAGTTTTACCTCATTCGCCCATGTTTTGACTTCATTGAGCGTGATATGTAGCCCTGTTGCCTCGAAGTGGGCAACGGAATCATCCACGCTTTTCAAAACGGCCTGTTGCGCTTCCTCTGCTTTGAGGTAGCGTTCAATAGCTTCTTTCATCAAGTAATGTGAAGTCCTTTTCTTGGCGACCGCAAGAGACTTTAGGCGATCACGGTGTGAGGTATCGAGTTTGAGCGTCACCGTTGAAGCGCGTTGTTTTTCAAGTGGTCTTTGCATGGTGTCACCTGTTAGGTATAAGGTGACACCATTCTATGCAAGAATCGAAGCAAGTACTAGGCGTTCGGCCACGTTGTCGCGGCGGGTGTAGCCTTTGCCGCAGCGGTACACCAGATCAGCGCCGCGCGGGAACCCAAAGCCAGGCTGAGCACTGTTTCCCAACAGCGCTATTCGCTGGCCGCCCCGGGCCGGGCCACGGCTTGTGAGAACAGTTTTTTGTAGCTCACCAGCATCAGGCTGTTTACGCAGCATGGCGAGTTGATGGCGGCGACTGTGCTCCGTATGAAAGACTTTCGATAAAATATTATCCGTTTACCGGTAAACGGATATACTACTAAAATGGCAATTCAGTCTTTTAGCTGCACCGATACTGCGTCGCTTTTCACTACGGGAAAGAGCGCTCGGTTTGCCAATGTAAAGAAGGTGGCAGAACGAAAGTTGGCCCAGTTGGATGCTGCACCGTCGTTGAACTTCATGCGAGCACCGCCCGGCAATGATTTGAAGGAGTACGGGGGGTTTTGGCATGTTCGGATCAATGAGCAATGGCGGCTCACTTTCAAGTGGAGCGCCAGTGGTCCATGCGAAGTTCGGATTGAAGACCCTCACTGAAAAGCCATTTGTTTAGCAAAGGACGGGATCATGTTTAAAAACGGAATGCGCCCGGTTCACCCCGGCGAAGTGCTGCGCGAGGATTACATCAAGCCCCTGGGGATAAGCGTCAATGCTCTGGCGAAGGCGCTACATGTGCCAACCTCACGCTTGAACGATATTGTCAACGAGGGCCGAGGCGTATCCGCCGATACGGCGCTGCGCCTTGAACGCTACTTCGGAAGTGACGCTCAAGGCTGGCTCAATTTGCAGTCCGCGTATGACCTCAGAATTGCGGAAAAGGGGATGGCAAAAGTCATCCAAAACGAAATTGTGCCGCGTAAACTGATCGCAGCGTAGGAGTGAATTTATGTTGGCACCGGCGCCGAATTGACCAAAGGTGCCGAGATTGACTGAGACCGTCACCGCCGCACACAAGGGCGAGTTGGGTGCCAGCACGCCGTAGTAGCGATACCGGTGCGTGCGCGGTGGGGGCACCAGTTTCCCAACAGCGCTATTCGCTGGTCGCCTCGGGCCTGGCCACAGCCTCGTTGCTTTTGATGCCGCACCCGGTAAACACCAGTGGCTGGTTCAGCCATTGCTTCCAGGGCAGCCAGTTGCCGCTGTGGTGCGCGCGCAGTTGCAGCTCGGGGTTGAAGGTGTAAAAGCCGTTGCGTGTGCGCAGCCAGAGCTGGCGGCTGGGCTGGTATTTGCTTTGCACTTCGGCGCGGGCCAGTACACCGTTGAAGTAGACGCGGCGCGAGCGCTCACGAGCCAGCACGTTGGGTGGCAGATGCTCGGCATTGCGCATCAAATGGTCGGCACAAAAGCCGCTGAGGTTGCGCTGAATTTGCGGCTGCGCCACGGCTTGTGAGAACAGTTTTTTGTAACTCACCAGCATCAGGCTGAACAACCAGTATTCACCCTGATGGCGCTCGAGGCGCACCAGGCGGTTGCCGGTTTGCACGTCGATCACCGGCGGCGATAGCAGGGGGTAGAGCGCATCCAGGTGATGGGGGTAGGTGCTGGGGTTGGGCGCATCCAGAAAACGCTCCAGCGCGTAGTCCCAGGCGCTGTGGCCGTAGTGGTCGCGCACCAGCGGGTCGGCACCCCGCTCTAACAAAGCTTCCACCAGGGTCACGTTGCCGCACCGCGCGGCCAGCATCAGCGGTGTGGCGTTGAAGTAGGTGCGGTGGTCCGGGCCAAACTGGTCGCACTGGCGCAGCACCTCTTTGAAATTGCGGCTGGCGTAGGGCTGGTGCTGGCGCTCGGCGACGGCGTCTAACTTTTTAACCAGGAAATGCCTGGCCGATTTGCGCTCGACTTCAATGCGCGCGGCATAGGCCTTGGGGGTCTCATACCGCGTTGTTGCCGGGTTGGGCCCGTCAACGGTTTGCACGGCCAGCGCAAACTGCACAGCGGGTTCAAACCGGCTGGCCAGGGCCAGGTCAAACACCCAGCCGGTTTGCCCGTGCCACAGCGCGTAGTCCAGCAAGGCCTGGCGCGGCTTGTTCGATATTTGCCCCAGCAGCAGGGCTTTGGGCAGCAGCTCTTGCAGCGCGGGCTCGTCCCACACGGGCCAGTTGGGCTTTTGTGTCTTCAGCACATTCTGGCGGATGGCATCGGCCTGCGCCTGCTTGCCTTGCAGTTCCAGCCGACGCGCTTCCTGCGCCCATTCCTGTTGGGTAGAGGCCTGCGCCTGTGCCAGTTGCAAGGCCTCGGACGTGCGCAAATCGAGCAGTTGCAGCAGCGGGTGCGTGGTGTCGGCCTCGACGATTAACAACTGGTCGACCGCGCGGGTCAGCGCCACGTAGAGCGCGTTGACATAGAACTTGAACAGCTCCAGCGAATGGTCGGTTTTGTCGCGCGCACGGCTGTAGTCCAGCGTGTCGCCCACCAGGTCCTGCGGCAGCACGCCGCTGGCGATCTCAGTGAAGGCCTGGCGCTGGCCGGAGATGAAGCCGACCAGAATCACGTTGGGGTATTCAAGCCCCTTGGCCTCGTGCACCGAGAACACCAGCGGGGTTTGAAACTGCGCACGCACGGCCGCCTTGTCTTCATCGCGCAGCACCAGCACGGCGAATTGCGTGGAGCCACGGGTCTTGCTGTTGAGCTCGCGCCGCGTCGCGTCCTTATCCAACAGCAGTTGCACCGTGCCACTGCTTTGCGCGCTGGCCTGCACCAGGAAATTGGTCTCGCGGTCAATCGACCCAAAGCGCGCGTGCTTGATTTTGAGCAATCGATTGGCCAACTGCGTCACGGCCTGCCCATTGCGAAAATTGGCACGCAGCACCGAGATGGTTTGTGCGCGCGCCAGCGCCTCGTTTTGCCAGAACAGCGTTTTCACCGCGCCCCAAGAAAAGAAGTTGGGGTGCACGATCTGGTTTGAGTCGCCACAGAGCAAGAACTGCCCCGGCTTGGCCAGTGTTTTGAGCAACAGGGCGAGTTGCACGGATGTCAGGTCCTGCACCTCGTCGACAACCATAAAGTCATAGGTCGGTTGCGCCAGTTGCAGCCACGCGTGCGCCACCAGATTCAAGTCAAAGAAGCCCGCGTTGGAGCCCCAGGCGCGGTACTTCTCGAACAGGTCAAACACGGCCACGCGCTGCTCTGTGGCCAGCAGCGACTGGCGCACGCCCAGGGCCAGGTAGCCGGGGAGGTCCAGCACGCCGTCGGCACGGCTGGAGAGCACGCCGCGAAATTCCTCAAACAGCGCATGCGCATCCAGCCCGCCAGTGGCCAGTTTTGCAGCGCTGCGGTAGCGCTCAAACCAGCCGGTGAAGGCTGCAAAGTCCAGCTCGCGGCCAGTCGGCACTTTGATGGTTTCAACAAACTCGCGGTAGCTCAGAAACTCGGGCTCCTGGCCGTCGGCCTCAAAGCCATGGGCAAAGTAAATCGCCTGTGCGCTTTGCGCCAGAAAGGCCGATTGCGTGACGTACAGCACGCGCCCGCGCGCCTGGCGCAGCTTCTCCAGCGTGAGCGCAGTTTTGCCCGAGCCCGCCGATCCCACCAGCACCAAGGGCGCAGGAGTGTCGAACACGGCTTGCTGGGCGTCATCAAAGCTGAGCACCTTGTCCAGCACGTGGATGTCGCTGCGCTGGGGGTGCAGGTAGCGCAGTGGGGTGGCATCGGTGCCAGGGTCGGGTGCAGACGAATTGGCAGTGGCATCGTCCAAGTCGATCTGATCCCACTGCAATGACGCGCCACGCAAAAAGCGCGAGCTGGCGTAGTCGTGGTTGAGGATGACCTCCAGCGCCAGGCACACCGTCTCGTCGCCGTGGCGCGCAAATTGCACCAGCAAGCGGTGTGTTTGGTCGAGCTTGAAGC
>JBBQZA010000120.1:0-10803 GCA_038208175.1 Burkholderiales bacterium
CTCGCTGACAATGCTTGCCAATGCAGCGTTGATGGTTTCAAACTGGCTTGCCAGATTCAAACTGACGATATTGCATTGGTGAATCAGCCGATCTTGCTCGCGCAACTCAATTCGGTCATGGTCGCCGTTCAGTGAGTAGGCCAAATAGCCGCCGAAGGCCAGGAATAAAAGAAAGAAGACAAGCCACTCAGTGAGTGTCTTGTTCAAGGGCCATGCTCTTTTCAGTTCGATCATGTCTTTCTTCCATCCCGATTTTCCACCAAGTGATGCGGCGCGATAGGGCTCGTGCTAAAAAATATTCTCCTGGCAAAGACTCGCGGCGCAAAGCTTGAGCGCAGTCATGGTCGCATCGCGAATCCCAGCAGGCCACGGTTTCTTGACAAAAAAGCTTGCCTAAGCGCACAGCAAAAGGTAGGCTCAGCGCCATCGGGACAGGCAGCAGCGCAGCTCTTGAAGGACTTCTTCGATGAACACAAATCTGCAGGAATTGGTTTCGCTCAGTCCGGACCCCATTATTGGGGTGGACAGCGCAGGCACGGTCAATTTGTTCAATCTTGCCGCACAGCGATTGTTGGGCTACAGCAGTTCGGAGGTGCTGCACAAGCTGGAGATCAAAAAGGTCTATCCCAGCGTCGAGCATGCGCGACAAATCAATAAGCTGATGTATGCCAGCCCCGACGGGCAGATTGAGGGCTTTGAGACTCAATTGCTTTCCAAGGCTCAGCGCGTTGTTGACATTCGACTCTCGGCAAGACTGCTTTCTCGCGACGGTGAGCCGTTTGGCAGCATTGGTTTCTTTCACGACATGACAGAGCGCAAGCGGCTTGAGTCGATCCTCCAACAAATGTCGATCACCGACAATTTGACCGGGCTCTTCAACCAACGCCATTTCCGCGCCGTCCTGGAGACCGAACTCGAACGCGCCAGTCGCTACGGCAGACCTCTTTGTCTGGTTTGCATCGACATTGACAACTTCAAGCAGGTCAACGATAAGTTGGGACATCTTGAGGGCGATAACGCGCTGCGCTTGACGGCACGCACGCTGCAAAATCTCCTGCGCAAGACTGATGTTGCGTTTCGATCTGGCGGTGACGAATTCGTGCTGCTGCTGCCCGAGACCGGCAACGCGGAGGCCCAGGCCATCGCAGCACGGTTGAAAGACTCCTTCGATCAAAGCTGGGCCAAGGAATGGGCTGCCAAACCGGGTTGTGCTTCAGTGGGCCTGAGTATGGGTGTGGCCGAGTTCGCCCAGAATGAAACGGCGGATGCTCTGATTCGCAGAGCCGACGAGTCGATGTATGAGACCAAGAGGAATCGCCGATGACGCAAGCGCTCACGCAAGCAAGTGCCGGACCCATGACGGTCGTTGGCTCATCAACCATGGCTAAATGGACGTGCCGCCTGATGTTCTGGCTTTGTCTGCTCGGTCTAGCGTTGCCGAGCCTGGCGGCTTAGTCGCTTGATGCGGTACGCCTGCAACTGAAGTGGACCCATGCGTTCCAGTTTGCCGGCTACTATGCCGCCAAGGAGCAAGGTTTCTACCGCGAGGCTGGACTTGATGTCAGCATCCAAGAAGCGCTTCCCGGCGTCGATCCGGTGGCCCGGGTGCTGGCTGGCAACGCCGATTTTGGCGTTGGCACCAGCGCCCTGGTGCTCGCGCGCCATGCCGGCAAGCCAGTCGTGGCTCTGGCCGCGATATTCCAGCATTCGCCCTATGTCATCATTGCACGGGAAGAAGACGCGACGCAGGGCACTCACGATCTGGTCGGCAAGCGCGTCATGCTGGAGCCGCAGTCCGATGAACTGCTGGCCTACCTCAAGCGCGAAGGCATCGCGCCGGAAAAGCTCACGCGGGTCGAGCACAGTTTTGACCCGCAGGACCTGATCGACGGCAAGGTCGATGCGATCACTGCCTACGTTACCAACCAGCCCTGGTACCTGGATCGCGCCAAATTTGAATATCACGTTTACACGCCGCGCTCGGCCGGCATCGATTTTTATGGCGACAACCTCTTCACGTCCGAGCAGCAATTGCACTCCCACCCCGAGCGCGTCAAGGCGTTTCGTGCCGCCAGCCTGCGCGGCTGGCAATACGCGATGGCGCACCCGGAAGAAATTGCCGATCTGATCATTGCCAGCTATTCAAAGCAGCACAGCCGCGATTACCTTCTGTTCCAGGCCGCGCAAATGCAGGCCTTGCTGAGTCCCGAGATGGTCGAAATTGGCTACATGTACGCGGGGCGCTGGCGCCATATTGCCGATACCTACGCCGAGATCGGCCTGTTGCCGCGCAACTTTTCGCTGGAAGGATTCCTCTACGATCCCGATCCCAAACCCGACCTTACCTGGCTTTACCGCGGCCTGGTGATTGCGCTGGCGCTGCTGGCTGTCATCAGCGCGCTGGCCCTCTTCGTCCGGCATGAAAACCGCCGGTTGGCGCAATACCTCAGCGTGCGCTCCGAGGCGGTTGAGGCGCTGCAAGCACAGATCCGCATCACCGAAACCATACTCGACAACGCTGATGAGCTGCGTCGCTGGCAGTCCGTCATGCTGACGCGCGAAGACCGCGTGCAGGAATTGAAACGCGAGCTCAATGAACTCTGCCGGTCTATCGGCGAGCCGGTGCGCTATGCCAGCGTCGAGTCGCAGCCTGGCAATGGCATACCCGGATGACAGCGCACAATCGCTGGCTGTTCACGACCGGGTCACTGGCCCTCGTCGCGGTCATTGCAGTGGCGTTGCTATGGCCTTTGGTGGCCGAGCGCCTTGCCGCGCCGCCCCCTGTAGAAAAGCTGACGATTGCGGTCAGCGACAGCTACATCGGCTCCGGTCTGGTCTACATAGCCGCTGCCAAGGGTTATTTCACGCGGGAAGGGCTGGACGTCACGCTGCAGCCCTACACCAGCGGCCGCGACGCGCTGAAGGCGGCGCTGGAGGAGCGTGCGGACGTCGGCACTGTGGGCGATACGCCGATCATGTTTGCCTTGATGCGGGGTGTACCGGTAGCGGTTGTGAGCACGATCTTCACGGCGGGCGGTGCGCATGGCGTCGCTGCCCGTGACGACCGCGGCATTGCGGCAGCGGCCGACTTGAAGGGCCGCAGCGTTGGCGTGACGTTGGGGACCGATGGGCATTTCGTGCTCAGCATGATGCTGGCCAACCAGGGTCTGTCCCTGGCGGATGTGCGGGTTATCGGTTTGAAACCGGAGGAAATGGTAGAGGCGCTGGGCAGCAACGCCGCCGTTTTCTTGAATGACAGCGGATTTTTGTTCGGCTTTCATCTGGCCGCTCGCATGCCATGGATACAGGCCAATCCCGTGAAACTGCAGCGCCTGTTGAAGGCGCTGCTGCGGGCAGAACGGTTTGTTGCCGAGCAGCCGCAAGCGGCTCATGCCTTGATTGTCAAGGCCACTGGAGCCGATCCCGGCATGCTGGAGGCGTCATCCCGGCAGACCGGGCCGAAATACCGGTTCCATCTGAAACTCGACCAGGGCCTGCTGATCATGCTGGAAGACCTGTCGCAGTGGGCGCTGCAAAATGGGCTGACGCCGGCGACAGCGTTGCCAAATTTTCTTGATGCCATTTCCATGGATGCGATGCTGGTGGTCAAACCCGATGCTGTTTCCATCGTGCGCTGATGCGATGCTCCGCCGCCGACCATGCAGATCAGAACCCAGTACTACCTGAGCGGCGTCATCTCCACGCTGGCCATCGCCGTAGTCGCGACGACGCTGTTCTACTTCTCGGGGAGCGTGGCCGTAGCGCTCAAGCGCAGTAACTTTGGCGGCGAGATCACGGCCGAGGGCATCAGCGGTTTGCGCCTGGTGACGATCGAATACATACTCTACCAGCGTGAGCGTGCCAAAGTGCAGTGGTTGCAGCGACATGAATCGCTCGGACTGCGACTGGCGAGCGACCTCTATGCGGGCACCGAGGAGCAGATCATTGTGAATGCGCTGCGGCAACGCCATCAATACGTCAAGGAAACGTTTTTCAGGCTGGTCAAGGCCCATCAGGACCGTGTCGGCGATGAACCTATGTCGCATCTGGCGCAAGAGGTCAGAGCCCGCCTCGTCAGCCAGATCATGCTGGCGACGCAGGACATGGTGGCTGACGCGACCAGTCTGTCGCGTATCGGCCATGAGCAACTGACCCGGGCACTGCAACAGACCACTGTCCTGGTGCTGCTGATGGTCGTCCTGATCGGCGTCGTGGTCGCTCTCAACGTCTACCTTGCCCAGCGCCATGTCGTCAGACCGATCAGGCAGTTGACGCGGGGAGCCGAGATTCTCGGCAAAGGCGAGCTCAGCTATCGAACCTCTTTGAAGATGAAGAACGAGTTTGGCGACCTCTCCAGTGCGTTCGACGCCATGGCAGCCGCGCTAGCCGAGGCTCGGGCCGCGATGGAGCACAAGACCGCGCAGTTGCAGGAGAGCAATGCAGAGCTGGAGAGCTTCAGCTACTCGGTGGCGCATGATTTGCGCTCACCGTTGCGCGCCATCGACGGCTGGAGTCTGGCGCTGGAGGAAGATTTGACTGGGCAGATGGACAAGCAGACGCGCAGCCATATCGATCTGATTCGCGCCGAAGCGCAGCGCATGGGACGACTGATCGACGATTTGCTGGTGCTTGCGCACATCAGCCGTATGCAGATCAAGCCTGAGCGGCTTGACTTGAGTGCGCTGGCACAGACGGTTGCAGGGCGCCTGAAACAGCGGCAGGAAGACCGTTGCATCGAATTCGATATTCAAACCGGCCTGGCGGCGTGGGGCGATGCCAAGCTGATCGAAATTGCGCTGACAAACCTCTTTGACAATGCCGTCAAGTTCACCGCAGCGTGTGCCCCAGCGCGAATTCAATTTGGCAGCAGCGCCCAGTCATTTGAAGAAGCACCGTCAGCGCAAGCCGTCTATTTCGTCCGCGACAACGGCGCCGGCTTTGACATGGCGTACGCGGACAAGCTCTTCGGCGCCTTTCAACGCCTGCACAAGACGAGCGAGTTTCCGGGTAACGGCATTGGTCTGGCGACGGTGCGGCGCATCGTGCAGCAGCATCAGGGCTGCGTCTGGGCCGAAGCGCAGGTGGGCAAAGGTGCGACCTTTTATTTCACACTGGGGGAGACTGCATGAAACAATTGGGGTCAGATTGGCGCAGCTTAAACTTCCTGTGCGTGCAACCCGGCGCGGGTGGCTGCGGCGAGTTGACGCTGGTCGGCGGTAACGAATACATCGGCCTTCAAGGCAATCGCACTCGCGATGTGAATGGCATCCATGCCGCGCAGGACATTGCTTTCGAGGCAGGCAATCGCCTGTCCCAGTACCTCAGGCGTCAGATCGCACAAGGCGGCATCTTCGATATCGGCCAGCAACGATGTCTTGAAGTGCCGATATTGCACATCATCAATCTTGCCTTCACGGCGCAAGCGGCAGAATGCCGAAACGATCTCCGCCAAGGCAATACCAGACAGGCCGATTTCAGTTGCCTGGTCGCACCACGCCAGCACTGCATCGGTTCCCGGTTCGCGCACAAAACGCTTGACGAAGGCCGATGTATCGAAAAAAACACGCATTGCCGCTGCTCCGGTTACTGCCCGGCCCAGCGCTCTTGCAAAATCATGCGGCTGACCGACAGGCCATCGAGGACCAGGGGTTGCGTCTGGCGCCGTTTCCATGACGGTAGATCGGCAGCAATGGGGACGATGTCGGCAATCGGTTTGCCATTGCGCAACACCCGTACCGATTCGCCCGAGCTGACGAGGTCGAAATATTCCTTGGCGTGGTTACGAACCTCGGTAAAGGTGGCTTGTCTCATCGCAGTCTCCGGTGTACATAATGATGTAATTATAGATGTAACTGCTTCCAAAACAGGACAACGAACTACCACCGCGATGCCATCGAATCAGAATTGCACAAGCGCGCCAGCGCCATCTTCAACAGCATTGTGCTGGCGCGCAAATGGAGCGCCGGCTATGGCGGCGTTTATGTCGAAAAGAAGGACGGCGTTGCATCCAATCCCGACCTGAAGAACCCGGCGCTGATGACGCGCGAAATATCAGAGATCGCGGTCGCTCAGGGTGAGTTCCAGTTTCACATCACGAGCCGAAAACTGGTGAATCCGAACAATGCGCCGGATGCCTGGGAGCGCAGCGCGCTCGAAGCGTTCGAGAGCGGCACCAAGGAGGCGCAGGTTCGCTACCGCGATGGCGGCTCGCTCTGGTACCGCTCTACATGGCGCCGCTGCGCTTCGAGCCGTCCTGCGGCAAATGCCACGACGACTACAAGGTGGGCGACATCCGCGGCGGCATCAGCGTACGTTTCAATATCGACCAGGTGGAAGCGGCGCTGGCGATCACCGATGTGCTGACCGGTGCCTTCAACCGGCGCCATCTGATGGAGCGACTCACCGAAGAGTTGGCGCGAGCCAGCCGTTACGGACGCGGTCTGGCCTGCATCATGTTCGACCTGGATCATTTCAAGCGCGTCAACGATACCCATGGTCACGCCGCCGGTGACGAGGTGCTGCGAACAGTGGGTGCCGCCGTCGGCAAAATGCTCAGGGCGAGTGATTTTCTCGGTCGCTACGGTGGCGAAGAGTTTGTTGTGGTGCTGCCCGAGACCGATCTGAGCGCAGCCACGCTGACAGCGGAGAAACTGCGCAGCGAAATCGAAAATCTGTTGATCGCGGTCGGCGAAGCGAAAGCTTCGCGTGTCCCGGCCTGCCTGGGGGTGGCCTATTTCGAGGCCGCGTCGGGCGTGGCCGATGCCATGACGCTGGTGCAGCAGGCCGATGCCGCGATGTACCGCGCAAAAGAGGCGGGTCGCAACCGGGTCGAGGTTGGTCCCAAGAAGGTTGAGCAAAATTACTCAACATAATAAGTAATTTGTAACTTATATTCTGCCGCTTCAAGGAAGTAAACTTCCTTGAAGAGAAGTGTAGTTATCTTATGGGTAATGTATTTCCCTAATTTGTCTTACAATGAGGCATGCGCCCCCTGCAATCACAGAGTCACTTGCGGTTTCCCCTCACCAGTTACCTGGGGAACGAGGGGGCTGTTCGCGTTTTGCGTGTCTTGTTCGCTCACGCAGGGGCGCTGAGTGTTTCGCAGTTGGCTCGGGACAGTGGACTAACCCCAAGAGGAACTCGCCAAACTATTGCGACCCTGCTCGGCAACAAGCTCTTGAAGGGGTTCGGACAATCGCGGTCACAGTTATTTTCTATAGATTACCAAAATCCGCTTACGAATGGGTTGAAAGAACTATTTGACACCGAACAGGCCCGCTGGGAGAGCCTTTTAAAGGAATTACGCGAAATCTTGACAGCCAATGAACCGGTGGAGGCAGCGTGGTTCTACGGTAGTGCGGCGCGAGGCGAGGACACGCAAGCGAGTGACTTTGACATCGTTGTCCTTGCACAGGAAGGACAAGTTGATTCCGCAACCGAAGCGGTTCGCGATGCATTGCAAAAGGTTGAGGACCGGCTTTACGTGACCTGTTCAGTAGTCGGCTTGTCCAGTTCCGACGCTATGCGGCTGTCCGAAGGGGATGCCTGGTGGGGCAACCTGGTCCGCGATGCCAAAGTATTAAAGGGCTTTGACCCCGAACAATATCTCGCCAGAATAAGGAACTCGTTGCCATGATGACTCGCGCCAGTAGCAAAAAAACGGTGGGGCCAGAATTCTGGGTGGGTCGACTCGCAGCTGCCCGCGCGTTCAAAAAGGCGGCCCAAGACGCCATGCTGCGGGCCGAGCCCGCAGCGGACGCAAACCCCATCATCAGCCAGATTGTTTTGGCAGCTATCGCCTACCTGGACTGCCTGACGGCCAAGCGGGCAAACGTCATCAACCAGCAAGACCACATGGCTGCATCCAAGCTGCTAAGAGACGTACTCGGCGCCGCCCTGCCCACAGCCCAGGAAACTCGTTTTAGACGCATTGTGGGTAGCAAAGATGCCTCGCAATATGGCGCCCGTGCTGGGTCAATATCGCAGGCCCAACGATTGCTCACCGATTTAGCAGAGTTCGCGAATTGGGTCGACGGACAAATTTGACCGGGGCCAGGTCTTGCGTGCCATCACCGCCATGCTCGCCCGTATTTTGGCGCACATGCCCAAGCCGATGCCATGACGCTGGTCAAGCGCGCCGACGCAGCGATGTACCGCGCCAAACAGGCGGGCCGCAACCGGGTTGAGGTTTAATTTGATGATTAGGACAGCACTGTCAACAGGAGGAGCGCCATGCAAGACATGATGAACCATTGGCCAATACGAACGGCTTTATGCCGCATGGCCACTGCTATCTTTGGACGCCGTCCCTGCTGTGGACCTTTGTGGTTTCCGAGGGTCTGATCGCCCTGTCGTATTTCTCGATTCCGGTTGGAATTATTTACTACGTCGAGAAGCGCGAAGACATCGATTTCAACTGGATGTTCATTCTGTTTTCGCTGTTTATTTTTTCCTGCGGCATCACCCACCTGATCGGCATCTGGACCATCTGGCAACCAGACTACTGGATGGATGCGGCGTTCAAGGCCGTGACGGCTGCCATATCTTTTGTCACCGCGGTGATGCTTTGGCCGCTGATCCCGAAACTGTTGAAGATGCCCAGCCACAAGCAACTGGAGCACGTGGTGGTGCAGCTACAAGCCTTCGCCTATTCGGTATCGCACGACCTGCGCGGACCGCTGCGCGGCATCGACGGCTGGAGCCTGGCGCTGCTGGAAGATTATGCTGACCGAATCGATGAGACAGGGCGCGGCTACCTGCAAACCATTCGCACGGAAACACAGCGCATGGGCCAGTTGATTGACGATCTGCTGCAGTTTTCGCGCACCAATCGCCTGGAGATGAAGCAAGCAACGGTCGATTTGAGCACGCTGGCGCAGACCGTTGCTGATCGCTTGCGGCAGGGCGAAGGCGCGCGCCAGATCGAATTCGCGATACAGAGCGGCTTGTCGGCAGTGGGCGATGGGAACTTGCTGGAGATCGTACTGACCAATTTGTTGGGAAATGCAGTCAAGTTCACCAAGCACTGCGCCGTCGCAAAGATTGAATTTGGCAATGAGCTGGATCAAGATCAGGATACAAAGGCACTCAGGCCGGTGTTTTTTGTGCGCGACAATGGCGTTGGTTTTGACATGGCGCATGCGAAGCGGCTGTTCGGTGTCTTTCAGCGGCTGCATACGGCGAGCGAGTTTGCGGGGACCGGCGTTGGTTTGGCCACGGTGCAGCGCATCGTGCACCGGCATGCGGGCAAGGTTTGGGCCGACGCAAGAATTGGACAGGGTGCCACCTTTTATTTCACTTTAGGAGAGACGGCATGAAGGACAAGGTCATTTTGCTGGTCGAAGACAACCCCAGTGATATCGGGCTGACCAAACGGGCCCTCGGTAAGAATGGCGTCAACAACCGCCTGGTGGTGGCTACTGACGGTCAGGAAGCGCCGACGAGTCAATGAGCAACGCCGGCACACCACTTTCGGCATTGATTGTCGAGGATTCGGTCAGCGATGCCGGTCTGGTGGTACGGCAACTCGAAAGGGGTGGATTCGCAGTCAGCCACGAGCGTGTTGACAGCACCGAGGCGATGCGTGCAGCGCTGCAAAAGCAAGACTGGGATATCGTTCTGTCCGACTTCAACATACCGGGTTTCGGGGCTGGCCAGGCGCTCGATGTGCTGCACCAAAGTGGGCATGACATCCCCTGCATCGTGATCTCCGGCGTGATCCAGGAAGCGACAGCGGTCGAGCTGATGCGGATGGGTGCGCACGATTACCTGATGAAAGGTGAACTCGCCCGGCTGGTGCCAGCGGTGCAGCGGGAACTGGCAGAAGCACGCGATCGCGCCGAGCACAGACGCGCACAGCAAGCGGTGATCGCCAGGGAGCGGGAAATCAGCGGCATTCTGGAAAACATGCAGGACGTCTATTTCCGGGTCGACCTGCAGGGGCACTTTTTGCTGCTGAGCTCATCGGCTCACCGCCTTTACGGTTATGACTCGCATGAGGACATGATGGGCGCTTGCGCCGCCGACCTTTACGCCAAGCAGGAAGACAGGGCCAAGCTGCTGCAGGAGCTTAGTGCCAAAGGCTACGTTTACGACTATGAAGGCGCAGCGTGCAAGAAGGACGGCTCAAATTTCTGGGTCTCCATTAATGCGCAGTATTTTCGCGATGAAAAGGGCGAAGCGAAAGGGATGGAAGGCGTGGTCCGCGACATTTCGGAGCGCCGGGCGGCTCAGACCAAGATTTTGAAGCTGAGCCGGATGTATGCGGCATTGAGCGAATGCAACGAAGCCATTGTGCGCTGCAGCAACCAGGAAGAACTGTTTCAAAGCATCTGCCGCTCCGTTGTAGAGGCCGCTGCTACTGATTTTGCCTGGATTGGTCTGGTCAACAGCAGCTCCGGCATGGTGCTGCCAGTCGCCCACTTTGGCGTTGGTGACGAGTACATTCGTGACATCCAGATATCGACCATCGCGGGCGACCCTTTCGGCGAAGGACCGACCGGAATGGCGATCCGCGAGGACCGCCCGTACTGGTGCCGCGATTTTGTCAATGATCCACGGACCGAGCCCTGGCATGAACGCGCCAAGACTTATGGTTGGCGCTCGTCTGCCGTGTTGCCCCTGCATCGAAAAGGGGTTGCGGTCGGTGCGCTCACCCTCTATCTTGATCGGATTGCGCGGCAAACTTCGCCGTTCAGGGCGGAGAGGATAGCGCGGACATCGAAGGTGTCCTTTCTCCTCTTTTCCCCTCTTTTCCCCTTGCGCTGCACCCAAAACATGTGAATAATCACAGTATGCAGCGTC
>JBBQZA010000121.1:0-10793 GCA_038208175.1 Burkholderiales bacterium
GATCGGCAGCGCGCGAACTGGTGGCCAGCAGCACCACATCGGGGTGCAGAGCGACGATGGCTTCGATGTTCGGATCCAGACCGCCGCCCACGGTTGCCAAAGGCCGCACGCTGGCCGGAAAGTTGGAGTCCCGGTCCACCCCCACCAGGCGCTGACATTGGCCCAGCGCGCAGACCGTCTCGGTCAGCGATGGCAGCAGGCTGACGATGCGCTGTGGCGACTGCGCAAAAGTCAGCGTCAGACCCCGATCATCGCTGACCTGCAGCGCCTGGGCCGCCCCGCCAGCCAGCGCAAGAGCCAGCACGAGGGTTGCCTTCAGGCCCTCAATTGCTATTAAATAGTGAGCAATAAGTGCTTTATTCATGAGGGCTACAGGCTTATTTGACTGAATATATGTCCCTACCGCTGGTTCCATGTCACGCCCACATAGGCGGCACGACCCGACTGGTTGTAGCCATAAGCGGTCTGGTAGTCGCGGTCCAGCAGGTTGTCGATGCGCGCCGTCAACGCCAGCTCGGGCGTGAGGCTAAAGCGCGCCGTCAGGTTGAGCACTGTGTAAGGCGGCAAGGAGGGAACGGTTGCGATGTCGGGACGTTCTCCGGTGTAGCGCAAGTCGCCACCGAAACTCCACCGACCCAGCGGCAGCGAAGCACCGAACGAGGCCATGTTGCGGGCGCGGCGGATCAGGCGCTGGCCGCTGCTTTGGTCCAGCGGGTCTTGCAGCGTCAGGCTGGAGCGCAGGTCGGCGCCAGACAGTTTGCCGCTGTAGCTGATTTCCAGCCCCCGGTTGCTGGCGCTGGCCACGTTGTTGAAGGCCCAGGTCGCAAAGTCGTACTGCATCAGGTTTGCCGTGCGCGTCTTGAAGAAGGTGGCTCGCAGCACCTGTTTGTCCTGCGCCCACTGCAGGCCCAGTTCGGTCGAACGCGCAGTTTCGGGTTTGAGCGCCGGGTTGCCCGAGAACGGGTCGTACAAATAGCCCAGTGGCGGCAGGTTGAACGCCGAGGAGGCGCTGGCAATTATTTTCCACGCCGGCGTGAACAGAAAGCCGTAACCCGCGTAGCCGGTGGTTTCACCTGACAGACCCTCGGCGTTGTCACGCCGCAGGTTGAACTGCAAGGAATGCCGGCCCGCGCTACCCGACAGGCCGGCGAACAATGAGGACACCGCTCGTTCGCGACTGAGTTGCGTGGGGTTGCTGTCGGTCGCGTCTATGGACTGGCGCTGCACTTCTGCGCCGAGCGTCAACAGCCAGCCCCGGATGTCCACGGCGTTGCTCCAGTTCAGCGTACGGCTGATGCTGGTGGCCTCACTGTCGTAAGGGAAAGCGCTCAGCCTGGCATCGTAGACCGAGCGCTCGCGAGCCTGGCTGAAGCTCAGATTGCTGCGCCAGTCGTTTGTCATCTGGTTCTGGCTATAGACCGACCAGCCACTGCGTTTGCTCTCACCCTTGTAGATATCGGTCGGCGTGCCAAAGCCACCGCCATCGGTATCGAACTCGCCAGCGCTGCCCTCGGCGCGCAAGCCCAGCGTATGGCCTTCGGTCAGTTCCTGCGAAAAAGCGAGGTTGTAGTGGCTGTTGCGATAGCCGTCGGCATCCGGGTTCTCGTTCGGGTACTGGCTTGCATTCATGGCCGAGAAACCGCTCGTCTTGTAGTGGCCGACGCCGATAAAGTAATTCGTCGCGCCGACCTGTCCGCTGAGCCCGGCCGAGGCGCGCACACTAGCGTAGGAGCCGACCTCCATCTGGCCAAAAGCCGCCGCTCTGCCGTGCCCTTTGCGCATGAAGATCTGGATCACGCCGCCCACGGCGCCGCTGCCATAAATGGCCGATACGTTGCCGCGCACGATCTCGACGCGCTCAACCTGGTCGAGCATGATGTGTTCCAGGCTCACGGCGCCGGTGGTGTCTTGTTTGGTTAGGGGTATGCCATCGATCAGAACCAAAACCTGCAATGAGGCGCTGCCACGCAGATACAGGGTAGCGGTGGCACCCCGGCCCCCATTCTGGGTGAACTGGAAACCCGCTTCGCTAGCCAGCAAAGTGGGCAAACCAAGGGCTTGCGAGCGCTCGATCACGTCGCGTCCGATCACCGTGGTATGCGGCAAGGCGTCGGTCAACAACTGCTCGGAGCGATTGGCCGTAACCACCGTGTCTTTGAGTTGCACGGGCGCGGCCTGGTTTTGCGCCAGAACCGGCGCTGCCGCAGACAACAGCAGCAACACGACAGGGCGTGATTGCGAAAGAAGAATTTTCATTGGCAGGAACCATCAACAAAAGCCTCGACCGTCGTCCCCGACGGCATATGGGCGTCACGGCTGCGCGCGAACGTGCAACCACCTTGTCGGCCGGTATCCGGGCTGGTGGAACAACCGCCATCGCCTTCCCAAGCGCGTGTTCAAAACGCTCAGTGGCCTTGATGGAAGCTGAATCGCAAAGGATTCGTCCACTTACCGTTGCGGGGGCAGCGCAGGTTAGGTACAGCCTTGACAGCCAACCCTCCTGCTTCCCGTTGAACTGCGGTGTGTGAACCACACCGCGAGCACCAACGACGCAATTTTACAACCCTTTATTTTTTGCAAACCCTACAATGCGGTGCTATGTCGAATCAGTCCCAAATTGACCAGATAGCCGAACGTGTCGAGCGTTTGCTGGTACGGTACCAAGAACTGCAACGCACCAACGTATTACTCAGCGCACAGGTCGACGCCATCACGCAGGAACGAGATTCCCTCAAGTCCCGACTCGGCGCCGCCCGCTCCCGGGTCGACGCGCTGCTGGAACGCTTGCCGGAAGCGGCTTCCAGCGGCAAGCAATAGAGCATGGCATGAAACAGCTCGAAGTACAGATCATGGGGCAGAGCTACCTGCTGGGTTGCCCGGAAAATGGCGAAGCGCGCCTGCTGGAGGCCGTTGAACGCGTCGACGAGGCGATGTGCAAGATCCGTGATGGCGGAAAAATCAAGGCACGCGATCGCATCGCAGTTTTGGCGGCGCTCAATCTTGCGTTTGACCTGACCGAGCGGCAAACGGTCGGCGTGGCTCCTGGCGCTGCGCCGTCTGCCGATGCAAAAACCTCTGCTTCAGTGGGCGCTGAAGCGCATGGCAACCAACAAGTTCTGGGCTCGTTGCTGGAACGGCTGGACGCCGCGCTGGCTGACGACGGGCGTCTGCTTTGACGCTCTACAATGGCTCTTGTCTGCGGTGCTTGCCGGACTTTATATTTTCTTGAACCAATGCTCTTAGAGCCCGGGCTTGGAATATCGCTGTGCAGGCGTGATCATCTCGCGTTAGATGAACCCAATGCCCAGTTGACCTCGCCCACCTGAACCCCGGTTCAGGATGCCGGTTCGGTAGCACTTGCAGACACCCCCTCGCCCTTCCCGCTCATGAACCTTGAACCCCTGCTGATCTTTGAGCTTGCCGTGCTGGGTCTCTCCACCGGCTTTTTAGCCGGCCTGCTGGGCATTGGCGGCGGCATGATGATGGTGCCCTTCATTACCCTGATCCTGTCGGGTCGTGCGGTGGGGCCGGATCTGGCGGTCAAGATGGCGATTGCGACCTCCATGGCCACCATCATCTTCACCTCCATCTCCAGCGTATGGGCGCACCACAAGCGCGGCGCCGTGCGCTGGGACCTGGTCAAGGGGCTGGCGCCCGGCATCGTGCTGGGCGGCTTTGTCGCCAGCCTGGGGGTCTTTGCGATGCTCAAAGGTTCTTCGCTGGCGCTGTTTTTTTCCGTCTTCGTGGGCTTCTCGGCAACGCAAATGTTGCTGGACAAGAAACCGGCGCCGACACGACAGGTGCCTGGCACAGCGGGTCTGCTCGGCGCCGGTGGCGTCATCGGCTTTTTGTCCGGACTGGTCGGAGCTGGCGGCGGTTTTATCAGCGTACCGTTCATGACCTGGTGCAACGTCGCCATTCACAACGCGGTGGCGACTTCGGCAGCGCTCGGGCTGCCCATCGCTCTGGCCAATGTGACCGGTTATGTCGTGAGTGGTCAGAGCGTGCAAAACCTGCCGCCGCATTCGTTTGGCTACATCTGGCTGCCTGCATTGGCAGTGATTGCGAGTTGCAGCGTGCTGACCGCACCGCTGGGTGCGCGTGCCGCCCACAAGTTGCCGGTGAAACAACTCAAGCGTGTCTTTGCCAGCATCCTTTATCTGTTGGCCGCTTACATGCTCTACAAGGCCCTGGCCTGAAGCGACGCCAGCGCGCTTTGCCTCCCGAACTACCAGACGGACTGGTAGCCAAATACTATTTCCCTCTGAAAACTGCGCTTGAAAGCGTCGTTTTCGCTCGTCTTTCGCATTGTTTTTGACTTCGATTTGCGTCGACTGATCGCCTCAATCTACTAGCTTCACTGGTGCCTGATAACTACTTTCATCGCCAGAAAACCAGCGCTTGTTAACTACTTCCTGTCTGGAAAAAACGGTAGAAAGTTACCGCCCAAAAAGGCACTTCCGAACTATGGGCAAACGCGGGCGAGATTCCCAGAATAGAGCGCATACAGAACCAAATCTCAAATGGAGTTTTTTATGAACTTTGCCAAATATATTGCCGTGACAGCGATGAGCCTGCTGACTGCCATGTCGGCGCTTGCACAGAACAGTCTGACGTACCAGGGAGTGACGTTCAATACATGGGCAGTGGACAGTGATACGCTGGGATTTTCGATCCTCAATGCAACCAACGCGACGGGAGATTGGGCTGGTATCAACTACCTTACTGCGTTCGAGATCAAGGACATAGGAACAGTGGGCTCTGCTTCTATCGCAAGCGGGTCTGGCTCGTTCACTGTCAATGTAGACAACGGGCTGGCCGCGAGCTTGGGTTGTACCACCGGTAATACAAATGGTGCCTGTTTCGCCTCGCCTTCCGCTTTCGCCTTAAACAACTCGATGTCGTGGACCATTGATTTCACTCCCGTTACCGGTAGCACCTTGAGCTTTACTGATCCTCACCTGAAAGTCCAGTTCCTCACATCAAGCGACGGGGGCAAAACTGGTTCTTTGTTGTCTCAGACTTTGCCAGTCTCACCCGTTCCGGAGCCGGAAACCTACGCCATGCTGCTGGCCGGTCTAGGGCTGATGGGTGCGGTTGTGAAGCGGCGTAAGGTTTAGTCCAAAACTCGCTTGTTCGAAACTTCAAGAATTGGATGCGCTGACATGAAGAACCATCTACATCGGCTTTTGACTGCGACCTGCCTGGGCTGCCTAAGCTTGGCTGGCGCACCCCTGGCGCAGGCCGGGGGTCTGGGTCTGGACTCCAGTCTCAATCTGTTGTCATTCGGCAATTTTTATGTTCCTTCTGGTTCCGATGTTCAGGGACAGGTGGCTGTGGGCGGCAACGCCTATATCAACGGCTATTCCATCAACACGGCCACTGGCGCAGGATCTCTGTACGGCGGCACAGGCCTGACCGTGGGCGGTAATCTGGACTTCATCAACGGTGGCATTTGGGGTAACACCGTGGTCGGTGGCAACCTCTCAACCACCGGTGGTTCAAGCTTCTTCGGCAGCGTTCAAGTCGCTGGCAGTCTGAACGCCAACAATGAGTGGCTGTCGGCACCAGCCATCAGCTATGGCGGCAGCCTGTCCGGTGTGACGCAGTGGTCGGTGGCATCAACGCCGGTCCAAGTCGCAGCAGGCAGCATTCAACCGGGAATCAATTTTGCGGCGGAACAGCAAAGGTTGACCGGTTTATCGCAAAGTTTTGACTCGTTGTCCAATATTGGCAGTGGCGTCAGTTCATGGGGCACCCTCGTGTTTGACGCCAAAGGTGCCGACCTTGCCGTCTTTGACCTGAGCGGTGCTGACGTCAGCAGCGGGAACATCCGTCTGGATAATGTTGGGGCCAACACTTCAGTGATCTTTAACGTCCATGGCCAGAGCGTCAACTTTGGAGTTATGGGTTACGCAAATTTTGCGCCAGGTCACGTTCTTTTCAATTTGCCCGACGCCACTCAAATGACTTTCGTCAGCGCTGTTGACGCGTCATTCCTGGCACCGATGGCCAGTTTCACGCCGTCAGCCGGAGGCGGCTTTATCAACGGCCAGGTCGTTGTTGCCAACTGGTCTGGCAATGTTCAGGTCAACAGCAGCACCTTTATTACTCCGGTTCCGGAGCCCGAAACCTATGCGCTGATGCTGGCTGGCCTGGCCCTGATGGGCAGCGTGGTACGGCGCCGCTCGTTGGCCACGAACGCCTGATTCAAACACTGGATGATTCGAAGGCATCCATTATGCGAATCTCACGACTCACCGCAGCGCTGTCGCTTACCACGCTGCTTTCGCTGGTGCCGGGCCTGGGCATGGCCCAGTCTTTTCACTGCATCAGCGACAGCTCGTCCTGCACTGCCGCCAACAACCTGAGTTGGTCTTTGTCGGGTCGAAGCCTGATCATCAAGAACAACGCAGCTGACGCCTCGTTCATTCGCAGCGTCCATTTCGACAACGGCTCGGGAATGAGTGTCCTCGGTGTCACCGGCTGGACCGGCTCCGCCGTTGCCTTCAGGAAAGCAGAAACGATGGGCGAGAACGTCTTGCCCGGCGGCTTGCCGGTCGGCTTTTTCCCGGATGTAAGCTGGACTGCAGAAGGCAGCGTCTATCGCGACATACAGAAAAACGGTGTCGGCGCTGGTGAATCCATCACCTTCGACCTGACCGGTGTCTCCGAGAAGAACCTGATCAACGGCACGCTACGTGTCGGTGTTCAACTGGAAGGCTTGACCGACACCAAGGGCGGCTACGCCAGCATCAGTCTGGTTACGGTGCCGAAACCGGGAACCTATGTTTTGTTGCTGGGCAGTCTGTTCGGCGGTTTGCTTTTGCTGGGTGCCGGCGCAGGCGCGGTGGCGGCGCGGCATCACCGGAACGAGGAAAGGCATGCCTGAATGAAGATTTGAACCAACAGATATCGGGGGTAGCTGCTTGAACTTTGCTTTTGGAAAAATAGATACCCGGCACTTGGCTGGGCTCAAAAAAGTCTTTGCAGGCTCCGTAAACAGGGGAAGCCAAGTGCAAGGGTCGTCGAACCCAAAAGCAGTTTACCCCCGATATCTGTTGGCTTAAGGTAGTTTGTACAACCGATACAACATCGCCAAAAAGGGGAGGTCATTATGAAGAAATTTCAGGTCAGTTCTACCGGTGAGCTCAAGCGCAGCAAAAGAGTCAGCACAGAACTGCCGACGTTTGCCGATGGCGTGCGCGGTGTGACCCGCGACGTCAGCGCCACCGGTCTGTACATTGTGCAGGATCAGCCGTGCGAGAAGGGCTCGCGCATCGAATTCTGGGTCGACCTGAATACGCCGACTGGCGATCTGAAATTGAGCGCCGAAGGCGAAGTGATTCGCGTCGAGAAGGTTGGCGATGGCCGCTTCGGCATTGGCATCAAGATACTCAGACAGGTCATCCAAAGCATGGATTCGCGGCTCGCTTGAGCCACATAAAAACGGGCCGCGAAGGCCCTTTTTTTTGGTTTATCCATGTTCTCCAACAAGCAAAAACGGGAGCCGAAGCTCCCGTTTTTTGTTGTGTGACAGTTGGAATCAGACTTGCTTGGCCGATGACCTGCGCCGAACAACAGCACCCATGAGTCCAAGACCGGCCAGCATCATGGCGTAGGTTTCGGGTTCTGGTACAGCTGCGACGACTGAACTGACATAGAACTGATCTTTGGTCGGAACAGCTGAAGTTCCGTCGGTCCTGAAGTAGATATCCTGGGTTGTTAGATTCAGGTTAACGCTGCCAGCAAGGGCTTTGGTGGTCCAGTTAGTCCCGTCAAGACTGTATTGGAAGTATTGACCGCTGGCAAAGGTCGCGGTGTGACCGTCGTTATTGAAGCCCACCGAGCCAAGTTGCACGGCTTGACTGAAGTGCAGTTTGAGGACCTCGCCAAAGGTAACGTTGTCGTCACTGGAATTGATCGGGTTAATAGTGTGATAAACGCCCAGGCCGGCGCCAGTCTCCGGTGCGGCGTAGTGGTCTTGCACCACGATGGCGCTCGACCCGTTGTAGGTGCCCGAAGCTGCAACGCTGATGCCGCCTGTGGCGGAAAATGTCAAGGCACCGCCATTGGAACTGCAAATGTCACCGGATGTGCAAGTGCCCGAAACTCCGGAGGTCGGTAAGAAATTAGAGCCCGTTGTGGGGGCCGTCAAATTCCAAAAGTTAAAGGTTTGTGCTTGGGCTACTGGCGCGGCCAGCAAGACGACCCACAGTGCATGAATGATTCGCATGATGAACTCCTCGGAAGTCGTTGATGATGGAATCAATTCTGGTCGTCTTGTCGTCGCTTGACCATGACGCCAAAGCACCTTTCTTGCCGGTAGCTTGCTACTGGTATTTGCGTAGGGCGCAGTGGTGGATAAGTACCAGTCGCGCTGGTCATTCGGTACTGAGTTTGGACATGAAAAAACCCTAAGTAGGTCAACTACTTAGGGCGTTATAACTGGCGGAGCAGGCGGGATTCGAACCCGCGGAGGGTTTTTCCCCTCGCACGCTTTCCAGGCGTGTGACTTAAACCGCTCATCCACCGCTCCAGCATCTTTGATTTGAACTGAGGCAACAGCCAATTTGCCTCGCAGCGCAGCAGCCGACAAGAAAAAAGCCACCCGAAGGTGGCTTGTCCGTTCTACACAGACTTGTTCAGTTAGAGGGCAACCTTCTTGCCGTCTTTGTAAGTGGACAGGGTCATGGACGGGTTCTTCATTTCGCCACTGGGTTCAAAGCCGATATTGGCCGTCACACCCTTGAAGTTGGTCTCGGTCAATTTCGGCACATAGACCTTGGGGTCAGTCGAATTGGCACGTTTCATGGCGTCGACCAGAACGAAGGTGGCGTCATAGGTAAACGGACTGTAGATCTGGAACTGGCCCGGATATTTGGCGTCGTACCTGGCCTTCCAGGCAGTACCACCAGGCATCTTGGCGATCGACGCGCCACCCTCGGCGCAAACGACGCCATCGAGACTCTTGGCACCCGACGCGATCTTGATGATTTCAGCCGTGCAGATGCCGTCGCCACCGAAGAACTTCACTTTGGACAGGTTCAGCTGATCCATCTGACGCAGCATCGCACCGGCTTGCGCGTCCATACCGCCGTAAAAAATGGCATCGGGATTCTTGGCCTTGATAGCGGTCAGAATGGCCATGAAATCGGTCGCCTTGTCGGTTGTGTACTGCTCATCCACGACCTTCATGCCTTTTGCCAGGGCCGTCTTCTTGAACACTTCAGCCACACCCTGACCGTAAGCGGTACGGTCATCAATCACGGCTACTGTCTTGAGCTTCAGGGTGCTGGCGGCATAGTCAGCCAAACCAGCGCCCAGCGCGTTGTCGTTCGCGATGATCCGATAGGTGGTCTTGTAGCCTGGCTTGGTCAAGTTGGGGTTGGTGGCAGCACCCGTGACGTGGGGAATGCCGCAATCGTTATAGATTTTTGAGGCAGGGATCGTGGTACCGGAGTTCAGATGACCAACCACACCGGCTACTTTGGCGTCGCACAGCTTTTGTGCCACTGCCGTGCCCTGCTTCGGGTCAGCTGCATCGTCTTCGGCCATCAGTTGAAACTTGATCTTCTTGCCGCCGATCACGAGGTTCTGGGCATTGAGATCTTCCACGGCCATCGCCGAGCCATTGGTATTGTCCTTGCCATAGTGGGCTTGTCCGCCCGACATCGGTGCTACGTGGCCAATCTTGACGACCTGGACATCTTGCGCGACGACCATACCAGTCGCAAAAGCGATTGCTGCAGCGGCGGTAATTTTCAATTTCATTTGCATAGACAACTCCAAAATTAGGGATAAATGTGAATTAGGTAACTCCACACCCCACACGATAACGCAATTTATGGGCCAATCTACCTAGGGAAGTCACCAATCCGGACCATAAAGTCAGGTTTTTTTAGGGTCGCTCCAGCTCTGAGGGCCGATCAGCGCATCAGCTGCTGCCTCCCGCACAAGGGATTGAAATTCCTCGTGCAGGCGTTGTTGCATTAAATCGACATGCTCCGCCAGCACGGTTTTCACCAGTGCATCAAGCTCCTGGCGCACGCGCTGTTCAATCACCCGGTCCAACCGAAACAGCGCCATTTGTACTTTGTCGGGTGGCATGGGTAAATCGGAAGGTACTTCCGCGCCACTATGCTGTTCCAGTTCGTCCGGCTGCACAACTTCCGTCAAGGTCGGCAAAAACCGCGAAGGAGGCGCTTGCGATGAACTCATCAGAGAGACACTTTCAGTGTCAGATCGTGAGGTGTAATGGCATGCCCCCGGTCGGTGTATTGTTTCCAGCGTCCTCTGGCCAATTGACGCTCTTTGTCGTCCATGCCAACCACCTCGATCACACGCTCGAAGCGTTCAAATCCCTCGGGCACCGTCTGACCAAGATTGAGCAAGACCTGTTGATGAGGCACTGACTTGAGCGTAGACGACAGAATGACGAGCGAGGCTGCGACGACGCCCGCATCGCTGTCCGCCTGGCAGTGTGGAACGAAATCGGTCGCCGAAAAAGTCCACAGCGCGACATCCAACTGCTGCAGTGTTTTCGCATCGCCGTTCACGACAACTTTGGCGCCATTGCCGACGGCCTTGCGCAGTAAGCGGCAAATATAAGCCATCCGATCCGGCGCATTGAAGTGAAAGGCAACCTCGGTCACAGCCCGCACCCGTTCATCACTTGGGCAAATTCAACAGGTAATGCAACAACAACGCAACCGGTCGCCCGGTGGCACCCTTGGCAATGCCGCTTTTCCAGGCAGTTCCGGCAATGTCCAGATGAGCCCAGGGGAACTTGC
>JBBQZA010000122.1:0-10759 GCA_038208175.1 Burkholderiales bacterium
CATTGCTATCACGTAGCACCCTGGCCATCACCGCCGCCATCACTTCCGCCACGGCGTTGTTGATGGGCTGCAGCAGCACCCCCGTGACCGACTACGCACAGCAAACCCCCGTGCTGGAACTGCGGGACTACTTCAACGGCACGCTGGACGCCTATGGCATCTTCACCGACCGCTCGGGCAAGGTCGTCAAGCGCTTCAGCGTGCTCATGCAATGCAGCTGGAGTGGCGACCAGGGCGTGCTGGACGAGGCCTTTACCTATTCCGACGGCACGACGCAGCGCCGCATCTGGCGGCTGCAGCGCCTGGCCGATGGCCGGTTCACCGGCACGGCCGACGATGTGGTGGGCACCGCGCAGGGCCAGCAAAGCGGTAACGCCTTTCACTGGGCCTACACCCTGGCGTTGCCGGTGGAGGGCAGGGTGATCGAGGTCCAGTTTGACGACTGGATGTATTTGGTGAACGAGCGGGTGATGCTGAACAAGGCCGCCATGGCCAAGTGGGGTGTGAATCTGGGCGAAGTGACCTTGTCTTTCTTCAAGCGATAAATAGGCTATTTAGGCCTATAGCCCCCGTAATCATTGCGCAAGCAGCTATACAAATAGTAGCATGGCACTCAACCCCCGTATCAGAGATTGGTCAGGCCGGCGCGTCTGGCTGGTGGGCGCCTCTACCGGCATTGGCCGGGCCACGGCCTCTGCTCTGCACGCCGCTGGTGCGCAGGTGGTGGTGTCGGCCCGCAATGCGCCGGGGCTCGATGCCTTTGTTGCCGCGCACCCCGGCGCGTTGGCCCTGCCGCTGGACGTGACCGATGCACAGGCCGTGCAAGCCGCAACCCAGAGGGTGCTGACTCTCGGGGTCCTGGACTGCGTGGTGTACTGCGTCGGCCACTACCATGCCATGGATGCCCAGCACATCGATCTGGACGACCTGCTGCGCCACAACCAGGTCAATTACCTGGGGGCCGCCATGCTGCTGCATGCCGTAGTGCCCCGCCTTCTAACCCAGGCACCCAACCCCGCTACGGGTCAGCGCGGTCACATCAGCCTGATGGGCAGTGTGGCCGGCTACCGCGGCCTGCCCCACAGCCTGGCCTATGGGCCGACCAAAGCCGCGCTGATCAACCTGGCCGAGACCCTGTACCTGGACCTGCAGCGCCACGGCGTAGGCGTGTCGCTCATCAACCCCGGCTTTGTGGACACGCCACTCACGGCGCAAAACCAGTTCAGCATGCCGGCACTCATCAGCCCGGAGCAGGCCGCGCTGGCTATTCTGAAGGGCTGGGCGCGCGGCGCGTTCGAGATCCATTTCCCCAAGCGTTTTACCCTGTGGCTCAAGCTGCTGCGGCTGTTGCCCTACAGTGCCTACTTTGCCCTCACGCGGCGCCTCAATACCCCATGACAACCACCACCCAAACTGCCACGCCTTCTGCCGTCGACGCAATAGTGCACGCCTTTGAGACCCTCAGCCATGAGCGGGTGGAGCAACTGGGCGCACTCTATGCCAGCGATGCCCGCTTCAAAGACCCGTTCAACGCGGTGCGGGGCCTGGGCGAAATCCAGCGCATCTTTCGCCACATGTATGTCAGCCTGGAGTCGCCGCGCTTCACCATTACCAACCGCATTGTCGAAGGATCGCAGTGCTTTCTGACATGGGAGTTTCGCTTTCGCTTCAGGCGTTTTCAGACCCGCGTGGAGCAATGCATTGTGGGCGGCTCGCACCTGCAACTCGATGATGCCGGCCGCATCACGCTGCACCGCGACTACTGGGACGCTGCCGAAGAACTGTACGAGAAGATTCCGCTGCTTGGCGCTTTGATGCGCTGGCTCAAGCGGCGTGCCAATCAGTGACAAACAGCGCCGTAAGTGGCACAAACTTCTCCTGAGGCCTGTGCGTTTCGATTTCCGGTGAATGCGCTGTGTTGTAAAGCACCGCCATGTCCAGTCGGCCGGAACCCAAGCCCTCGTACATGGCCACCGAAAAACCTTCGGTCAGCGTCAGTTGCGCGTTCGGCAGGCGCTTGCGAAAATCCAGCGTCAGGGGCACGGTGATGAGTTTGCTCAGCGATAGCGGCAGGCCAATCGAGACATGGCCGCCCAAAGCGCCGCGAGCGTGCTCCAGCAGCACCCGGCCCGGTTCGGTCAGCGTGACACCGCGGCCATTGCGCAGCAACAAGGTTTGCCGCAACTCCACTTCCGCACTAGGCGCATGTACAGACTTGAGTAACTGCGGCGGCATCGCTAATGACCGCTCGTCTTGCCCGCGCTGTCGCAGCTGAATCAACAGTTGGCGGATGAGTTCAAGCTCGGCTCTGGCTTTTTCGCTCGCATCAGGCTGTCCAGCAGCCGCGGCGTCCAGCAACTCAGGCAGGCGGTGTACCAACTCGGCAATGAATTGCTCCCGCCGCTGGTGGGCCGTTGGCGCAGCCACCAGCGCGCGGTGTTGACCTGACAAGCTGGTGATCTCACCGACTTCGTCTTCGTACACCAGCCGGTCGTACAAGCCTTTGAGTAGAGTCATGGTCAATGTGTGGGTTGAAATTGCTATTTATTTTGCGGCTGCTCACGAACGTTTCGTGATGGCTGCAGGCCGATTTTCCTCGAAACTCTTGGCATGCTCCGCCACGGGCTAAACCCGTCCGAATCATCCATTGGATTCGGCCACTGATGGTATTTTTGCGTCGAACGATCAAATACCGAATCAGCATCCACCCAGAGTCGCTGGCTGCCCCTGATGTTACGCGCCGGGTCCCACTTGATGGAACCCTCCGAAATCAAAAACCGGAACACCTGCGAGCAAATTTTGAGCACGCGATGGGCCGTTTCCAACGTGCAGGTCTTTTCGATGCGGCGGCACAGCTCAAGAACTTGCGGTGGGTCGATGTCAGTGATCGGGTCCGTTCCGATATAGGGAAAGGCGTGGATTTCGAGGCGTCGCAGCACTTTCGAACTGTGTGACTCCATCCACGTGTTTTTGCTCACATCAAACCAGCGACGCGCAACTTCTTCAAAGCTGCCGACGGGCGTCTCACCCGCACTGATGCGGCGTGCGGACTCTACCTTCACCTCGATCTGTTCGCGCTGGTTCTTGCGGGAGTCCGAGGGAGTCTGACCCACCGCCACCATTTCGCGAAATTTCTCTGCATTAGCCCGCGCCATGGCCAGCGTCGTTGCGGGATAGCCGCCCAGACTGAGCGTGCCTCTCTTGCCCTCATGGGTGAAGTCAAAGCGCCATTGGTGCAGTATTTGCCAGCGTTGATTAAAGTAAATAGAATCAATATAAATCAACAGGTTACGAGACCTTTAACTGTGATTGCAACCAGTTCAGTGTTGATTGATATTCCCCAAAATGGGGTAAAAGTGGCTACATGGAAAGGAAATCAACATGGCACGACCAAAGAAAAGCGAAGCGCCTGACCTGCCCGGCGTAGGTGTCGACGGCCGAGGAGTGGCGGATGATGCACCGTCAAGAGATTTTGAGGGAATGCCCAGACTCACTGTGCGAATGTGCGCTCTTGTTCAGGGCTTTCCGGATGACTGGCAATTTGCTGGCAAAAAGACACCCAGCTACCGGCAAGTTGGCAATGCATTTCCACCCCCGGTTGCGCACGCCGTGAGTGCCCAGATTGCCAGTGCCATTGAGCAAGCGGCGTCGCAACGCTGCATGAAATTGGCAGCGTGATGGCAAAGGCGCCGAGCATGCACATTGCAAGGCCCAAAGGTGCACGGGCGCGGCTAAGAGCTTACTTTTTAGCCAATATTGGCCGCATCATGAATGCAGCGGAGCTTCGTGCAGTTGCAGGTAATACCAGTGAATGGGCTCGGCGCGTGCGTGAGTTGCGTACCGAGGAGGGGTATCAAATACTGACCCACAACGACCGCGCCGACTTGAAGCCGGGCGAATATTTGTTGGAAGAGGCCAAGCCGCAACCCGCCTTCGCCGGAGATATTTCAAAGGAGGCGCGGGCATTTGTGCTGGATCGCAATGGTTTTACCTGCCAGATGTGCGGCGCCGTTGCGGGTGAACCGCATCCGTTTGATCCCACCCGCAAGACGCGTCTTCACATTGGCCATGTGATCGACAAGAGCATGGGTGGTAACGACGAGGCGACCAACCTGAAAGCCATTTGTTCGGTCTGCAATGAAGGTGCTGCCAACATCACGCTACAGCGCCCCGATCTGAATAATTTGTTGGTGCAGGTGCGTGGTGCGACTGCGATGGACCAGCGTGAGTTACTCAAGTGGCTCAAAACCAAGTTCAATGCGTAAGCCGGAATTTGTGCATGCAAACTGTACTCACGGGCATCTCCTCCATGGCTACCCGTGCCGTGTTGGTCGAACTGCTCATGGCCTACGAGCAGCGCACGGGCACCGGTGTGGAAGTGGAATCGGTGGGCGGCGTGGATGCCTTCAGGCGCGTGCAGTCCGGCGAGGCGTTTGACGCGGTGTTTCTGGCGTCGGATGCGATTGACACGCTGATCGCCAGTGGCCACGTGCTGGCCGACAGCAAGCGCGATCTGATGCGCTCTGCCGTGGCCGTGGCGGTGCGCCAGGGTGAGCTGCAACCCGATATATCGACCGAAGAAGCGCTGCGTGCTGCGGTGCGAGCCGCGCCCAGCATCGGCTACTCCACCGGTCCCAGTGGCGTGGCGTTGGCCAAGCTGTTCGAGCGCTGGGGTATGGCACAGGAGATCCAGATCCGTAGCGTGGTGGCGCCACCGGGCGTGCCGGTGGGTACGCTGGTGGCCGAGGGCCGGGTGGCGCTGGGCTTTCAGCAATACAGCGAATTGATGAACCTTGAAGGTATTGCGTTGCTGGGGCTGCTGCCTTCCCCCGTTCAGATCATCACCGCGTTCTCGGCCGGCGTTTGCAGCCTCAGCACCCAGGTCGAGGCGGCGCATGACTTGCTTGCCTTCATGGCGTCACCCGAGAGCACGGACGCCAAACGCAGACATGGCATGGAGCCGGCCTGACGCCCATGATTGAACCAAGAGAGAAACCCATGAAGAAACCATTGATCATCGACTGCCACGGTCATTACACGACGGCGCCGAAAGCGCTGGAGACTTGGCGCAACCAGCAGATCGCCGGCATCAAGGATCCATCCGTGATGCCGAAAGCGTCTGAGCTCAAGATCAGTGACGATGAACTGCGCGAGAGCATCGAGAGTAACCAGTTGCGCCTGATGAAAGGGCGCGGCAGCGACATCACGTTGTTCTCGCCGCGCGCCAGCTTCATGGCGCATCACATCGGTGATTTTCAGGTGTCGAGTACCTGGGCCGCCATTTGCAACGAGCTGTGCTACCGCGTCAGTCAATTGTTCCCCGACAACTTCGTGCCGGTGGCGATGCTGCCGCAGTCCCCCGGCGTCGATCCCCGGACCTGCATTGCCGAGCTGGAGAAATGTGTCAAGGACTATGGCAATGTCGGCATCAACCTGAATCCTGACCCGAGCGGTGGCCACTGGACCTCACCGCCCTTGAGCGACCGGCACTGGTACCCGATTTACGAGAAGATGGTGGAGTACGACATTCCGGCCATGATTCATGTGTCAACCAGTTGCAACCCCTGCTTTCACACCACCGGTGCCCACTATCTGAACGCCGACACCACCGCCTTCATGCAGTGCCTGACCAGCGATCTGTTCAAGGACTTCCCGACGCTGCGCTTTTTGATTCCGCATGGCGGCGGTGCCGTGCCTTACCACTGGGGGCGTTTTCGCGGGCTGGCGCAGGAACTCAAAAAGCCGCTGCTCGAAGAACACCTGTTGAACAATATTTTCTTTGACACCTGCGTTTACCACCAGCCTGGCATCGATCTGCTGAACACCGTTATTCCGGTCAGGAATGTGCTGTTTGCGTCGGAGATGATTGGCGCCGTGCGCGGCATCGACCCGCAGACCGGCCACTATTTTGATGACACCAAGCGCTACATCGAGGCGTCGAAAATATTGGACGACGACGACCGGTTCCAGATTTATGAAGGCAATGTGCGCCGCGTGTTCCCAAGGTTGGACGCTTTGTTAAAACTTTGCGGGACAGACCGCAGCGGCGCAGCGGCCAGCTCTGTCCTGAACTGACTGGAGGAATGGCATGAATGAAATCGGCGTTGTCAAACGCAATATCAACCGGGCCGACAAAACAGCGGTGGACAAGCTGTCGCGCTTTGGCGTTGCCACCCTCCACGAAGCGATGGGTCGCGCCGGGCTGATGAAGCCGTATATGCGTCCAGCCTTCAAGGGCGCACGCCTGTGCGGCACGGCTGTGACCGTGCTGCTGCAACCCGGCGACAACTGGATGATGCACGTGGTGGCGGAGCAGATTCAGAGCGGCGACGTGGTGGTTGCTGCCTGCACCACCGACAACGTCGATGGTTTTTTTGGCGATTTATTGGCCACCAGTTTTCAGTCCCGTGGTGCGCTGGGCCTGGTCATCGATGGTGGGGTGCGCGACGTCGATGAACTGGAAAAAATGAATTTTCCGGTGTTCAGCCGCGCCATCCACGCCAAGGGCACGATCAAGGCCACGCTCGGTTCGGTCAATATCACGGTGGTCTGCGCCGGTGCCGTGGTGAATCCCGGCGACGTGGTGATTGCCGATACCGATGGCGTGGTGGTGGTGCCGGCGGCGATGGCGCAACAGGTGGCGGATGCCGCTGAAAAGCGCGAAAGTCTGGAAGGCGAGAAGCGCGCTCAATTTGCTGCCGGTGTGTTGGGGCTCGATATGTACAAGATGCGCGAACCGCTGGCCAAAGCCGGCCTGCGCTATATCGACTGACCACGGCCAGCGGCAAATAAATGGTCCCACCGACAATCCCGGATAAAACACGATGAAGAAGCTTCAAAGTCTGGTTCGTCACCTGACGCCTGCGCTCATGCTGGCGGCATTGGCGGCCAGTATGCCGCTGCAGGCCAACGCCCAACCCTACCCGAGCAAACCGGTCAAAATAGTCGTTGGCTACGCCGCTGGCGGTGCGGTGGACATTGTGGCGCGTACTGTCGGACACAGCCTCAGCACCGCCCTGGGGCAACCTTTCCTGGTCGACAACAAGCCGGGCGAGGTCAGTTTTGCCAGCCCCGGCAGTGCCGAACAGTTTGATTGAACTCTGCTGCATGGAATTCCAGAAAACGTCGGACTGGCTCGATTGGTACAACGGTCCGAGCAAGCCCCGATTCAAAGTGCCCGACGGCAGCGTCGACGCGCACTGCCACGTCTTCGGCCCCGGCGCCGAATTTCCGTTTGCGCCGGAACGCAAGTACACACCCTGCGACGCGTCCAGGGATCAGCTCTACGCATTGCGTGATCACCTTGGCTTTGCGCGCAATGTGGTGGTGCAGGCAACCTGCCACGGCGCTGACAACCGCGCCATGGTCGACGCGCTGCTGCACTCGGGGGGCAGGGCACGCGGTGTCGCCACCGTCAAACGCAGCGTCAGTGACGCCGAGTTGCAAAGCATGCACGAAGCCGGTGTGCGCGGCGTGCGTTTCAACTTCGTCAAGCGTCTGGTCGACTTCACGCCGAAGGATGAGTTGATTGAAATCGCGAATCGCATCAAACCGTTGGGCTGGCATGTGGTGATCTACTTCGAGGCGGTGGACCTGCCGGAGCTGTGGGACTTCTTCAGCACGCTGCCGACCGACATCGTTGTCGATCACATTGGGCGAGCGGACGTCAGCAAGCCGGTTGACGGAGCGGAGTTTGAGCTGTTCGTCAAATTCATGCGTGAGCACCCCAAGGTCTGGAGCAAGGTGAGCTGCCCCGAACGTTTGTCAGTGACAGGTCCGAAGGCCCTGAATGGCGAGCAAAATGCCTATCGTGACGTGATCCCGTTTGCCCGGCGCATCGTCGAAGAGTTTGCGGACCACGTGCTGTGGGGCACCGACTGGCCGCACCCGAACCTGAAGGACCACATGCCCGATGACGGCTTGCTGGTGGATTTCATCCCGCACATCGCGACCACGCCCGAGCTGCAGCGCAAGCTACTCGTTGATAACCCAATGCGTCTTTACTGGCCGGAGGAAGTCTAATAATTTGCGGGGCAGATCAAGAATTGCGCAGCAATTTTGCTCTGTCCCCAACTGATTGAAGGAAATTTATGTCTTTAGACAAACCCTACCTTGACGTCCCCGGCACCATCATTTTTGACGCCGAGCAGTCGCGCAAGGGCTACCATCTGAACCAGTTCTGCATGTCCCTGATGAAGGCCGAGAACCGGTCTCGCTTCAAGGCCAATGAGCGGGCTTACCTCGATGAATGGCCGATGAACGAGGAGCAAAAGCTGGCGGTGCTGTCGCGCGACCTGAACCGCTGCATGGCGGCGGGCGGCAACATCTACTTTCTGGCCAAGATTGGCGCCACCGATGGCCTGAGTTTTCAGCAGATGGCGGGCAGCATGACCGGCATGAGCGAAGACGAATACCGCGCCATGATGGTCGCCGGTGGCCGCAGCATCGAGGGCAACCGCTTCGTCGGTGAAGACGGCGACGCGCAGGCGCAGCGACAGCCGCAAGGCTCATCAACACAGAATAGACAGGTCTGACCATGGCAAGAATCACAGCCTCCGTTTACACCTCGCACGTGCCCGCCATCGGCGCCGCGCTGGATCTCGGCAAGAGCAGCGAGCCTTATTGGCAGCCGGTCTTTCGGGGTTACGATTTCTCCAGACAATGGCTGAAGGACAACCCGCCGGACGTCATTTTCATGGTTTACAACGACCACGCCACCGCCTTCAGCCTGGACATGATCCCGACCTTCGCCATCGGTACCGCCGCGCAGTTCAAGCCGGCCGATGAGGGCTACGGTGCGCGCCCGGTGCCGACCGTGATCGGTCACCCGCAATTGGCGTCGCACATTGCGCAGTCGGTGATTCAGGACGACTTCGACCTGACCATCGTCAACAAGATGGATGTTGATCATGGCCTGACGGTGCCGCTGAGCCTGATGTGCGGCCAACCGCCAGCCGACCAATTTCACTGGCCGTGTCCGGTGATTGCGTTCGCGGTGAATGTGGTGCAGTACCCGGTGCCCTCGGGCATGCGCTGCTTCAAGCTGGGGCAGGCGATTCGCAAAGCCGTGGAATGCTATGACGAAGACCTGAAGGTGCAGATCTGGGGCACCGGCGGCATGAGCCACCAGTTGCAGGGACCGCGCGCCGGCTTGATCAACAAGGAATTCGACAACGCCTTTCTGGATCAGTTGATTGCCGACCCGGCGGCAGCGGCAAAGAGACCGCACATCGACTACGTGCGTGAAGCGGGCAGTGAAGGCATCGAGCTGGTGATGTGGCTGATTGCCCGTGGTGCTATGAAAGATGTAGCAGATAGTGCAGGTTCCGTGCGGGTTAGACACCGTTTTTACCATGTACCAGCGTCGAATACGGCGGTTGGACACCTGATACTGGAAAATTAATAACTTTGCGGGACAGACCAAAGCTACGCGAAGCGAGCGTGCTCTGTCCCCAACTAATCCTTAAACCTTGGGGACAGACCGTAGCGAAGCGCAGCTCTGTCCCCAACCGATTGAGATTCGCATGACCATCAAAGTAGCACTCGCCGGCGCCGGCGCCTTCGGCATCAAGCACCTGGACGGCATCAAAAACATCGAGGGCGTTGAAGTGGTCTCGCTGATCAGCCGCGAACTCGACAAGACGAAAGAAGTGGCAGCCAAATACGGCATCCCGCATGTCAGCACAGAACTGGCCGACAGCCTGGCGATCAAGGAACTGGACGCCGTCATTCTGTGCACGCCGACGCAAATGCACGCCGGGCAAAGCATCGCCTGCCTGAAAGCGGGCAAGCATGTGCAGGTCGAGATTCCGCTGGCTGACAGCCTCAGCGGTGCGCAACAGGTGGTGGCGCTGCAGAAGCAGACTGGGCTGGTGGCCATGTGCGGCCACACGCGGCGCTTCAATCCGAGTCACCAGTACGTGCATCAGCAAATCCGTGCCGGCAAATTCAACATCCAGCAGATGGATGTGCAGACCTATTTCTTTCGCCGCAGCAACACCAATGCGCTGGGCCAGGCGCGCAGCTGGACCGACCACCTGCTGTGGCACCACGCCGCCCATACCGTCGATCTGTTTGCCTACCAGTGCAACAGCGCTATCGTGCAAGCCAACGCGATTCAGGGGACTATCCATCCGGTGCTGGGCATCGCGATGGACATGAGCATCCAGCTCAAGGCCGCCAATGGCGCCATCTGCACGTTGAGTCTGAGCTTCAACAACGACGGTCCGCTGGGATCTTATTTCCGCTACATCGGCGACAGCGCCACTTACCTGGCGCGCTATGACGATCTGTTTACCGGCAAGGAAGAAAAAATCGACGTCAGCCAGGTTGCAGTCAGCATGAACGGCATCGAACTGCAAGACCGCGAGTTCTTCGCCGCCATCCGCGAAGGCCGCGAGCCGAACTCCAGCGTAGCCCAGGTCTTCGCCTGCTACCAGGTGCTGCACCAGTTGGAACAGCAACTCAGCAAAATGGGGTCAGATCACTCGTCGCGCAGCGGCGCTGTGCTCTGACCCCATTTTTGCGCTAGAGGTCTTCGATAATGGTCGTCGCAAATAGCGAATCCCGGAACTCGGCGTTTTCTGGTGAGTGCCGATCAAGCGCCATGCGTTGCAGCTCCTGCGCCGTTACCGGCAGCGAGAATAAAAAGCCCTGTAGTTCGTCGCATCCCATCTTGACCAGCAGGTCGCGCTGGCCGGTGGTCTCAACACCCTCGGCTACCACGCGCAAATTGAGAGCTTTCGCCATGTTGATAATC
>JBBQZA010000123.1:0-10738 GCA_038208175.1 Burkholderiales bacterium
CAGTAATTAAGATTGTGCTGGCAACGATGCCCAGGTCTGGCATAGGCTGACACTTCATAGCGTTGCAGTCCGGCCTGGCCTGTCATGTCCGTGATGAGGTCCAGCATTTCATAGGCGCTGTCATCGTCCGGGAGGGTCGGCGTAAACTTGGCAAAGTAGGTATTCGCCTCGATCGTCAGGTGGTAAATCGAAATGTGCGGCGCTCCCAGGGCCAGCGCAGTTCTCACGTCCTTGTCGACATCCTGCAGCGTCTGCCCGGGCAGCGCGTACATGAGGTCCAGATTGAAGGTATCAAAGGCCCGAGCCGCTTCTTCCACCGCGGCCAACGCCTGTGTACTGTCGTGAACACGACCCAGTGCTTTCAGGAAGCCATCGTTGAAGCTTTGCACGCCAACCGACAGGCGGGTCACACCGGCAGCGCGCAAGGCCTTGAAGCGGTCCTTCTCGAAGGTGCCCGGATTCGCCTCCAGCGTGATCTCACACCCGGGCTCCAGCCGCAGGCGCGCCCGAACGCCCCCCAGTAAGCGGTCCACGGCGTCCGGTGAAAACAGGCTCGGTGTGCCGCCGCCGAGAAAGACGCTGTGCACCGTGCGTCCCCAGACCAGCGGCAGCGCGGTATCCAGGTCGGCCATCAGGGCGTCGATATAGCGTTGCTGCGGCAACTCGTCGGCTCGCATTTCGTGCGAGTTGAAATCGCAATACGGACATTTCTTCAGGCACCAGGGCAGGTGAATGTAGAGCGACAGCGGCGGCAAGGCCGGCAACTGCAGCGTTCCAGCTCGCAGTTGCTGCGCCAGGTGCGGGTCAGCTTCGTGCTTCATGCAGCCAGCGCTCGCGCATCAGTTGCACCATGGCTCGCGCCGCGCGTCCGCGATGGCTGTTGGCGTTCTTTACTTCGACCGGCAATTGGGCAAAGGTCTTGCCGAACTCGGGGATGTACATCACCGGATCGAAGCCGAAGCCGTTGGCGCCCATTGGCTCAGGGCTGATTTCGCCACTGACGCGACCGACGGCAATCAGGGGTTCCGGGTCTTGCGCCGAACGCAGCGCCACCAGCGTACTGACCATGGCAGCGCGCCGATTCGGCTGGCCCCGCATTTGCTCCAGCAGGGCGCGGACATTGTTGCTGTCGCCTTTTTCGTAGCCAAATTTTGTCGCGTAATAGGCGGTATCCACACCGGGCAGACCGCCAAAGGCATCGACACACAGGCCGGCGTCGTCGGCCAGTGCCGGCAGACCGCTGTGCTGGGCCGCATGACGGGCCTTGGCCAGCGCATTTTCGACAAAGGTGTGAAACGGCTCGGCCGCTTCCGGGATGCCCAATTCCCCTTGCGCTATCAATTCAAATCCGAGCGGCGCCAGCATGGCGCGCAGTTCCGTCAACTTGCCCTGGTTGTTGGAAGCCAGAACAATCTTCATGCGGCCAGGGATTGTTTTTGCAGCGCCACCAGTTCGCCGATACCTTTTTCAGCCAGCGCCAGCAGGAGATCCATCTGCTGACGCGAAAATGCGGCGCCCTCGGCGGTCCCCTGTACCTCGACAAAATGACCGGATCCGGTCATCACGACGTTCATATCGGTGTCGCAGGTCGAGTCTTCGATGTACTCCAGATCCAGCAAGGGCGTGCCCCGAACCATGCCCACCGAAATGGCCGCCACATGATCGAGCAGCGGGCTCTGTCCCAACTTGCCTTGCTGCAGCAGTTTCGCCACCGCGTCCTGTGCCGCGACAAAGGCGCCGGTGATGGCTGCAGTGCGGGTGCCGCCATCGGCCTGCAACACATCGCAATCCAGATGAATGGTGCGCTCGCCGAGTTTGGCGAGATCAAACACGGAGCGCATGCTGCGGCCGATCAGGCGCTGTATTTCCTGGGTTCTACCACTTTGTTTGCCGCGCGCTGCCTCGCGATCACTGCGGGTGTGGGTGGCACGCGGCAACATGCCGTATTCCTCCGTCACCCAGCCCTCACCGCTGCCTCTTTTGTGCGGCGGTACTTTTTCTTCAACCGAGGCGGTGCACAAGACTTTGGTGGCCCCAAACTCAACCAGCACCGAGCCCTCAGCATGGATCGTGTAGGCGCGTGTAAGGCGCACCGGGCGAAGCTGGTTCGCGCCGCGCCCACCACTTCTGACAAACTCACTCATCTTGCAATCTCCAGGTTCTTTGTTTGCGCGGCAAATTCAGCGCTGTCTGAATTCATCCTGCGTCGTGCTGGCAATGTCCGCCGGGTCAGGCCTTTTTTGCCGCTGAGCGGCGGATGGCCTCGTTGATCTCCGTGATGGCGCGCTCAATGGCCGTGTCGTCCAGATCTTCCTGCGGGCCCAACGGCTCCTCGCTTTGAATAGTGGAGGAGAAAACAGTGTCGCTCCCTGCTTCGCTTGAAAAATGATCGTCTGTCAACTCGAAGCCGTCAGGCGTTTCCCACTCCAACGCGATGACAGTGACGTTGTCACCGCTGTCGCCTGCTTTGCTCAGCGCGTTTTCAACCAGATCCGGGACTGCGTCATTGACCGATTTCTGGCTCAAACGGTAAGTGATGTCGACATCGCTCAGACTGGACCACAGGCCGTCCGAGCAGAGCATCAGACGATCGCCCTGCTTGAGCCTGTGGGGTCCGCTGATCTCAAACATCGGTCTTGTCGGTGATCCCAAACAAGTGAAGAGCAGATTGCGGTTGGCCCGCTCCGGCATGCCGGAACCAGGTACCACTGGCTGACGTGTTTCAACAAATGAATGATCCCGGGTGCGCGCCAGCAATTCACCCCGACGCACCAGATAGAGTCTGGAGTCACCACAATGAATCCAGGTCGCCGCGCCATTCTGGACAACAGCTGCAACAACCGTGGTGCGGGGCGCGTCCGACATCTTCTTTTCAGCGGCATAACGGAGAATTTGCCGGTGCGCCGCCGTCACCGCGTCGGTCAGAAACAAGGCCACATCAGGCAATTCCGGCTTGGCCTCTTTCCGAAATTTCGTCGAGATCACCTGCAACGCAAGATGTGCCGCTACTTCGCCCTCAGGGTGCCCGCCCATCCCATCCGTCAGAAAAAAAATGCCGGCGCCACGGGTGTAGCAATAACCCATCCGATCTTCGTTAATTTCCCGTCCGCCTTTGCGACTCAGCTGGAACACGGAGAACTTCATTTAGGTTTTCCGCTGACGCCAGTCACTTTCTGGACGCCTTTCTTGGTATCCGAGACCATGGTGTCAAGCTGCAGCCTGACCTTTTCACCGACACTGAGCTTGGTATAGCGACGCTCGCCCTCCCGACCCAACTCTTTTTGCAGCGCAAATACCGACTGGGGCCGTGACAGCGGATCAAGCGACATGCACCACTCAACAACCTCAATCAGGTTGTCCGAGTAAACGCCCCGCAAGCGCGTCAGCGCAATGACGATGCGATCTTTTTCCAGACGCTGCGGAGCTTCATTTGGCGGATAACCCTGCATGCAGGCGTAAATGCAGGCTCCGATGGCATAAATATCGGTCCACGGGCCCATGGAGGCATCGCGCCGGTACATCTCCGGAGCCGCAAAGCCAGGGGTGTACATGGGACGAATGAAATTGCCCTCTTTACTCAGAACTTCACGCGCCGCACCGAAGTCGATCAACACCGACTTGTTGTCATCGGTGATGAAGATATTCGCGGGCTTGATGTCCAGATGCAACATCTTGTGTTGATGAACAATCCTCAAACCACGCAATATTTCGTCGAACAGGGAGCGGATGGTCGACTCCCTGAAAACTTTGGCTTGCTTGAGCTCACGCGCCGTAATGATGAAATCCTGCAGGGAAGCACCCTCCAGATAATTCATCACCATGTAAACGGTCTCGTTCTCCCGGAAAAAATTCATTACGCTGACCACTGACGGATGCGAGATCTGAGCCAGCGAGCGACCCTCTTCGAAAAAACTTTTCAGGCCCAGGCGGTACAGGGACAACTTCTCTGGCGGCACCTCCGGCAGCAGCGCCCCCGGGGCCCGTGTTGCCAGGGATGAAGGCAGATACTCCTTGATCGCAACCTGTTGACCCTCACCATCCACCGCCAGATACACCACACCAAACCCACCGGCCGCAACTTTGCGGACAATACGATAGCCCCCGATCATGGTATCGGGGGGTAAGGGTGCGGGTTTAACCTTTGCCATAATTTTCGAACGAACAGACACCGCTTCTAGCTGAATCGGGTTATTCTCAAGTTCATCCCAATGATAAGAAAGTTGAAATGCCAGTTTACAGCATGACCGGTTATGCCAGTGCCCAGCACAATGCCAGCCACTCCGGCTCCGAGCCCGAATCCAGAAGTTTGACAGCAGGTCATCTGGGCCTGGAAATCAGGTCTGTCAACAGCCGCTTTCTGGACCTGTCGTTTCGATTGCCAGAGGAACTCCGCCGCCATGAGCCTGCACGGAGGGAAATGCTCACCCAGCGTGTCAAACGCGGCAAAATCGAGGTGCGCGTACTGATTGAGAGCGGCTCCCAGAATTCCGTGCCGGAGCCCCATCCGCGCCTGCTGCAGCGACTCAACGCGGTGCAGGACAATGTCAAGGCGTGGCTGCCCGATGCCAAGCCGCTGAGCGTGGCCGACGTGATTCGGCTATCCGTCAACGAACAACTTTCGGCCCGCGACTGGGGCCACGAACTGTTGCCGCTGGCCGAGCAAACCCTGAAGGAATTGCTACTTGCCCGGCAGCGTGAGGGTGAACGCCTGGCCAGCGTGATGCTGGAGCAAATCAGGGAACTTCGGTCGCTGGCCGCACAAGCCAGGCCCCTGATACCACAGCTGGTGGCGCAGCAGCGCCAGCGTTTCATGGACCGCTGGAAAGAGGCGATGGCGCTGACCGAAAGCGCGACCCTTCCGGAAATCGCACAGGATAGAGCATTGACGGAAGCCACTGCGTTTGCCATCCGCATCGACGTGGCCGAGGAAATAGCGCGCCTGAGCTCGCACCTTGATGAGATCGAGCGATTGATCAACAAGGGTGGAGAGATCGGAAAGCGTCTCGATTTCCTGATTCAGGAATTGCACCGGGAAGCCAATACCATGGGTTCCAAATCAGCCGCGCTGGAATTGACGCATATTTCGGTCGACATGAAGGTACTGATCGAGCAAATGCGCGAGCAGGTGCAAAATTTGGAATAAGGCAGTGCCCATGGACTATCCCGGAAATTTGTTTGTCGTTGCTGCTCCCAGCGGAGCTGGAAAATCGAGCCTGGTCAAGGCGCTGCTTGAACTTGACTCGCACGTGCAACCGTCGGTCTCGCACACGACCCGAGCGCCCCGAGGCCAGGAAAAACATGGGCGCGAGTACTTCTTTGTCTCGGCAGCGGAATTCGATGCCATGGTTCAGGCGGATGCCTTTCTCGAATGGGCCAGTGTCCACCAGCAGCGCTATGGCACTTCCAGAAAGGCGATCGAAGAGCGCATGGCTCAAGGTGCTGACGTCATCCTTGAAATCGATTTTCAGGGCGCGCTGCAGGTCAAGAAAATCTTCGCCAATGCCGTCAGCATTTTTATCCTCCCGCCCAGCTGGGAAGAATTGCGCGCACGGCTGGAACGTCGCGGCGAGGACACGGCAGAGGTCATCGAGTTGCGACTGAAAAGCGCCGCCGTTGAAGTTGCGCAGGTCAGCAAATTCGACTTCGTTATAATCAACGAATTGTTCGATCGAGCACTTTTTGACCTGAAGGCCATCGTTCACGCGCAGCGACTCAAGTTCTCGGCGCAACGGCGCGCCAGGGCTGAAACATTCAAGGCTCTGCACATTCCCTAGTGCTTTCATTGATCTCTCGGAGAATTTCATGGCTCGTATTACCGTCGAAGACTGTCTGGTGCAGATTCCCAATCGTTTCCAGCTGGTACTGGCTGCCACCTATCGCGCCCGCATGCTGAGCCAGGGCCATACGCCCAAGGTCGCCAGCAAGAACAAGCCAGGTGTGACAGCCCTGCGCGAGATCGCTGCCGGCAAAATTGGCCTGGAGATGCTGAAAAAAGTTCCGTTTTAGAAGCTTTCTGATTCTGCTAAAAAGCACCGATGACGGTGCTTTTTTGTTGCTGCGTGGCAAAGTACCGTCTGCGCGCTATATTTGGGGGGTGATTACTGCAGTCAAATCATCTTCCAGCAAAGAACCGGCCGGGGACAAGGTTGCCAGCGCAGCCTCCACGTCCAGTGCGGCGGCGGCGGCCAATGCTGCGGCAGCCAGTTTTGCCCGGCTGACGGCCAAACTTGACTACCTGACGCCGACCGATCTTGAATTGGTGCGCTCGGCCTACCGACTCGCTGACCAGGCCCACCTGGGCCAACTCCGCAACAGCGGTGAACCCTACATTACCCATCCGATTGCGGTTGCCGCCCAATGTGCCGAATGGAAACTTGACGCCCAGGCCCTGATGGCTGCGCTTCTTCACGACGCCATGGAAGACAGCCATGTCACCAAGGTACAACTGATTGAGCGTTTCGGTTCTGCGGTGGCAGAACTCGTGGATGGTCTGACCAAACTCGACAAGCTGCATTTCAATACGCGGGAAGAGAACCAGGCTGAGTCCTTCCGAAAGATGCTGCTGGCGATGGCCAGGGACATGCGCGTCATTCTGATCAAACTGGCCGACAGAACCCATAACATGCGCACCCTGTCCGACGTGCCGCGTGAAAAATGGTCGCGTATAGCTTCGGAGACACTCGATGTCTACGCCCCGATCGCGCTGCGCCTGGGTCTAAATCAGATCTACCGCGAACTGCAAAATTTATCGTTCCGTCACTTGCGACCGTGGCGCTTCGCGGTCTTGTCCAAGGCGGTTGCAAAGGCGCGCAGTCGGCGCAAAGACCTGATTCAAAAAGTGCAAAAAGAAGTTGAAGCGGCCTTCGCTGCCAGCGGCATGCTGGTGAAGATCAGCGGTCGGGAAAAAACCCTGTATTCAATTTACAAAAAGATGCATGAGAAGCATCTGAGTTTTGCCCAGGTCACCGATATCTATGGCTTCCGGGTTCTGGTACCCAGCGTTATTGACTGCTACACCGCCCTGGGTACCCTGCACCAGCTTTACAAGCCGGTACCCGGGAGGTTCAAGGATCACATCGCCATCGGCAAACTCAACGGCTACCAGTCGCTGCACACCACTTTGGTCGGACCCTCCAGTATCACCATCGAGTTTCAGGTACGCACTGAGACCATGAACATTGTGGCTGAATCCGGTGTAGCGGCCCACTGGTTATACAAGGCCAATAATCCGGCCGACACGACGCCGAGCGACCGCCTGGGTTCAAAATGGATGCAGTCGTTGCTTGACATTCAGGACGAGACACGGGATGCGGCTGAATTTTGGGACCATGTCAAAGTCGACCTGTTTCCGGATGCGGTCTACGTTCTTACGCCGAAGAGCCAGATCATGGCCTTGCCACGCGGCGCGACGGTGGTGGACTTTGCCTATGCCATTCACAGCAACATAGGGAACAAGACCGAGGGAGCGAGAATCAATGGTGAGCACGCGCCTTTGCGCAGCGAACTCAAGAATGGCGATGTGATCGAAATCATCACGGCGCCAGACGCCACGCCGAATCCAAACTGGCTGAGTTTTGTTCGAACCGCCCGGGCCCGTTCGAAGATCCGCCAGCACTTGAAAACACTGGCCCTGACAGACTCGGAAAATCTGGGCGAGAAGATGTTGACGCAGGCCTTGCGAGCCGAGGGCATTGACAAATCCATCGAGGAAACCGCCAAGAACAAGCAGATCTGGGAAAAATTGCTGCGTTTCAGCGGCAACAAGAACCGTTCCGAGCTTTTGACCGACATTGGATTGGGCAAACGGATCGCCAGCATTGTTGCCAAGCGCCTGCGCGCCCTGCTGACCGACAGCGGCGAAAAGCCCAATGCCGTGCTGCTCACGCGGGAACGCTTCGTTATGGGTCAGTCGGGATTGCAGGGCAGTGTGGTACTCGATGGCAGCGAAAATGCATCGGTCACCTATGCACGATGCTGCAGGCCTATTCCGGGTGACAGCATTGTCGGCTACCTGGGACGCGGTGAAGGCCTGATCGTCCATTGCGACGAGTGCGCCGTCGCCAGGAAACTCAAGCACAAGGACAGTGAGCGGTTTATCGCTGTCGACTGGTCAGACGAACCGGTTCGCAGTTTCGAGACCGGGATACTGGTAACCGTCACCAACGGCAAAGGGGTCCTGGCGCGTGTCGCCGCCGCGCTGGCCGCCGCCGAGGCTGATATCACCGATGTGGATATGGCCAATGAAGCTGCCCAGGACGCCACCGAATTGCGTTTTGTCATCGCGGTGCGAGATCGCAATCAACTCGAAGGCGCGCTGCGAAATCTGAGAAGAACTCTTTCGGTACTGAAGGCGGAGCGGGCCATCAACACGCGGGCCATCAGCTGACAGGCGCTGCCGGGTATTGCACACTCATCACTTCGATCTCGACCGGGCCGGCCGGCGTCATGAGCTGCAGCACATCACCGACCCGGCTTTTCAGCAAAGTTCTGGCGATAGGCGAGACCCAGCTGACCTGATCACGTGAACTGTCCACTTCATCGATACCCAAAATGGTGACCGTGCGCTCCCTGCCCTGCGCGTCAGCGTAGGTCACGCTGGCTCCAAAGAAAATTTGCTCGTTGCCGTGATGGATCGAGGCTTCTATGACCTCGGCAATTTCAAGCCGCTTGGTCAAGAACCAGATTCGCCGGTCGATCTCGCGCAAGCGTTTCTTGCCGTAGATGTAGTCACCATTTTCGGAACGATCACCATTTCGGGCCGCCCAATGAACCGCTTCCACCACTTTGGGGCGTTCGTTATCCATCAAATCCAGCAGTTCGGCGCGCAGGCGGGTATAGCCTGCAGGCGTGATGTAGTTCTTGCCGGCACCCGCCAGCACTGGCAATGGCGGATCATCTTCCTGCGCGTCTTCAGATTCTTTGGTGAAAGCCTTGTTCATTTTTGATTACAGGACACCGCGAATCAGCGTCTGGGTTTTTCTTCCATTCTAGGGGAGTGCCGTCCTCGATCTTGCTGATCGACCTTGCCGGTGTGGTTGTGCACCAGATGCGGGGTCAGATAGCGCCGATATGGTATTTATGCACTAGTTCCGTCAGCGCAATCCGGGTACCAAGCTACCGTCAAAAAAGGTGCATTGGTTACATGGGCAAGCGACGCCAAGTCGGCCAGAATTAGCACTCTACTGAACAACATTTGAAGAGGCCATCATGCCGATCATTAAAGCTCCCTGGCTCACCCAGCCTGAGCTGGATCTTCTCAGGCAACCGCCTGACCGGCGCCACTCTTCGAAGAAGGATGCCTGAGTTCTTTGGGAGCAAACTTTGAAAGCAATGTTCAGCATAGTCAGCCTGTTGATCGTTCTAGCCATCATCGGCCTGCTGGCAAAGTCGCAACTCAAGCCGATCGCTGCGCCCACGCAAGCGTCCGGTGTCTCAGTGCCTGCCACAACGCCCGGCGCATCTCCAAAGCAGCAGAGCCAGGAGATTCAGCAGCAGGTGAAGCAGGCGGTCGATTCGGCCCTGCAACCTCGGGCGATGCCAGACGAAAAATGATTGAGCCGATGCGAAAGACTCTTCACCTCAGTCGAACAGCGCCTCAAAGCCATCGTCCGGTTCAAAACGTTGGTTCCGGTAAGGCAAGCGTGTGGGCCAAGTAGAGCCCGCTGACTGACCGAATGACGCGGATCACCCGGGTAAAAGATCACCCGCTCTCCGTCGTGATCGACCGGCTCGGGCTGCACCAAGACAGGCCTGCGACCACGCGCCTCAGGTCAATTGACTCTGACACCTACGACGTCTCTTAGCGCATCCATGTTGAAAATGCGAACGTGGCGCTGATTGACTTCCATGATGCCGCGGTCAACAAATCTTGAAAAGGCGCGACTGACGGTTTCAAGCTTCATGCCCAGAAAGCTGCCAATTTCTTCGCGTGTCATGCGAAGTATCAGTTCGGATTGTGAATAACCTCTGGCATGTAGCCTCTGAACAAGGTCCAGCAGGAAGGTTGCCACACGTTCTTCTGAATGAAGGCTTCCCAAGAGCAAAATCACATGATTTTCCCTCACGATCTCACGGCTCATTATCTTGTGAAAGTAGCGCTGCAAGGCCCACACCTCGCGTGACAAATGTCTTATGTGCTCAAACGGCATGACACACACCTCTGCGTCTTCCAGCGCTATCGCATCGCAGGTGTGATAGTCGTTATCGATACCGTCGAACCCCACCAATTCACCAGACATCTGAAATCCGGTTACCTGATCAAACCCGTCTTCCGACGCAATATGAGTTTTAAAAAATCCGCTGCGGATGGCGTACAAGCCAGCAAATTTCTCTCCGTTGCAAAAAAGCCGTTTGTTACGCTTGACCTTGAGCTTGGTAACGAACAAGCCTTCAACACGATCCAGTTCTTCGCGACTCAGGTCAACTGGTATACACAGTCCCCTGGCATTACAGCTGGAACAAGTTACCTTTATTGATTGAGGACTCATATCAAAATTCTTCCACTGAGTTTTTCAGATCATGATTGAAGTCAATTCTATTGAATTGAAATCCATGGCTTAGTCCCTTTCTTGATTGACGAAATACCAAAATCAGAGTTCAGTTTTTCAAATGGTCGCTCCAATTAATGCCGGGGCTCCAGCCTTGATGCAAAGCCGTTGAACGCAAACAGGCGTGTCACCTTCGTGTTCGAGAAGCGTGGCGCAGACTGGCGCCACCATTTTCTTGCAGGTACAGGGTT
>JBBQZA010000124.1:0-10711 GCA_038208175.1 Burkholderiales bacterium
AGCGCCGCCGAGATCGAACAGGCGGCCCTGACCAAGCGCCGCCTGGATGCCCAGACCGCAGGTGACCTCAGGGGTTATCAGGAAGGATTCGCACGCGGCCAATCCGAGGGTTATGCCAGCGGCATGGCGACGGCACGCGAACGCGCCGCCGCTCATTTGCGCACACTGATGCTGGACTGGACCAGCGCCTTGCGCCAGGCCGATACCCAGGTGGCCGACGATCTGCTGACCCTGGCGCTGGATCTGGCGCGCCAGGTTGTCGGCCAAGCGCTGAAAGTGGAGCCTCAAAGCATGCTTGCCGTGGTCAATGAGTTGCTGCAATCCGAGCCCGCGTTGACCGGGTCGCCACAGCTTTTTTTACATCCGGACGATGCGGCGCTGGTGAAGGATCATCTGAAGGACGACCTGCAGGCCGCGGGCTGGCGGATCAGGGTTGATCCGCAGATCACGCGCGGCGGTTGCCGGGTTCTGGCGCACAGCGGAGAGCGCGACGCCAGCATGGAAACGCGCTGGGAGCGGGTCGCTGCGGCAATGGCCAGACACGTCACCCACAGTGAAGGCGCAGCATGACCGAAAGCGCCCTCCCGGCACTGGCGAACCTGCATCGGGATGCTTGGCATGCGGCGCTGAGCGATGCCAGCGCAGCGGTCAAGCGCAGCACTCCGGTGCGCAGCTACGGACGCCTGACGCGCGCGGTGGGCCTGGTGCTCGAAGCGGTCGGTCTGCGTTGTCCGGTAGGCAGCGACTGCCTGATTGAACTGCCGCCAGGCTATTCGCAAAAAACGGCCGAGGCCGAAGTGGTCGGCTTCACCGGTGACCGATTCTTCCTGATGCCGGAAAGCCCGGTTGATGGCCTGGTGCCTGGCGCCCGTGTCTACACGGTCGAGCCGCCCACAGCCACCGGCAACGACACCGGCCCCAGAACCAAGCGCCTGCCAGTGGGTGAAGGCATGCTGGGCCGGGTGGTGGATGCCGCCGGGCGCCCGCTGGACGGACTCGGACCCCTCAATTTCAGTCTCAAGGTGCCGCTCGGTGCAGCGCCCATCAACCCGTTGGAGCGCGCGCCTATCGACCAGGTGCTGGATGTCGGCGTGCGCGCCATCAACGCCATGCTGACCGTGGGACGGGGTCAGCGCATGGGTCTGTTCGCGGGATCAGGAGTCGGCAAGAGCGTCTTGCTCGGCATGATGGCGCGCTATACCAGTGCCGACGTGATTGTGGTCGGTCTGATTGGCGAACGCGGCCGCGAGGTCAAGGATTTCATCGAGAACACGCTGGGCAAAGAAGGCATGGCGCGCGCCGTACTGGTGGCTGCACCGTCCGACACTTCACCGCTGCTGCGTTTGCAAGGCGCGGCCTATGCCACTTGCCTGGCCGAATACTTTCGTGACCTGGGCAAGAATGTGCTGCTGATCATGGACTCGCTGACGCGCTATGCCATGGCGCAGCGTGAAATTGCGCTGGCCATTGGCGAGCCGCCAGCCACCAAAGGTTACCCGCCGTCGGTCTTCGCCAAGCTGCCGGCGCTGGTGGAGCGCGCCGGCAATGGTGCCCGCGACGCCGCCGGCAAGGGGGGTTCAATCACCGCGTTCTACACGGTGTTAGCTGAAGGCGACGACCAGCAGGACCCGATTGCCGATGCCGCCAGGGCCATTCTGGACGGGCACGTGGTGCTGTCGCGCACTCTGGCCGAGGCTGGGCACTACCCGGCCATTGACATCGAGGCCTCGATCAGCCGCGCCATGACGGCGCTGATTGAACCTTCACAGTTTGAAGCGGTTCGCAGCCTCAAGCAGGCGCTGTCGCGCTACCAGCGCAATCGAGACCTGATCAGCGTCGGCGCCTACGCGCCCGGCCATGACGCGGAACTGGACAAGGCCATTGCCCTCTATCCAAAAATTGAAGCCTTTCTGCAACAACCCATGCATGAGCGCGCCGACTACGCCTCATCGGTCAGGCACCTGAACGGTTTGTGGCACGCCAACTGATAGCCCACCTGACGCATCCTCCAAAGAAACCACCATGCATAACCAACTTCCACTTGACACTCTGATCGAACTGGCACAGAACAAGACGGACGAGGCCACGCGCCGACTCGGGGAATTGCAAAATGCCCAGAGCAGCGCCAGCGAGAAACTCGAAATGCTGCTGCAGTACCGGCAGGATTACATGGCGCAGTTGCAGACCCTGATGAGCATTGGCATTCCTTGTGCGCACCTGCGCAACTTCCAGCAATTCGTCTACACGCTCGACAGCGCGATTGAACAGCAACGCGCATTGACCCAGCAGGCCGAGACGCAGCTGGTGCATGGTCGCAGCGACTGGCAATCCAGCAAGCGCCGCCTCACTTCCTTTGACACGCTGGCGGATCGGGTTCGCCATCAGGAACTGTTGGCCAGTAACAAAAAGGAGCAGCGCGACAACGACGAGCGCAGCGCCCGCAAGTTCTACATGGCTGCCACCCTGTCGCCCAACTAACCGGACCCAACATCATGATGTCCTTGATTCTTTCGTCCCACGCGGCGCCGAATCTGCCGTCCAGCCTGTTGCCAGCGGCAGCGGCGTCCGGCGACGTGTTGGCTGACAACGCAAGCGTCAGCTTTGCCGAGACCCTGCTTCGTTCACTGCAACCTGCTGAGGCAAGTGACCCATCGGCCAGCACCTTGGCAACACCGGTGCTGCCCGGTCGTCGCGCTGGTGAGCAAAAAGTGGAATTAATGGATCTGGTCAATGTCATGGGGCCTGCGCTTGCTCCCCAGCAACGCGTGATCGCCACGGCCGCCAAGGCAAAGGCCAACCCAGTAGGGCAGACTGAATTGGCGGCGAACCCCAGCGAAGCCCTGCAAGCCGCGCCGGATGCGCCAGCGCAAAGCACTGAGTCGCTGGTGCAACTGATGGAGACTCCTGCTGCGGGTGTCTCTAAACCCAAGGCTGCGGCGCAGTCAAAGCCTTCGACACCCCCGCAAGCAGTAGCGCAGGCCATCACCGCACCGCTGCTCAACCCCGAGCCAGTTCCGGCCCCCGCACCAAGCCCTGAGCTGGTTAAGGCTTCGATCATGCAAGCTCCCGCTCAAGCGATCCGTCAGACCCCTCCGCAGCCAACGCTGCGCCAATCAAATCAGGACTCACTGCAGGCCCCAATTCAAGCCACAGCCGCACCGCTGCTCAATCCAGAGACAGTGACAGTGGCAGAACGCAATCCTTCCCGGGTTTCACTTGATCCCGCCATCACCGCAACAATCGCAAGCGCGCCGACCCCTGAATTGATCAAGGTAGCACCCACGCAGGCCGCAGCCCCGCCGCTGCTCAATGCCGCTCAAACAAAGCTTGAGGCATCGCTGCCGCCGCCGCTGCAAGCGCTTCCTCAGGCCGCTGTGCAGGCCACCGTCCAGGCCACAGTCGCGCCGTTGCTTGGTCCCGAGCCCCTGTCGGCACGCAACCGCAGCAGCGTTGCGCTTGATCCCGCAAAGATCGCTGCTCCAGCCAACGCGCCCATGTTCGATTCAAATCAGCCAGTGGCCAGGGTAGCCACTACCTCTCAAACAACACTTCAGACATCGCCGCAAGCCATGCCTCAGGCGACTTTGCAGGCCACTGTCCAGGCGACAGCCACATCGCTAGGCAACCCCCAGCCGGGCCCGACACGCAGCCGTACCAGCGCTGCGCCTGATCCTGAAAAATTCGCAACTCAACCAGGCCAGCCAACGGCTGAACTGACTGGCGTGCCGTTCGGCAGCGTCGAGAAGGTCACCAGGCAAGAGTTCGACGCGGGCAGCGACAGCGCGAACAGCAATGCCACGGTGACCGGTGCCGCAGTCAATGCCTTGGTACAAGGTATAGCCCGCACGGCTGAATCAAACGTCACGTCCAATGCAAGCACGCTGTCCGTCGCTGCGGACGTCGGAAGCAGCGAATGGGGTAAGGCGCTCGGCCAGCAATTGATCAAGATGGATCGCGGCGGTCATCAGGTCGCTGAGCTTCAGCTCAACCCGCCGGGCCTGGGTCCGTTGAAAGTGACCTTGAACATGAACAACCAGCATATGGAAGCGCTGTTTGTATCGGCACACTCCTCGGTTCGTGCTGCGGTCGAGGCAGCCCTGCCGCAATTGCGTGCCAGTTTGGCAGACAACGGCATCAGTCTGGGCAACACCTCGGTCAGCGCCGAAAGCCAGCAGCAGACGGCTTATTCGCAGGCTCAGGACGGTGCGGCTCAAAGGCGCAGTTACCGGGAAACCAGTTTGTTGAACACACCAAGCCCGACGGCCCGGCCACTCACCGAACCACTGCGACGCAACAACGCAAGCAGCGTGGATACCTACGCCTGAGCGCAAACGTCGAAGGCAGCCGCGCGCGCAAATGCCGGAGTTGAAGCGCTTTCCCCCTGTTGATCAGGCGATGCTTGAAGGGTTGTTTGGCCAACAATCAAATCTCGAAACAGGCACGAATCATGGCAACCAGCAGCACCGAAGTACCCCAACCCAGCAAGGCGCCCAAGTCGCGGAAATTGATATTCGTGATCGCCGTGATCGTGTTGATACTGGCAGCCTGCGGTGGCGCTGCCTACTATTTCCTCGCCGGCCATGGCGTTCAAGCAGAAAAGGCCGCGTTGCCGGCAGATCCTATTTTTATTGCACTGGAGCCCTTTACCGTCAATCTGCAACCGGGCGGAAGGAGCCGCTTTTTGCACGTTGGCGTAACCCTCAAAGTAGCTGACGCTGCGTCGCAGGAGCAGGTCAACAAATATCTGCCAGAAGTGCGGAGCCGGATTTTGTCGGTGCTGTCGAACCGGGACGCTGAAGGGCTGATTACACCGGAACAGAAAACCAAACTGAGCGGCGAACTGCTGGAGGCATTGCGGCTGCCCTTCATACCGAATCTGGCGCCCGCGAAGATATCGAGTTTGATGTTTACCGCTTTCATAGTTCAGTGACACACTCAATAAGAGTCGACCATGGCTTATGAACATGAACTTTCGCAGGACGAGGTAGATGCGCTACTGCACGGTGTCAGCGGTGAAGCCGAAGCTGCGCCGCCGCCAACGCCGCCTGCGCAAGGGCCAGTAAGCTACAAGCTGGGCACCGACGAGCGCATCGTGCGCGGTCGCATGCAAGCGATCGAGGTCATCAACGAACGTTTCTCGCGGAACCTGCGCAGCTCGCTGCTGATCTTCATGCGTCGCAATGCGGATATTTCCGTTGGCACGGTAAAGATTCAGAAGTACGGCGAATTCTCCCGGAATCTGCCGGTGCCGTCCAATATCAACCTGCTGCAGATGAAGCCGCTGCGGGGTACGGCACTTTTCGTGTTCGACCCGAAGCTGGTGTTCCTGGTCGTTGACAATTTGTTCGGCAGCGACGGCAGGTACCACGTGCGGGTTGAAGGCCGCGACTTCACGCAGACCGAGCAACGCATCATCAAACGGCTGCTCGACGTCACGCTTGAAAGTTATGGCAAGGCCTGGCAGCCGATCTATCCGGTCGAATTCGAGTATGTGCGTTCCGAAATGCACGCCAGGCTGGCCAATATTGTGGCGCCCAACGAAATGGTGATCGTCTCCACTTTTCAAATCGAGTTCGGTCCGGTCGGAGGCGCGCTGACGGTTTGCTTCCCGTACTCGATGATCGAGCCGATCCGTGACCTGATGTCGAACCCGCTGCAGGATGAGGTAGCGGTGGACAAGCACTGGATCAAGCACCTGACGCACCAGGTGCAGGCCGCTGACGTTGAACTCAGAGCGCCCTTCCTTAGTTTTGAGTCAAGCGTGGGCCAGCTGATGAAACTGAAAGTAGGCGATGTGTTGCCGGTCGTGATTCCCAAGACCGTTGTGGCCAAGGTCAATGGCGTTCCGGTCATGGAGTGTGCTTACGGCATGTCCAACAATCATTACGCCCTACGGGTGCAAAAGATGATCAACCTGCAGGACATTGATTCAAACAAGGATACCAACTATGAGTGAAAACACCGAACTCGATACGACAGTCGTGACCGAAGTGGTTGACGATTGGGCCAGCGCCATGGCCGAGCAGGCATCAGCCGGCAAACCCGCGGCTGCGAGCGCCGCTGACGACTGGGGCAGTGCGATGGCCGAGCAGGAACAGGCCAGTCACCCGGCGCACCCGTCGGCGCCCTCCGTCGCCTCCAGACCGGCCGGCGAAAGGGTGTTCCCGGCGCTGCAAAACGACAGTGACTCCTACCTTGCCGAAGGCGATATCGGCAGGATTCTGGACGTTCCTGTGCAACTGACTGCCGAGTTGGGTCGCACGCGCCTGACCATCAAGAATCTGCTGCAACTCTCGCCCGGTTCAGTGGTTGAGCTCGACGGCCTGGCCGGGCAGCCGATGGACGTTTTCATTAACGGCTACCTGATTGCACAAGGCGAGGTGGTGGTCGTGAACGACAAGTTCGGCATTCGCCTGACCGACATCATCACGCCCTCGGAACGCATCCAGAAACTGAATCGATGAGGTACCCGCGTATGGCCGTGGTAACGGCCCTGTTGCTGATCGGTCTGAGTTTTTCGGCCGGTGCAGCGCTGCCCACCGTGCCAAGCGCAGCGGTTGAGCCCGCCTGGTCATCCGGCATCGGCGGCCTGCTACAGGCTGTTCTGGGCCTGGCGCTGGTGGTGGCACTGATTTTTCTGTGTGGTTGGGCGCTGCGGCGCCTGGGTCTGCAACCCGCCGGTAACGCACAACTGCTAAAAGTGGTGGCGAGCACCATGGTCGGGCAGCGCGAGCGTGTCGTAGTGCTGGAAATAGGCGATGCCTGGCTGGTTCTCGGCGTGGCAGCGGGCCACATCAGCGCGTTGCATACGCTGCCCGCCAAAGAACTGTCAACGCCGCAAGCCAGCACGACGATCAGGGGTCTCACGGGCAGCATGGCATTTTCCCAATCGCTGCTGCAGTCACTCGACAAGCTGAGAAGGCGCGCCGGATGAACACTGCCGCGCTCCGTTTGCGGCAGGCTTGGGTCCTGCCGCTTGTCGCGCTGGTGCTGCTGGGGGTCTTGCCAGCCATAGCCACGGCCCAGGGTCTGCCGGGGATCATCAGCAAACCGGGGCCGGGCGGCGGCCAAACCTGGTCGCTCAGCGTGCAGACGCTGGTCCTGCTGACATCGCTGTCGTTCTTGCCGGCGCTGTTGTTGTCGATGACCAGTTTCACCCGCATTCTGATCGTGCTGGGGCTGCTGCGCACCGCCATTGGCACACAGTCCTCACCGCCCAACCAGGTACTGGTCGGACTGTCTCTTTTTCTTACTTTTTTTGTCATGTCGCCGGTATTCGACAAGGTTTACAGCGATGCCTACAAGCCGTTCAACGAAAACAAAATCAGCGGCGAGAAGGCGCTGGAACGCGGGATTCAACCTTTCAAGCTGTTCATGCTGAAGCAAACGCGCGAGGCCGATCTCGCCATGTTTGCCAAGCTGGCCAACAGCCCGCCGATGGACGGACCGGAGCAGGTGAGCTTGCGCATTTTATTGCCCGCCTATGTGATCAGCGAACTCAAGACCGCATTCCAGATTGGCTTCACAATTTTCATTCCCTTTCTGGTGGTCGATCTGGTCGTCGCCAGCGTGCTGATGTCGATGGGCATGATGATGGTGCCGCCGGCGACCATTTCGCTGCCCTTCAAGCTGATGCTGTTTGTTCTGGTGGACGGCTGGCAACTCTTGATTGGTGCGCTGGCTCAGAGTTTTTACACCTGAACTGGCCGTCATACACGTTGAACAGGATGCATTGAAATGACGCCCGAAACGGTTATGTCGATGGGCTTTCAGGCCATGAAACTGGCGTTGCTGCTGGGCGGCCCGCTGCTGCTGATGGCGCTGATCACCGGCTTGCTGATTAGCTTGTTTCAGGCGGCCACCCAAATCAACGAGATGACGCTGTCTTTCATTCCCAAGTTGCTGGCGGTATTGGCCACGCTGGTGATTGCCGGGCCCTGGATGATCGCCACAGTGCTGGATTACATGCGCGACCTGTTCTCGTCCATCCCGCATCTGATCGGATGATGGCCAGCGTCTTCTCAGTCACCTCCGAGCAACTGAACCTCTGGTTGGTGAGCTTTTTGTGGCCTTTTGTGCGCATGCTGGCACTCATCAGCACAGCCCCCATTTTCAGTGAAGCGGCCGTGCCGCGCAGGATCAAGGTGGCGCTGGCGGCCCTGCTGGCGATTGCAATTGCGCCGACGCTGGGAAAACTACCGGCAGTGGCGCTGGTCTCGGCCAGCGGCGTCTGGATTCTGATTCAGCAAATTCTCATTGGGGCCGCCATGGGCTTTTCCATGCGCATGGTTTTCGCGCTGGTACAGGCCGCAGGTGAATACGCCAGCTTGCAGATGGGCTTGTCATTTGCTGCCTTCTTCGACCCCACCAGTGGTGGCCAGACCATGGTTTTGGCTCGCCTGCTGAACGCCCTGGCGCTGCTGATATTTTTGGCGGTTGACGGTCACCTGACGCTGATCATGACGCTGGCGGAGAGTTTCCATACGCTGCCGATTTCGGATGCGCCACTGGCAGCCGGCGGCTGGTATGTCCTGGTGTTGGCCGGCAGCCAGATCATTGCCGGCGGACTGATGTTGGCGCTGCCCATCATTGCAACCCTGCTGACGCTGAACATTGCCATGGGCATCATGAACCGGGTATCGCCCCAATTCAGCATTTTTGCGGTCGGCTTTCCGATCACGCTGCTGGCGGGCATGGCCATGACGCAGGTGTCGATGCAGTACCTTGGACCGTTTATGGAACCGCGCTTTGGTGCAGGCTTCGAGTCTGTCTTTAAGTTCCTGCAGGCGCTGCACCCTTAGCGTGATTGTGGCTGTCGGGTTAAGCCATCGGCGAGCCCAACCTACAAGTAGTTGAATAAGGCGATCTGCTGGATTTTGACGAAGGTTTGCTGACTTGCCTGCAGCGCCGTCTGACGTTGGTAAAACTCGGCCATCGCGCTGGCGTAATCGAGGTCCTGCAGATCGGACAGATAACTCTTGTCATGCAGCGTGCGCTGATCCCCGGTAGCGCCCAAGGCATCGAGCTCCTGCAGACGCGAGCCAACTGATGCGCGCACCGTCAGGACGTTGTCATGGGCGTTCGTGATCTTACGGTTGGCGGTACTGAGCGCATTCAGCACCGTGGCTTGACCTGCTGCACCGGTATGTGCTACCGGTGTTCTCAACGCGGAAATCACATCGCTGATAGACTGGAACACGTCGGTACCGGCGTTCCTGGCGCTCGCGACCTTGACTTGATCGCCTGCTACCGGGACACCCGTGATGCTGATTTGCATGCCGCCAAATGCAATCGGACTGCCTGACGTATAGGCCTGCGCAGCGGGCGCTACGGCAGCAGCGGGAACGGTATCCACTGTGTAGTGCGTGGCATCGGTGAAACTGATGACGAAGTCTTTGCCGTAATCCGCATTGCTCGCATCGATTACCGCGATCGAGCCAAATACCGCGCTACCGCTGTTGCCTGCTGCTGCTGACGTGACATAGCCAGCGCCGCCCTGCACGCTCTGAAACACCGTGCGGCCATCGTCGGTCGCGGCCATCTGGCGCGAGGCATCGACCTGCATCAGTCGCTGACCCTGGTCACCGGCGTACTGAATGCCACCGCCGGCCTGGCTGACGAATGGCGCGCTGCCGCTTTTGAAGCCGGCAAATAGAAACTGACCGTTGCCGTCATCGGTATTGGCGAGCCCCTGCAACTGGTCCAGATTGCTCTGCAGCGCAGTGGCAATGGCTGCACGATCGGCATCCGCCAAGGTACCGTTGCCGGCCTCTATCAGACTGGTCTTGATGTTCTGTAAAACGCTGGTGACGCTTTGCAACGCGCTTTCTTCGAGCGTCAGCGACTGCTGGGCCTGAGCCCGGCTCGCCGCGTACTGCGAATTCAGCGCGATCGACTGCGATACGTTCAGCGCCTGGGTCGCAGCCAGCGGATCGTCCGACGGCGCCAGAATCTTGCTCATGCTGCCAAGCTGTTGCTGAACGCGCAGCAAACCGCCCTGCTGTGAGCCCATCGCACTGCGGCTCTGTTCGTAAAAGGTTTGGGTGCTGATACGCATCGTGAACTCCTGGTTAAGAACTAGCGTATACCCAATATGGCATCAAACATGGTGGACGCGGTCTGGATTACCTTGGCATTGGCCTGGTACATCTGCTGGAATATCAGCAGGTTGGCCGTTTCTTCATCCTGATTGACGCCGGAGACGGATTGTTGGGCCGCACGAATTTGCGTGGTCAAACTGGTTTGGGCGGTATTGGCGATCTGGACCTGGCGCGTCTTGTTGCCAACCGTGCTGACCAGTTGGGCATAGGCGTCGTTGAAACTGGCTGTACTGCTACCGATGGTCTTCTTGTTTTGCAATGCGCCCAGCAGCAAGGCATTGCTGCCATCGGAGACGCCACCGGCATTTTTACGGACGGTGAAGGTGTCGCCATCGGACGGCTTGCCGCTGATGCTGATCGTGATGCCATTGAAACTGATCCTGGCCCCAGCCGAATAGGTCACCGGGGCGCCTGCTGCGTAAGGGCTAGCGGGATCCACCGTACCATCGGCCCGCGTCACTGTTACCGCGGCGCCTGCAGGGAAGCCGGAAAACTTGTTGCTGCTGCCGTCATACGTCAGCGTGACACCGGCTGCCAGAGGCGTCGCCAGGTAATTGGCGTCCACCGAGCCGGCGCTGATCGCGCCGCTGCCCAGGTTGGCAATGGTGTTG
>JBBQZA010000125.1:0-10708 GCA_038208175.1 Burkholderiales bacterium
CTGCCCTGGCGCCAGGGCTGATCGCGTCACTGCGAGCGACAGTGCCTGGGCAGGGAGTTCGATGATGGACATAAGTTCGCGATGATAATCACGCCATGAAATTTCTGGCAATTGACGTCGGCAACACGCGTCTCAAGTGGGCGCTGTACCAGGACCACCGTCCCAACGCCCTGGTGTTGGCGCAAGGTGCCGAGTTTCTTGAGAACATCGACAAACTGGCTGAAGGGGCCTGGGCTGCGCTGCCCGCGCCCGCTCGTATGCTGGGCTGCGTCGTCGCCGGCGATACGGTCAGGCATCGGGTCGAGGATCAAATGGAAATCTGGGATTTGCCCGGGCAATGGGTGGTATCCAGCGCCGCAGAAGCCGGCATCACGAATGGCTACGACCATCCGACGCGGCTTGGTGCCGACCGCTGGGTGGCGATGATCGGCGCCTGGCACCGCACCCTGGCGCAGGGTCCGGCGCAACCGCTGGTGGTGGTCATGATCGGCACCGCCGTCACGGTCGACGCCATTGACGCCAATGGCCGGTTCCTGGGTGGCTTGATCCTGCCGGGCCATGGCATCATGCTGCGCGCACTCGAATCCGGTACCGCCGGGCTGCGCGTGCCGACCGGCGATGTGCGCGAGTTTCCGACCAACACCAGCGACGCCCTGACCAGCGGTGGCACTTACGCCATTGCCGGCGCCGTGGAACGCATGGTGCAACATGTGCGGCACCACTGCACGGCCGAGCCCAGATGCATCATGGCCGGCGGCGCCGGCTGGAAAATGGCGCCCAGCATGTCGGTGCAGTTCGAACTGGTGGACAACCTGATCTTTGACGGCCTGCTGGAGATCGCAGCGCGCCGCTTTGCGGCTTGATACCCAGTCGCCTTCGGCAGACAAGAACTGGGGTGACGCATTGGCAAGCCCACCACCAATGCAGGAGCACGACGATGGGGCGCTCAGTGCAGCGAAATCAAGGAGGAGCCGTAGGCGGGGGACATTCGCGGAACTGAGTGCCCCACCGTCGTGCTCCGGGCCATCACTGGCGTGCTCCGGGCCATCACTGGAGTGCTCCGGGTAAAAGCCGGAGTGCTCCGGCCCACACAGTTTCACCTATCTGCATCTTTGAATCGTATGAGGCGCGAGCTCAGCTACTCAGCCCATCAACCGCCTGGAACATCGCTTCGCGCGCCTGGTCCACGATTCTCTTCTTCCAGACGTCGGTATCGGTGTAAAAAGCATCCATCATCTGCTGCTTGATCTGGCTCGCCAACCCGGCTGGCGCCTGCGGATGATTGTTGAGCCAATGCTCGGCGCGCAAGGCCTGCGTCACTTCGGGAAAAGGCAGCGTGCCGTATTCCATCGCCAGGCCGGTGTACTCGGCCTGCGGACATTCCTGGTACGCCGCGATCCACATCAACCCGGTCAGAAGAGCCGAGGTCGAAGAGCCGTCATAGATCGAGGTCACCGGCGTTGCCCCGTTGCCGCCCCACCACTGGCGGGCACGTGCGAATGCCACCTTGTCGTCCTTGCAGGCAAAAATGCGCTCGCCGACGCCACTGGGCCCGAGCCCGGTGTGCAAGTCGATCCAGGCGATCTTGCGCGCCGTGCGCCCATGGTTGCGCAGCACCTGGCGTATCGTCTGGTTGCTCCAGGTCGGCTCGGTACCGCCAAAAAACAAGCCATCGGCGAACTCGTGCTGGCCGCCCGAAACCCCCTTCTGAAACAGCGCCAGGCCCAGCGTCTCGATGGAGCGGGCAATGGCAGCGGCGTTGTCGGCGTCCGGCGGCCAGCGCTCGGGCAACAGCAGGGGATGCAGGGTCCGGTAGGTTTCGTTGACCGGCAAGGGCTGGCTGAAGTCATGAAAATTGCGGTTCAAGTCGACATTTTCATGGGTCGCGCGGCGTACATGGGAAAAGCCGTACGGGTTGAGTGCATGCACATACAAAACCGCCACGCCTTGGGCACGGGCCTTCTCGCGCCAGGCTTGGTCATGCAGCGCAAACACCTGCACGCCACTGCCACAATAACCTTCCACGCCATGACAGGCGCTGCTGATGATCAGCAACCGCTCTGCCGACGCTGAACCCTCCAGCACCACGTCCATCGCCAGCGCTTCGCCGTCGCGCCCGGCGCTGGGATGAAGATGCGAGGTCAGCGGCAGATTGGCGCCGACCGCGGCTGCAAAAAACTTGCCACGCGCCAGCGCGTAGCTGCTGGAAAACGCCTCACGCACACTCATCATGTTGCTGACTCCCTCAGGCCGCTGGCTTCAGCCATTCTTCAGCCAAACGCACCCAATAGGTGGCGCCCAGCGGAATCATGTCGTCATTAAAGTCGTAGCTCGGGTTGTGCAACATGCAGGGGCCGCTGCCATGCCCTGATTCGCGGTGCGTGCCGTCACCATTGGCAATGAAACAGTAGCAGCCCGGTTTGGCCAGCAGCATGTAGGAGAAATCCTCGGCCCCCATGGTCGGCTCCTGCAACAGCACATTGTCTGCGCCGACGATGGCAGTCATTACCTTGCGGGCGAACTCAGCCTCTGCCGCAGCATTGATGGTCGGCGGGTAGTTGCGTACAAACTCGAATTCGCAGCGCATGTCAAAGGCCGCGCAAGTGTGCTCGGTAATCTGTTTCATGCGCTTCTCGATCAGGTCCAGCACTTCGATGCTGAAGGTGCGCACCGTGCCCTGCAACTCGCAATGGTCGGGTATCACGTTGGTGGCTTCGCCGGCATGGATCATGGTGACCGAAACCACGCCCGCGTCGATCGGCTTTTTGTTGCGGCTGATGATGGTCTGAAAGGCCTGCACCAGTTGGCACGCCACCGGCACCGGATCCAGGCCATTGTGCGGCGCGGCAGCGTGACCGCCCTTGCCATAAATCGTGATCTTGAACTCGTTGCTGGACGCCATCACCGGACCGGCTGCGACCGCGAACTTGCCGACTTCGGAACCCGGCCAGTTGTGCATGCCAAACACGGCATCCATTGGAAACATGTCGAACAAGCCGTCCTTGATCATCTCGCGCGCGCCACCACCGCCTTCTTCGGCAGGCTGAAATATCAGGTACACCGTGCCATCGAAATTGCGTTCCCTGGCAAAATGCTGCGCCGCTGCCAGCAGCATGGCCGTGTGGCCATCGTGACCACAGGCATGCATCTTGCCGACCTTTTTGCTGGCATGGTGAAAGGTATTGAACTCCTGCATCGGCAATGCGTCCATGTCGGCGCGCAAGCCAATGGCACGACTCGATGTGCCATTCTTGATGATGCCGACGACGCCGGTGGTCCCCAGTCCGCGGTGTATCGGGATGCCCCACTCGGTCAGCTTCTCTGCGACCAGATCGGCGGTGCGGGTCTCTTCAAAACACAGCTCGGGATGGGCGTGAATATCTCGGCGAATGGCGGCAATACCGGCCGCCTGGGTGACGATTGAATCGATAACTTTCATAAGTACTCCTATGCGGTGTAGTCTATCGCCAACCCGACCATCCTGCAGTGGCAAAGCGCGGTGTCCACACGGCGGCCGCGGTATTGAGCCAAAATGGGGCCACGCATTCTGTATCCGCCCATGACGCCCAACTTCTCCCACCTTACAGACCCGTCGCACACTCAGGTGCTGGGCGCTTGCCCGCACGACTGTCCGGATACCTGCTCGATGCTGACCACCGTCTCTGACGGTATCGCCATCAAGGTGCATGGCAATCCGGCGCATCCGCATACCGATGGCGCGCTGTGCACCAAGGTCTCGCGCTACCCGGAGCGAACTTACCACCCGGAGCGCATCCTGCACCCGTTGAAGAGGGTCGGACCCAAGGGCTCCGGCCAGTTTGAGCGCGTCAGTTGGGACAGCGCTTTGCAAGACATTGCGACCAGGCTCAAGGCCCTTGCCGCAGCAGGATCCGATGCGGCCCAGGCGATCCTGCCCTACAGTTACGCCGGCACCATGGGACTGGTGCAGGGCGACAGCATGTCGATGCGTTTCTTTCACAAGCTCGGCGCCTCTTTGCTGGACCGCACCATCTGCTCTTCGGCTGGCGGCGAGGCGCTGGTCCAGACACTGGGGGCCAAGGTCGGCATGCGGGTCGAATTTTTTGCCGAAGCCAGGCTGATCCTGATCTGGGGCAGCAACTCGATCGCCAGCAACCTGCACTTCTGGCGCTATGCCCAGGAGGCCAAACGCCGCGGCGCCAGGCTGGTCTGCATCGACCCGCGCAAGAGCGAAACAGCGGAAAAATGTCACGAACACATTGCCCTGCTGCCGGGCACCGATGCCGCGCTGGCACTGGCGTTGATGTTTGAATTGATTCAGCACGACTGGCTCGATCACGACTACCTGGCGCAGCACACGCTGGGCTGGGATTTGCTGCGCAGCCGGGCCTTGCAGTGGTCACCTGAACGCGCCGCGTTGGTCTGCGGCATCACAGCGGAGCAGATCCGCGCGCTGGCCCGAGACTACGGCGCCTGCGTTGCCAGTCATGAGCCGGCGGCGATCCGCCTCAACTACGGCATGCAGCGCGTGCATGGCGGCGGCAACGCGGTGCGGCTGATCGCCAGTCTGCCGGCGTTGATCGGCGCCTGGCGGCAGCGTGCCGGCGGTGTTCTGCTGTCGAGTTCGGGCGCTTTCCCGGTGCAGCGCGCCGAACTGCAGCGGCCAGATTTGCTCGGCGGCCGAACGCCCCGCACACTCAACATGAGCACCATCGGCGACAACCTGTTGCGCTCCAGCAGTGCTGCCTTCGGTCCGGCGGTGCAGGCGCTGATCGTTTACAACAGCAATCCGGTGGCGATTGCCCCCGACTCCGCCCGGGTGGTACAGGGCTTTGCGCGCGACGACCTGTTTACCGTGGTGCTGGAGCATTTTCAGACCGATACCGCCGACTATGCCGACTACGTGCTGCCGGCCACGACGCAACTGGAACATTGGGACGTGCATATGAGCTACGGCCATACCGACGCGCTGCTGAATCGTCCGGCCATTGCGCCGCTCGGCGAGGCCAAAACCAACACCCAGATCTTTCGCGAACTGGCGCAAGCCATGGGCTTTACCGAGCCCTGCTTCGCCGACGACGACCCGGCGCTGTGCCGCATGGCCTATGGCGCAGCGGTCGATTTTGAATCTTTGCTGAGCCACGGTTTTGCGACTTTGCCAGGGCTGGAGGCGCCGTTTGCGCACGGCAACTTTCCAACGCCTTCCGGCAAGTGCGAGTTTTTCAGTGCGCGGCTGGCGGCCGCCGGGCTGGACGGCCTGGCGGACCACGTCGCGAACCATGAGGCGTTCAACTCGTCGCCGCTCTATCCACTGGCCATGATCTCACCACCGGCGCGCAATTTTTTGAACTCTACTTTTGTCAATGTGAAGAGCTTGCGCGACATGCAAGGCGAGCCGGTGCTTGAAATGCACGCTGCGGACGCGGCCGCACGCGAGTTGCAAAGCGGCGATACCGTGCGTGTCTTCAACCAGCGCGGCGTCTACCGCTGCAAGCTGAAGGTATCGACGCGGGCTCGCGTCGGCGTCGTCAACGGACTGGGCGTCTGGTGGCGAAAATTCGGCCTCGATGGCTGCAACGTAAATCAATTGACCAGCCAGAAGCTGACCGACCTGGGACGCGCACCCACTTTCTATGACTGCCTGGTACAGGTCGAGGCGGACCGCCAAATATGAGCACAGGGCAGCAGCGTGATGCTGGTGGCCGGCGTAGGTCTTTTGATCAACACCGCTAGCGCGCTGCTGTTCATGCGTGGACGGGAAAGCGACCTGAATACCCGCAGTCGTCCTGCTCGGTACCTGGGACCTGTTCCGGCAGTCGCTGCCTCTGCTCTTTAAGTGATGACGCAGGCCTTCACCAAGGCTTGTTCGACGCCGAGCGAGTCGGGTAAATAGCGAGATCCCTGCCAGCTGCCGCGACGCGCCAGCTCAGCCGAGATTCGCGGCGCCAGTTCAGACAGGCGCAGGTTCCAGTCGGGGGCCAATTTCATCGACGGCGGCACTTCGCTGCCGACGCGCTGGAGCAGGATGGCGGGTGACAGGCGCTCGATGAAATCGGCCAACAGACTGATGCACTCCTGTTTACCCGCCAGCGGCACGCTGGTCGGATCTTTTTGCCATTGACGCGCCAGCGCGGTGCCGCGCACCAGTTGCAATTGATGCAGCTTCAGGGCGCGGATCGGCAAGGCCGAGATCAGCCTAGCGCCATCGAGCATGCTCCGGTAGGACTCGCCTGGCAGCCCGAGCAGCAGATGCGCCGTCACCTCCAGCCCGCGGGCCGCAGCGCGACGGATGGCGTCTGCGCTGGCGGCAAAATCATGACCACGGTTGACGCTTGCCAGCACCGCATCGTTGCACGACTCGACACCGATCTCCAGTTCGACAATGTGTTCACGCGCCAGCAGAGTAAGGTAGTCCAGCACTGGCTCCGGCAGGCAGTCGGGTCGCGTGCCTATGGCCAGACCCGTGATCTGGGGATGCGCCAGCGCCTCCTCGTAGCAGGCGCGCAGGCGATCGATTTCACCGTAGGTGTTGCTGTAGCTCTGAAAGTAGGCGATGTAGCGCTCGGTTCCCGGATAGCGCCGTTGCAGAAAATCCAGCCCGGCATCGATCTGCTCGCTGATGCTCTGGCGCCGGTCCAGGTAGAGCGGCGTAAAGCCGTCGTTGTTGCAAAAGGTGCAGCCACCGACAGCGACCCGTCCATCGCGGTTCGGGCAGGTAAAGCCGGCTTCAATCGAGACCTTCTGCACGCGCCCACCGTGGCGCTCTTTGACATGCTCGTTCCAGGAGCGATAGCGGCGAGCGCCGAACGGTGAAACAGCTTGCGAATCCATCCGGCGAGTGTAGCCAGCCGCCATCGAAGCACGCGCCAATTGGGCAAAACCCTGCATCACGTCGGACTGGGATTTTCGAAAAGGGGCCAGGTTCTGATATCAGTTCGCGGCCCAGCCCAGGGCTCTGGCCAGCATGAGCACGGCAACCAGCACACAAAACCAGGCAAAGGCCTGCTGCAACCACTTGGCGTCAAGTTTCCTGGCAAGTTGCTGACCAAGCAGTAGCGCGACGACGGCACCGGCGGCAAACGGCAAGGCAACGGCCCACGGCAAGGGCTGGCGCAACGCAGCCGCTGATACGCCACTGAGCGAGACCAGGGCAATCACCGCCAGCGAAGTCACCTGAATGCTGCGGATCTCCAGATCGGTGTAGCGACTCAACGCCGGGACGATCACAAAACCACCGCCGACGCCGAGCAAACCGCTGAGCAGCCCGGCCATCAGACCGGTGCCCGTCAAGGCGCGGGCGCAAGGCAGCGTCCAGGTCAGGCGATGATCCACTTTGTTGACCCGGCATATGACGTCCTCAGCCAGTGCAGCGCTAAGCAGCGGGCGTTTCAGCATGCGCCAGGCGGCATACATCAGCACCACGGCAAAAGCTCCCAGCAGAGGGCGGCTTGGCAACTGGTGCGCCAGAGCTACGCCAACGGGCGCCGTCAGCATGCCGACAATGCCGATCAAGGCGGCAGCGCGGTAGCGCACGATGCCACGGCGCGAGCCAATCGCAGCACCCAGGGCAGCCGCCAGACCAACCGCCAGCAGCCCCACCGGTGCGGCTTCATGCACCGGCATATGCAGGCCAAACACCAGCAGCGGGATGGCCATGACGCCACCGCCGGCACCGGTGAGTGCCATCACCGCTCCAATCAGCGCGCCCAACATCACCGCGAGCGTGGCAGGGTCCATGTCCAGAGCTTTAGAGTGCGTTAATGGGAATTTTGAGATAACTCACACCATTGTCTTCGGGCGTCGGCATCTTCCCGGCACGCAGGTTCACCTGGACGGCGGGCAAGATCAAAACCGGAAACGCCAGCGTCTGGTCGCGTGCAGTGCGCATGGCGACAAACTGTTCCTCGCTGACGCCATCGTGAACGTGAACATTCTTTTCGCGCTGCTCCCGCACCGTCGTCATCCAGGCCGGACCGCGCCCGGCCGGCGGGTAGTCGTGACACAAATGGAGTCGCGTATCCGCTGGCAGCGCCAGTACCCTTTTAACCGAACGGTACAGCGTCGCCGCATCGCCTCCCGGAAAATCGCAACGCGCAGATCCGTAATCAGGCATGAACAAAGTGTCCCCGATGAAGGCATCACTGCCGATGACAAACGTCAGACAAGCCGGCGTGTGTCCCGGGGTGTGCATGACAAGAACCTCGAGTTCTCCGATCATGAAGCGCTCGCCCTCATCCAACAGGTGATCAAAATCTGCACCCTGGTTATCGATGTCGCTGGCATTGAACACTTTGGCAAAGACCGCCTGCACGTCGCAGATGTGGCGCCCAATGGCCACTTTGCCACCGAGCCGTCTCTTCAGATAAGGCGCCGCAGAAAGGTGATCGGCGTGGGCGTGCGTTTCCAGCAGCCACTCCAGCTTCAAGCCCTGGCGCACGACGTAATCAATAACCTTGTCAGCGCTGGTCGTCGTGGTCCGGCCGGACTTCGGGTCGTAGTCCAGCACGCTGTCGATGATGGCCGCCCGCCGCGTGACCGGATCGGAAACAACGTGGGTGACGGTAGAGGTGTCGGGGTCAAAAAAAGATTCAACCAGGGCTTTTTGCATGTTGACCGGCTCGCGGGGAATAAACTGTTCGAACGAAGGCAGCCTTGGCGGCCATGACAAGATCGTGTGCGGGTTTCATGTGCTCTGGATTCCGAAGTTTTCAGGCATCTGAATCGCTACCACTTCACCCCGTGCCGTCGCGACACCGTCCACCAGAACACTTGTTTCAACCACAACTTTGCGGCCCTTGATCTCCTTCACACGACCTCGGATCTCCAGTGTGCCGGCAATCGGCGTTGGCTTGAGGTAGTCCACATGCAATGAACCGGTGACGAAGCGAAATGGGGGCAATGTGTCCATCTCCCGCCCTTCACTCCGGTACATAGCCGCCGCCGCAGTACCCGTGCTGTGGCAATCAATCAGTGAAGCGATCAAGCCACCATAGGTGAAGCCGGGCACCGCGGTGTGGTAGTGCTCGGGCGTAAATTGGGTCACGGCTTCATCGCCATCCCAATGCGTCTTGATCTGATGACCATGCGAATTGAGTCGACCGCACCCGTAGCAATGCGACAGGTTTTCCGGGTAGTAATCTTGAAAGGCTTTCATGCGTTCTCCATGCAAAACAATGACGATATATAAGCATAAGCGCAGGGTGACAACATGGTTCTATCTCCTTGTTGATAAAAGGGCGCGATGCGATTCAATGCTTACTCGGTCGGGGCCATGGTTTCCCAGGCTTTGAGCACTTCGGCCACGTACATCAATGCCGGCCCACCGCCCATGTAAACGCAGACGTTGAGCATTTCCTCCACTTCGGCGCGCGTGCACTGAAGTTTGTGCAAAGCCTTGACATGAAAGCCGATGCAGCCCGAGCAGTGCTGCGTGACCCCAATGGCCAGCGCAATCAACTCCTTGGTTTTGGCGCTGAGATTGCCCTGCGCCATCGAAGCACGCGCCAATTGTGCAAAACCCTGCATCACGTCGGACTGCGATTTTCGAAAAGGGGCCAGGTTCTGATTGATGTTGTGAACCAGACCGGCATGGTCAAAAGTACTCATGAAAACTCCTTATCTTGGAACCATATTTCGCTTGGGGACCCTATGCCCTCAGTGAGGACACTGCTGAAAAATACCATTGACGGTTGCTAATATCCTTGTATAAGCATACAATGATATTGTACATCCCTCTACCTTTAAGAAAGAAATCAAAACATGAACCGCCGTATATTGTCACGCTGGTTTGCCGTGCTGGTTATGAGCACATCGAGTTTGCTGGTCTTGCCTGCGCATGCACAAGATGAGGCAGCAGATGCTTTGATCAAACGTCTCTCCACCGAGGTCCTCAACACCCTCAGGGCCGACCCATCAATCCAGGGCAGCGATGTATCAAGAATCGTTGCATTGGTGGATGCCAAGCTCATGCCGAGCATTAATTTCAAGCGTATGACTGCCGCCGCAGTGGGCCCCACCTGGCGACAAATTAGTCCTGAACAGCAGACGCGTTTGGAGGAAGAGTTCAAAATCTTGCTTGTGCGCACCTATGCCGGTGCTTTGGCCCAGACGAATGATTTGGCCTTTTCAGTCAAACCACTTCGCGGCTCACCAGACGACAAGGAAGTTGTCGTGCGTACCGAAGTCAAAGGCCGAGGCGAGCCGGTACAGCTTGAATACAGACTGGAAAAAACACCAGGCGACGGGACTGGTTGGAAAATTTACAATTTCAATGTCATGGGCGTCTGGCTGGTAGAGAGTTATCGCAGCCAGTTTGCTCAGGAGATCAATGCCAAAGGCGTTGATGGTTTAATTTCTGCCCTGGCAGTCCGCAACAAGGCGAACGCCAGAAAGGGATGATGCCGCGTCACTGGTTGAGAAGCACATAACTCTTTTGGGCCAGTTCAATGACCCGTAGGTTGGCCCCTGTATTCACTTTGACTCCTGGCAGAAGTTGTCTATTGGTCCAGCCTTCGCGCATCATCGTCATGCCACATTCCTCGACTTCCACGCCCTTTGACAGAATGGTCGCAATCATGGCTTTATAGGGAGCAAGAAATTAGCGACAGGCCTTCAGGCCTGTCGGTCAAACGTGTTTTGGAAGGGGTTTGCATCCCCTCCCAAAACGGTCGCCCCCGAAACCCCGGCCTTCAGGCCGGGGTCGGCTCCCACCGCCCTGAAGGGCGGGGTT
>JBBQZA010000126.1:0-10612 GCA_038208175.1 Burkholderiales bacterium
CCCATGCCGCCAGCCGGTGCGTCGTCTTTCTGAGACTCAGCCACCATGCACTCGGTGGTCAACATCAAGGAGGCAACCGACGCTGCGTTTTGCAACGCAATGCGGGTCACCTTGGTCGGGTCCAGAATGCCCATCTCAATCATGTCGCCATAGGTGTCGTTGGCGGCATTGAAGCCGTAGTTGCCCTTGCCGGCCAACACTGCGTTCACCACCACAGAGGCTTCGCCGCCCGCGTTGTAAACGATTTCGCGCAGTGGTGATTCGATCGCTTTCAAGACCAGGGCGATGCCGTGGTCCTGGTCGGCATTGTCACCCTTGATTTTGCCGGCGGCTTGCCGGGCGCGCAGCAGTGCCACGCCACCGCCCGCCACAATGCCTTCTTCCACGGCAGCGCGGGTCGCGTGCAGTGCGTCTTCAACGCGGGCCTTTTTCTCTTTCATTTCGACTTCGGTAGCGGCACCGACCTTGATCAGAGCCACGCCACCGGCGAGTTTTGCAACCCGCTCCTGGAGTTTTTCCTTATCGTAGTCAGAGGTGGCTTCCTCGATTTGCACACGCACTTGCTTGACGCGGGCTTCGATGTCAGCGGCAGCACCAGCACCGTCGATGATGATGGTGTTTTCCTTGCTTACTTCGACGCGCTTGGCGGAACCCAAATCAGCCAGTGTCACTTTTTCAAGTGTCAGGCCAACTTCTTCAGCAATAACCTTGCCGCCGGTCAGGATGGCAATGTCTTCCAGCATGGCCTTGCGACGGTCACCAAAGCCAGGCGCCTTGACGGCCACCACCTTGAGGATGCCGCGAATGGTGTTGACCACCAGCGTTGCCAGTGCTTCGCCTTCGACATCTTCCGACACGATCAGCAGCGGACGGCCGGATTTGGCCACTTGCTCCAGGGTCGGCAGCAGGTCACGGATGTTGCTGATTTTCTTGTCGTACAGCAGCACGAACGGGTTTTCCAGCAAGGCGGCTTGTTTTTCCGGATTATTGATGAAGTAAGGCGACAGGTAACCGCGGTCAAACTGCATGCCTTCGACGACCTCAAGCTCGCTATCCAGCGACTTGCCGTCTTCCACGGTGATCACGCCTTCCTTGCCCACTTTGTCCATCGCGTCGGCGATGATCTTGCCAATCGTGTCGTCGGAGTTGGCCGAGATCGCGCCAACCTGCGCAATTTCCTTGGACGTCGTGGTGGCCTTCGAAGCCTTCTTCAGCTCAGCAACCAGAGCCGTCACGGCCTTGTCGATGCCGCGCTTCAAATCCATCGGGTTCATGCCGGCGGCCACATATTTCATGCCTTCGCGGATGATGCTCTGGGCCAGCACGGTGGCGGTGGTGGTGCCATCGCCAGCGATATCAGAAGTCTTGGAAGCCACTTCCTTGACCATCTGCGCGCCCATATTCTGGAGCTTGTCCTTGAGTTCGATTTCCTTGGCGACCGAAACGCCGTCCTTGGTCACCGTGGGGGCGCCGAAGGAGCGCTCCAGCACCACGTTGCGGCCTTTGGGGCCCAAGGTTACTTTGACTGCGTTGGCCAGGATGTTGACACCCTCGACCATGCGTGCGCGGGCTTCGCCGCCGAAAATGACGTCTTTAGCTGCCATGATTAATTCTCCAAAAAAGTTATTTGATTAGTTGGGGACAGAGCGACCGGGCGCTGCGCGCGTCGTTCGATCAGTCCGGCAAAATTACTTGGTTTCAACAACCGCAAACAGGTCGTCTTCTTTCATGACGAGCAGTTCGTCGCCGTCCACTTTGACGGTCTGGCCACTGTATTTGCCGAACAGAACGCGATCGCCGACCTTGACGGCCATCGGGCTCAGTTCGCCTTTGTCGTTCTTTTTGCCCGGGCCGACAGCCAGAACTTCACCTTGATCGGGTTTTTCGGCAGCGCTGTCAGGAATGACAATGCCAGAGGCGGTCTTGGTTTCGTTTTCCACGCGCTTGACAATCACGCGGTCGTGCAGAGGACGAAGTTTCATGGGATCTCCTTGAATTTGAACAGGGGTTGAAAAACTCGGGCGTCAAGCGCTGCAGCCTGACACCCCAATTAAATGAAGAGAGTGTTCTGTCAGACCAAGATCTGTTAGCACTCAACTCTCACGAGTGCTAATGATAAGGCTATTTGGCAAAAATTCAAGGTGCGCCGGATCAAAGTCTGCAAATAGTTGCCATCTGCCGCCGGTCGCATGAATGCGACAAAGAGGCCTTCGTAATGGGGGTGATTGGAACTTTGGGCGGATCAGTCTAGGGAAAACCCTTATAGTCCGGTTCATGATGGAAACACTTGATTTAGTCAAAGCGTCGCTGGAGGCTGGCAAGGGCTTGTTGCGCCCACCGATTCCAGGCGCTGGCCCCCCGTCTGAATTCAGAACACCGGCGTTGGTGCCGATTCGGTCCCTGGGAGTCAATCATCGAGAGCGAATCGCCAGGCATCTGATGGCGCTTGACCCGCATGATCGCTATCTGCGCTTCGGCTTTGTCGCCAGCGACGAGCAAATTCAGCGTTACGCAGACTCCCTGGATTTTGATCGGGACGAAATATTCGGCATTTACAACCGCCGTCTTGAACTGATAGCGATGGCGCATCTGGCTTTCTCGGTTGACCCGAATCTCGCTGCCTGCGCCGAATTCGGTGTCTCGGTATTGAAGTCGGCCCGTGGCCGCGGCTATGGCGATCGCTTGTTCGACCGGGCTGGCATGCACGCTCGCAATCAAGGCGTGAGCCGCATTTTTATTTATGCCTTGAGCGAAAACACCGCCATGCTCAGAATTGCATGCAAGGCCGGAGCCAAGGTCGAGCGTGACGGGTCCGAATCAGAGGCTCACCTGCATTTGCAGCCAGCCACCCTTGACAGCCATTGGAGTGAAATGGTGGCGGAGCAGATGGCTCAAACCGACTATCGAATCAAGGTTCAGGTCAAACAGTTCTGGGACTTCCTGGCCGAAGTCCAGGCGATTCGGCGCGACGTGCAGGACGCGCAGCGCAACGCACCGAAGTAAGGCGTCGGCCAAGCCTGTTATCCAACAGGAACGGCAATCCGCTATCCTAGAGGGTCCTCAACAACGGCATGTCCTGCGCTTTGCTCTGTGTCAGACCTTCATCCTGCGCGACTTCCAGACCGGGAAGACAAACGCACTTTTTTGCAGAAACTGATTGAGTTCATCCATCCAGGCCCGGATTCCACGGCCGAACTGATTGAAACCCTGGCCGAAGCGCAGGAGAACAACATCATTGGCGCCGAATCGCGCGCCATGCTGGAAGGCGTGATACGCATGGCGGATATGACGGCCGGTGAGGTCATGGTGCCGGCGACACGGATGGATCTGGTCAATATCGATGAGCCCTACGACCTCATGCTGCACGGGGTGATCGATACCGGGCACTCGCGCTTTCCGGTCTATCAGAATGAGCGCGAAAATATTATCGGCGTTCTGCTGGCAAAGGACTTACTCAAGTTACAGCGCGCACCCGAACTCAATATCCGGGCTTTGCTGCGGCCTGCGGTTTTTGTGCCTGAAAGCAAAGGGCTGAACGATCTCCTGCGCGAATTTCAGGGCAACCGAAATCACCAGGCGATCGTGATCGACGAGTTCGGCCGCGTCGCTGGCCTCATCACGATTGAGGACGTGCTGGAGCAAATTGTGGGCGAAATCGAGGACGAGTTCGATGCGGCTGAGGACGAAGGGGATATCTATGGTCTGGCCGACCGAACTTACCGCGTCAGTGGCGACACCACCATCGAGCGGGTGGAAGACGCGTTCGATGTCAAGTTGAGCAGTACCGACCCGCAAGATGAGTTCGACACCATTGGCGGTCTGATTGCCCACGAGATGGGGCATGTTCCCAGACGTGGTGAACGTCATGCGATGGCGGGGCTCAATTTTGTCGTGCTGCACACCAAAGGCGGTGCCGTGAAATGGTTCAAGGTGTCGCCCATTGTCGATGCACCCACTTGAAGTGCAAACTCGCTGGCCTTGGTTCACGCGGCTGCTGCTTGCCTCGTTCGCCGGTGCGGTGCACGCGGCCAGTCTGGCTTGGCCACTGACCCTGCTGGTCACGCCCCTGCAAGTTATGGGGCTGCGTGCCGGTCAGCCGGTTTGGTGGCTCCAGTGCCTGTCGTTGGCGGTCCTGGCGAGCTTGCTGCAGGGATGCCGCAGCTGGCGGACTGCCGCGCTGTTGGGCTGGTTGTTCGGCATCGCCTGGCTGGCTGGCACAGTTTCGTGGATCTTTGTTGCCATGCACACCTATGGTGGTTTGTCAGTCGGGTTGGCGGCACTGGCGGTGCTGGCGCTGGCCGGTTTGATGGCTTTGTATTACGCGGCGGCTTGCGGCTTCTTTGTGGTTGTCGTGCGTTTCAATGGAGGCTGGGCCGCTCCTGTTTTTGCGGCGCTCTGGTTGTTGGCTGAATTGGCGCGCGGCACCTGGCTGACCGGATTTGGCTGGGGCGCTTCGGGTTATGCGCATGTAGACGGGCCGCTGGCAGGCTACGCGCCATGGCTGGGCATTTATGGCGTCTGTGCCATCGCAGCCTGGCTGGCGATGACGCTGGCCTCTATCGGGCGCGCTCGATCCGGGCCTAAGCAGTTGCGCGGCATCCTTGCTTCGCTGGCTGTGCTCGGTCTGCCCGGGCTGCTCTCGCTTGGCGTGCCCGAACTGTCGGCGTCAGCCGGACGTATGAGCGTCACCCTGTTGCAAGGCAATATTGCCCAGGATGAAAAATTCGAAGCCGCTACCGGCATCCCGGTGGCCCTGCAGTGGTATGCAGAGCAATTGAAAGACAGTCAGACGGCGCTGGTGATTGCGCCGGAGACCGCTGTTGCGCTGTTGCCGCAACAACTGCCGCCCAACTACTGGGAGGCGCTGCAGCGACGTTTCGGCGAAGGTCAGCAGGCGGCTTTGATCGGTATTCCAATGGGCGACTACGAGCACGGTTATACCAACTCGGCCCTTGGTTTGAAGCCCGGGCAGGCGCAAGCCTGGCGCTATGACAAGCAGCATCTGGTGCCGTTTGGCGAGTTCATCCCGCCCTGGTTCAAATGGTTCACGGCCATGATGAACATCCCGCTCGGGGATTTCAATCGTGGCGACGCCAGACAGCTGCCTTTTAGCTGGCAAGGACAAAAAATGGCCACCAATATTTGCTATGAAAATCTGTTTGGGGAGGAACTGGCATCGCAATTTGCTGATCCGGCGATGCTGCCGACCCTCTTCGTCAATATCAGCAACCTGGCCTGGTTCGGCAGTGGACTGGCGATTGACCAGCACCTGCAGATTACGCGCATGCGTGCGCTTGAGTTCGAACGTGCGTTCTTGCTGGCAACCAACACCGGCGCAACCGCGATTGTTGACCACCACGCCCGTGTTGTCAGTTCCATCGCCCGTGATACCCGGGACGTTCTGGTCGGCGAGGTGGAAGGTCGCAGCGGCGTTACGCCTTATGCCTGGTGGGTGGCACGCCTGGGCTTATGGCCCTGCTGGCTGCTGGCCCTGGCTGTGGTGTTTCGGGCCTACCGCAGCCGCTACGGCAAGCGCTGACGATCTATTGCTACAGTGTGTGGGTCCGGTCGCCCTGGGCAAATCCCATGGCGTCCCACGGTTCGCCCTTGTACAGGCCGATGACCTTGAACAGTTCACCCATTTCGTGTTCCATGATCAGCCGTTGCGCGTGTACGCGCGCACCCAGCGAAGCCGATTCAAGCAAACCCACCAGTCCGCAATTGATCAGGAAACGCGCCTGCGTGCAATAACCCAGCACCCCGAGGCCAGCCTCCTGAGCGGCCAGCGCAATGCCGGTGAAATTGACATGGGCGGTGATGTCCTTCAAGCCGGCGTCGAGCAGGGGGTTCGGGTCGGACTGGTGCTGGCGGTGACACATCACGGTGCCCATGTGGCGCTGCGGGTGGTAGTACTCGTGCTCCGCAAACCCGTAATCAATCAGGAAGACCGCGCCTGCCTTGATTTTGTCGGCCAGCGTGCGGATGAAGGATTCCGACTGCTGATGAATCTCGGTCAGGAAATCATGATCGCCTTCAATTTGGCACGGCGGGCGCAAGGCGGTCAGGCGGTCGCTCCAGGCGAAGACGGGTTCCTCTTCGTTTGGGTCAGCCTCAGATCGTTCCGGATTCAGCACCACACCGCGCTCGTACCAAACGCCTGCGGCACGCGCCAGAAGCTTGACCGGCATGGCATCCAGCAGCTCATTGCCGATCACCACGCCCTCCAGGTTGTCCGGCAATGCGCTGACCCAGCGCACGGTCTGAGCGTATTTATTCAGCGCTTGTTGCTGGCGCCAGCGCAAACTGCCCGACACATCCACAATGCTGTAACGCGGCAAAGGCAGGCCCAGTGCCTCCAGGCTTTGCAGCAGTTGCAGCGCTAGCGCACCGGAGCCAGCGCCGAACTCCCAGATCTCGCTGGTCTGCGTCACTTGCAGCGCCTGCGCCACCTGGTTCGCCAGCGTCCGGCCAAACAGCGGCGTCATCTCGGGGGCTGTGACGAAGTCGCTGCCGGCAACTGGCTCGCCACTCTGGATGGCGTAAGGCATGCTGCCGAACTTGGCGCTGTCGTTGGCGTAATAGCCTAGTCCGGGCGTGTAAAGCGCCAGCGCCATGAAGTCGTCAAAGCCGAGCCAGCCGCCATGTTCAGAAATGGTTTGGGCAATATGGGCCTGCAGGGCGCCCGTTAAACTTGGGGTTGTCGTCATCACAGTCTGAATTGTCCACCAATGTCCGCCCCCACCTTTGCCCGCACGGTACTTGTCACTGGCGCCGCCAAAAGACTGGGCCGCGAAATTGCGCTCGCGCTGGCGAAAGACGGCTGGCAGGTGGCCGTGCATTACCGTGATTCGGTTCATGACGCTAGAAAAACAGTAGCAGACTGCAAAGGAATGACGGGGGCTTGCGCCTCTTTTCGTGCCGATTTGACGAATGAGGGGGCAGTCCGCAAGCTGCTTCCGAGAGTCATTCGCCGCTTTGGCCAGGTGGACGCGGTGGTTAACAGCGCCTCCACCTTTGAGTACGACAGCGTGGCGAGCTTCAGCTTTGCCGCCATGGAAAAGCATTTGCGCAGCAACACCGGCGCTGCCATTATTTTGGCGCAAGCGCTGCACCGCCACATCCTGAATCGCGAGGCTGCCAGCGCAGCGGTAGCCGGGCCGACCGGCGTGGTGGTCAATCTGCTGGACCAGAAGTTATGGAATCAGAATCCCGATTTCTTCAGCTACACCTTGTCCAAGGCGGCGCTGGAGGCGGCCACCACCATGCTGGCGATGGCTTTGAGCCCGCAACTTCGGGTCGTCGGCGTGGCCCCCGGCCTGACGCTGACCAGCCATTTGCTGAGCGCAGAGAAATTTGAAGCGCTGCACCGGCTGTCGCCTTTGGGGCGTTCGTCCACAGCGGCCGATGTTGCCGCCAGCGTCAAGTTTGCCATCGACAACCAGTCCATTACCGGCACCACTTTGCTGGTCGATGGTGGCCAGCATCTGATGAAGTTCGATCGCGATTTTTCGATGCTGTGAGCAGCGGCAAGAATAGCAACTCCTTAATACTGCACCGACCATGCCCAACACCCAAGGTAATCAGACCCTGACGCTCACAGGTCTGCGTTTTAACGCCAGCCTGGGCATTCTGGAACTTGAGCGCAGCGCGCCGCAGCCGATTCAGGTCGATGCCGAACTCAATTTGGGCCAGCAGGCTTTGCTGCCGCACGCGGACGACATCAGCCGGGTATTGGACTACCGCAAGGTGAGACAAATCATCATCAGCGAGTGCACCGCCAAGCATGTCAACCTGTTGGAAACCCTGATCGGAAAACTCGCGAACCGCCTGCTGCAATTGCCTGGTGTGCAGGGCGTGCGCGTCAGAATAGCCAAGCTGGAAATTTTCGATGACTGCGAAGTTGCGATTCGCGTTGAGACCGGCCAGTGGTGAGGGGAAGAACGAAATGAACGCAGTCTGGATTGAAAACGAGGTCGCCGACAGCACCGAAGCGCCCAACATCACGCTCGAGGCCCACAAGCTCGAAAAGCGTCTTTGCCGGCAGGTCGGCCAGGCCATCATCGACTACAACATGATTGAGGAAGGCGACCGCGTGATGGTCTGCCTCTCGGGCGGCAAGGACAGCTATGGCATGCTGGACATTCTGCTGAAATTGCAGGCCCGGGCGCCGATTCGGTTCGAGCTGATTGCGGTCAATCTGGACCAGAAGCAACCCGGCTTCCCGGACCACATCCTGCCCGAGTACCTGAAGAAACTGGGCATAGCGTTCCACATTGAAACGCAGGATACCTACAGCATCGTGAAAAAAGTGATTGCCGAAGGCAAGACGATGTGCAGCCTGTGCAGCCGCTTGCGTCGGGGCATTTTGTACCGGGTTGCCGATGAGTTGAAGATCAGCAAGATTGCGCTCGGTCACCACCGCGACGACATCTTGCAGACCTTCTTTCTGAATATGTTTTTTGGTGGCAAGCTCAAGGGCATGCCACCGAAGCTGGTCAGTGACGACGGTGGCCACATCGTCATCCGACCGCTGGCCAACGTGGCCGAGCAAGACCTGGCACGCTGGGCGCTGCAGCGCCAGTTCCCGATCATTCCGTGCTCGCTGTGCGGCAGCCAGGAAAATTTGCAGCGCCAGCAGATTGGCAACATGCTGCGCGAGTGGGAGAAGCAATATCCCGGGCGCATCAAGAGCATGTTCACCGCGCTGCACAACGTGGTGCCTTCACACCTGATGGACAGCGCACGCCACAACTTCAAGGACATCAGGACCACCGGCGTGCCGCTCGTCAACGCACAGGAATGCGCCGCATAACCCGCCCATGCAAGCCACCCGCATCATTGCCGTCCGGCACGGCGAAACCGCCTGGAATGTCGATACCCGCATCCAGGGGCAGCTCGATATCGAACTGAACCCGACTGGCCGCTGGCAGGCGCAGCGCGCCGCGCAGGCACTGGCCAACGAAGAGATTGGCGCCGTCTACTCCAGCCATTTGCAGCGTGCCTGGGACACTGCACGCGCCATCGCTGATGCCACCGGACAGACGGCACTGGCGATTGAAGCTTTGCGTGAACGCGGCTTTGGCGTCTTTGAAGGCAAGACTTTCACCGAGATCGAGGCGACCTGGCCGGAGCAGGCGCTCAACTGGCGCAAGCGCGATCCCGATTGGAAACCTGAAGGCGGGGAATCACTGGCGGAGCTACGTCAGCGTATTGTTTTGACGGTCTGCGGTTTGGCCGAGCGCCACCCGGGAGAACAAATTGTGCTGGTGGCGCACGGTGGTGTGCTGGATGTGCTGTACCGGGTTGCCACTGGCCAGGACTTGCAAACCCGGCGCAGCTGGAACCTGGGCAACGCGACCATCAATCGCCTGCTGTGGACGCCCGAAGGCCTGACCCTGGTCGGATGGGCTGACACGCGCCACCTTGAAGACGATGAAGCACTTGATGAAACCAGCGCTTGAGCCGACGTCTGCCAAACCGTTGGGCCGCATGGGCTGGCCTGAGCTCCTGTTGATTGCAGCGGCCCTGGTGGCAATCGCCAGTAGCGTGCTGGGACTGACCGCCTTGCACTTTATTTTCAAACCCCTGGTGATGCTGATTGCTATAGGTTTGGTAGCTACTCGTCCTTTATTGACAGCGGGTACAGCCAGATTGTCAATATTTGACAGGCTTCTCATGGCGGCACTGGCGGCCTCTTTGGCCGGTGACGTATTCCTGATGCTGCCCGGCAATTACTTCATACCGGGTCTGGCCTCTTTTTTGCTGGCCCATCTTTTCTATATCGCGCTGTTGCGCCAGGGCATCCCCTGGTTTCCCAGTCGCTGGGCATTGTTGGGCACGCTGGCAGTAGGTGCTGCCATGTACATCTGGGTCTGGGGCGGCTTGAGCGACCCGATACTCAAAGTGGCGGTGGCCGCTTATGTGGGCGTGATCGCGCTGATGGTGGCACAGGCGCTGGGTCGAGCCACGGTACAAGGAAACCCGGCATCGAAGGCGGTAGCGCTGGGCGCCTGCATCTTCATGCTGAGCGACTCGCTGATCGCCATCAACCGTTTCGTGCAGCCACTGCCGCTGGTGTCGCTATGGGTGCTGAGCAGCTACTATCTGGCGCAGTTTCTGATGATCCACAACGCCAGGGAATGAAACTCATCGCCGATCCACAACCGGCTTGAAAACTTCATTGGAAATCTGAGTAAGCAACTTTGACTGAAACCGTCGGGGTTAAAACAGCATCAAAAAGGCCGCCAATGGCACCAGTGCCAAAGGCAACGGCGCCAACGCTGCGAGCCGCGCCACCTCCTGCTCTGGCAGCACCGTTTTGCTCACCACAATGCAAGCCTCGCACCCCAACTGCTGTGCCAGTCGGGCCGCTTTCAGCACGTCTTTATCCTGCACCTGGTTGCGGTACTTGACCTCGACCCCGATCGAGGTGTGTCCCAAGTCCACAATGAAGTCGAGTTCATCGTTATTGCGCCGCCAGTAGCCCAGTTCCACCAGACCGGGCCAGCGCCGTAAATGGTTGGCCACCACGTTTTCGGCATAGGCCCCCATCAGCGTGGCATCCGCCACCATCTGTTCCTGACTGAGCTTCATCACGGCATTGCGCACTGCC
>JBBQZA010000127.1:0-10523 GCA_038208175.1 Burkholderiales bacterium
GTGCAGTCTGTTCCATGTTTGAGCATCGCCGTCATTCACGCGCCGCAAAGAATACCGCTTATCAAGAAGGAAAACCATGAACGACCATGATTGACAAAAATTCCTGTTGACTAATCAGGAAGTCCCTGTAAAAGGTTAGCCTAACATCGCCGTCCCGCGCGAAGTGAAGTTCATCCACGAGATTCCCAAGCTCGGCACCGGCAAGGTGAACTATCGCGAACTGGATAAGATGATTTGAGCGGAGCGCGGATCGCCGAGTTCTCGGTCGAACAGTCCGCCATGATCATGAGCGCCAGGTGCGGCGTTTGCCGGTCGTGGCTCGCGACAAGCGGCTGGTCGGCATCGCGGCGCTGGGCGATTTTGCCGTCGAAAGTTCGGAAATCCAGCCGGCTGCCCAAGCGCTTTCGGAAATCTCGAGGCCATTTGTGCGCCAGCGAACAGACCGCGTCCCCGCCCGGAGAAGATAATTGTGGGAGCAACGGGAGCGGCCTGCCCTGCTTGCGGGTTCAGCGGGTGCCACCCGCTTCAACAAGGAGAGACTGATGGCCAAATGTGATGGATGCGGTAATGAGTACGACAAATCTTTTCAGGTCATGGCCAAGGGCCAGACCTATACCTTTGACAGCTTTGAATGCGCGATCCATGCACTTGCGCCCACGTGCGCGCATTGCGGTGTACGCATCATCGGGCATGGTCTCGAGAGCGGGGGCCGGATGTTTTGCTGTGATCACTGCGCGACTAGCGAAGGTGTCACGGAACTGCGGGATCGTTCCTGAGCGTTCGTAATCGGTTTTTTATCGATGATTAAAAAGGAAATTGACATGCAAAAAATTAAAGAATTGATGAGCCGGGATGTACAGGTCATCAGCCCGGATGAAACAATCCGGGAAGCTGCGCAGCACATGCTCAAGGGTAACTTCGGCATGATGCCCGTGGGCGAGAACGATCGCATGATCGGCTCGATCTCGGACCGCGACATTGCGATTCGCGCCGTGGCCGCCGGAAAGGATGCGAGCACCAAGGTACGCGAGGTCATGTCCGAAGGTATCTACTGGGCTTATGAGGATGATTCGGTGGCCGATGTGGCGAAGCTCATGAGCGAACACCAGATTCGGCGCATGCCGATTGTGAACACCGACAAGCGACTCGTAGGAATTGTGGCACTGGGCGATTTTGCCGTGGATAGCGCGGACATCGGGGTCGCCGGTGAAACGCTTGCGGAAATTTCGCAACCTTGATGATTTGATTACCGCTCTGAACACGGCGGTGCCGGGCATGCACTGCCATGCGACAAAAAGCCCTCTTGGTCACAACCTTTGGGTACTGCTCTCAACATGCACGGCGAAGAACATGAAACCCAATTTTATTTTGATTGCCAATGCCACCAACGCACGACTTTTGCAGCACGAACGCGGCAGTCCGATGGTGATTCTCGAAAGTTTTGAACACCTGAAGAGCCGCAGCAAAATCAGCGACCTGGCTGACGATCATGCCGGTCACGAGAGCATGGACAGCACTTTCGGCGGCACAGCCTATCCGCCGCGCATAAATGCGAAGAAGAAGGAGCACATGCGATTTGCGCGCGAACTGTCGGATCATCTAGAACGACAAGCTCAACAAGGCGGCTACCGTTCGCTGGTCATTTTTGCATCCAGCCCATTTTTGGGCGAACTCAAGACCGAACTTGGTGCAGTCACTGCACGCCTGCTGTCCAGCACGCACGATCTGGACCTTACCAGCTTCAGCCTGACAGAGCTGGAGCAACGCGTCGAGCGCGAACTGGCGCACCCGACCCGCTGAGTCGCACCGAGGAGCCGGGCAGCCAGCCTACACGGAAATCGGAAAAACTTGATGGCTTGACATTCTGGTTCACTGTAGGCTGATAATTTACTTGGAAATGGTCATGAACATGCCCGCGCAAGCCCCCGTAACCCGTGAAGTGCGCATTCCCAGCGGCGACGTGTCCCTTTACGGCGACCTCGTGCTGCCTTCCGGCTTTACCGGCTTGGTACTGTTCGCCCACGGCAGTGGCAGCGGCCGCCACAGTGCCCGCAACCGGCAGGTCGCGCAAAGGCTCCAGCAGGCGGGAATTGCCACCCTGCTATTTGACCTGCTCACTGCGCAGGAAGAGCAGGTCGACTTGCACACCCGCGAGCATCGCTTCGACATTGCCCTGCTGACCCAGCGCATGCACGACGCGACCACTTGGGCAGTATTGCAGCCTGGATTGCAGCATGCGTCCGTCGGCTATTTTGGGGCTAGCACCGGCAGCGCGGCGGCTATCATTGCCGCAGCCAGACTGGGCAAGCATATCGCCGCCGTGGTGTCGCGCGGCGGCCGCCCGGACCTGGCCGGATCTGCGGCACTGGCGACCGTCACGGCACCCACCCTGCTAATCGTCGGCGGCGCCGACTACGGAGTCATTGAGCTCAACGAGCAAGCCTTGCTGCAACTGCGCTGCGACAAGGAACTCGCCGTCGTCCCCGGCGCCACTCATCTGTTTGAGGAGCGTGGCGCGCTAGAGCAGGTGGCCGAACTGGCGGCTTCCTGGTTCAGCACCCACCTGACGCGCAAGCAACTGATGGAGCATGCATCATGACGGACATCGCCCTGCCCTTTGAAGACCGCCACCATGCCGGCCGCGTGCTGGCCGAGAAACTGGCACACTACCGCGGTCGCCCCAACCTGCTGGTGCTTGCCCTGCCGCGCGGCGGCGTTGCCGTGGGCTTTGAGGTGGCACGCGCGCTGCAGGCCCCGCTTGACATTTTTGTGGTGCGCAAGCTGGGCCTTCCCGGTCATGAGGAATACGCCATGGGCGCCATCGCCAGTGGCGGCGTGCGCGTCATGACGCCCTTGCCCGGCCTGACGGTCTCGCCCGAGGCAGTGGCTGAAGTGGTCGCGCGTGAACAGGCCGAGCTGGTGCGGCGCGAGCAACTTTACCGCAGCCAGCGCCCGGCAGTCAGCCTTGCGGGCCGCACCGTGATTGTGGTGGATGACGGACTGGCCACTGGCGCGACCATGCGCGCGGCGGTGCTGGCCATTCGCCAGCAACACCCGGCCCGGCTGGTGGTGGCGGTGCCGGTGGGTGCCGATGACACCTGCCATGCGCTTCGCGATGAAGCCGACGAGGTCGTCTGCGCCGCTACGCCTGAGCCGTTTCGCGCTGTCGGCCTGTGGTATGAAAAATTCCCCCAGGCTAGCGACGACGAGGTGCGCGTACTGCTCGAAGAGGCCCGTCGCGAGCATGCGCTGTTGGCTCGGTCAAAAGTCGTGATGCCGCAGCCACCGAGATGAGCGACAGGGGCGAATGGAATGTGGGACAGCTCATGCGCGACCGTTATGCCGGCGATGCGGTACGGGTGGGCTTCAGCACGCACCATGGCTGGGTGACAGCGGCTTCGGACTGGGATGACCCGCCGCAGCGCAAGCGTGTTCGTGACGGTCTGCCCAGCAACTGGGAGGATCTGTTTCACCAGACCGGGCATAACCGATTTTGGCTGGCTTTGCGCGACGACGTGGTGCTGCGCCCGCTCGTAGCCGAAAAACGGCTGCAGCGCGCCATCGGCGTCATCTACCGGCCCGATACCGAGCGTCAGAGCCACTACTTTTTCACTCACTTGGCCAAGCAGTTCGACGCGCTGATCCACATCGATGAAACCAGCGCCCTGGAGCCGCTGGACAAGGGCAGCGTGTGGAGCACCGGCGAGGCGCCAGAGACCTTTCCAACGGGTATGTAGTCCTGCGGGTCTGTTTTTTTGTTATTTTGTACAGCTATGCGCCGTGAACTCCTGTTTATGCGGCTTTGCGCAGTTATTGGCATCGCAAGCCTGACCATGCTCAATGCAGACCTTTGATGCCAAGTTGGGAATAGAAGCGGCGCAGCCCCCGTCGGTTCTGCGCGGCTAGCTACTGATTCAGTAGCGCCTGAGTCTCGCGCCGGTCTTACTTTCGTGCCGGCGGCACGCCGTGCATGAACCATCGGCAATCTCCGCCGCCATGTCAATACTCACACCCAGCGTGGGGTGCGGGTGAATGGTCTTGCCGATGTCGATGGCGTCTGCGCCCATCTCAATCGCCAACGCAATCTCGCCAATCATGTCGCCCGCATGCGTGCCGACCATGCCGCCGCCCAGGATCTTGCTGTGGCCGTGGCCGTGGGCTTTTGGCGCACCAACTGGTGAACCTGCTGCACCTAAAAAGGCGATTGCGAAGACTGCGCCGGGGTAGGGCCGTGCCCGCAGTCCAGCTTTCCATGTCGTTTGTGCCGATGGGCGGCAAATTCTTGGGTATTCAGATCGCCACATCAGGGAAAGCATGACTCTTGAGGACGCTTTTCGGTGCCATACTTGGCCTCATGCGGTTGAATTTCCTTATCCGTACTTCATCTTTTTTTCAAGGAGAGCAACATGCTGCAAGGAGATAAGTCAGCCTACACCGACGAGCAGAAACGCCAGGCACGGCACATCGAGGATGGCTACGAGAAGAAAGGTGTGTCCGTAAGCGAGGCCGATGCCCGTGCCTGGGCAACAGTCAACAAGACCGACGGCGGCGGAAAAAAGTCCGGCGCCGGCAAGAAGAAAAGCAGCACAACATGACTGCGGCCCCGCGAAAAAAAGTGGCCAGCTCGGTGAAGACAGCACGCAAGCAGCGCGCCATCCAGGCGGGCCAGGATGCCAGCGACGCCGGCCGACCCCACAAGCCGCCTGCCAAAAAGGCGGTGCAGGCCGGCGCAAGGCTCCAGCCCGCCAAGCCGCTGCCCGGCCAGCACTTGCGCAAGCCGGGGCTGGAAGCCGACATGGCGCTGCAACCGAACTTCCTGGCCCCGGCTTATGAAGGCAGCAACAAGCTGCGCGGCAAGGTGGCGCTGATCACCGGCGGCGACTCCGGCATAGGTCGCGCGGTGGCCGTGCTGTTCGCCCGCGAGGGCGCCGATGTGGCGCTGGCCTACCTCAACGAGCATGAAGATGCGCGCGAGACCAAACGCTGCATCGAGGTTGAAGGACAAAGCTGCGTGCTGATTCCGGGCGACGTCAAAAACCCCGCCTTCGCGCGCAAGGCCGTCGCCAAAACCCTCAAGAAGTTCGGCCAACTCGACATCCTGGTCAACAACGCGGCTTTCCAGGAACATGCCAAAGGCCTGGAGGAACTGGACGAGAAGCGCTTCGAGGAAACCTTCCGCACCAACATCTTCGGCTACTTCCACATGGCCAAGGCCGCCGTGCCGCATCTGCACCGCGGCGCCTGCATCATCAACACCGGTTCCGTGACCGGCCTGCAAGGCAGTGCGCAGCTGCTGGACTACTCGGCGACCAAAGGCGCCATCCACGCCTTCACCAAATCGCTGGCCAGCAACCTGATCGACAAGGGCATACGCGTCAACGCCGTGGCGCCGGGACCGGTGTGGACGCCGCTGAACCCGGCTGACAAATCCGCGGCAGACATCAGGCGCTTCGGCGAAAAAACCGACATGAAACGCCCGGCCCAGCCGGAGGAAATTTCGCCTGCCTATGTGTTCCTGGCGGCGCCCGTGTGTTCGGGCTACATCACCGGCATCGTGCTGCCCATCACCGGCAGCATCGGCGCCTGAATCCGTCCACTGGCGGACTTCTGCATCAAGTCTGGCTCCAGCCCTTGCCCGACAAGCGCGAACAGCTATCAATAATATAGCAAGCGGGAGGTACTACGATTCGCGCACCCTGCACTCTCCCCGTGAACACCCATGACAAGCGCGCTGGATGTCGTAACTTTTGGCGAAGCCATGATGCTGCTGGTGTCCGACCGGCCGGGCCCGCTCGAAGACGCCGCCTCTTTTTACAAACACACGGCAGGCGCTGAAACCAATGTGGCGATCGGCCTAACGCGCCTGGGCCTGAAGGTCGGCTGGGCCAGTCGCCTGGGCACCGACATGATGGGCCGCTACCTGATCCGGGCGATGTCGGCCGAAGGCATCGACTGCTCCCAGGTGGTGCTGACGGCGGCGCAGCCCTCCGGCTTCATGATCAAGGGCAGTGTGCTGGATGGCAGCGACCCGCCGGTCGAATACCACCGCCAGGGCTAAGGATGAAGGATAGGAATTCCAACCGCATGAGCCCAAGTATCCCACCAAAAATCGGTTCCATAGAACACGCACACCCACAGTCGCCAGTCTGATCTGCTAGGAATTTGCGCCCCCATAGTCAGCAACGACGCGTCCGGTGAGGGCACAGCCCTACCCCGGCGCGCTCGTCGCAACCCATCGCAGGTTCACCAGTCTGTGCGCTGATCGTCGGGATAGTCGGGTGCTGATTGGTTGGTCATATACCAGTCCGGCATAGCATCCACTCCCTCGCCCTGATCCTGCGCAGGACAGTCATCCCACAGCGGTGGTCGGCGTGCCGGGGTAATACGGGAAGCTTCGATATCGATCCCGATGTGCTCCAGAATTCTGGCGATGTCGGCGCTGTAGGTGATGAAGGCGATGATACGCATTTGTCCACCGCAGTGCGGGCAGATCAGCGGGAACACCTCGTAGATACGGGCGATCAGAGCGGCCCATAGGTAGTGGGATGGGGAGCGCGGTTTGGGTTTGACTTGGGGCTCAGATTGGGCCGCCACACCAGGGCCACCGGCTGCAACTGTCGTGCCCCCAACCGTGCAAGCACCGGCTGGCACGGGGCCGCTCACGGCAGGCGGCCCCACCAGCGCCCTCGCCGTCACCGCCCCTCGCAGCGGCGAGTTGGGTGCCAACACGCCGTAGTAGCGATGCCGCTGCGTGCGCGGTGGTGGCACCAATTGGGCGATGCGCTCTATCAGCTCCAGTGGCGTGAGCACCAGTTCGCCCGAGTATTTGTCTGACTGCATCCCCTCGCTGTGGCCTTTGCCGTAGCGGTAAACCAGATCAGCGCCGCGCTGCTTGAGCCGATCCATGGCAAGAGGTGGACACCCAGTGAAAGCAAGTTTCGCCAGGCCACTCTGAAGTAAGCTGCGTTGCAGCCATGGAGTGTCGTATTGAAAACAGAACCGAAATCCTGCGAGGTTCTACGGCAAACTCGCGGCCGATGTCGCCCGACCAGTAGATGTAGGTCTCGAAGGTGATGGTGGTTTGCGCCGAGCGGATCGCGGCCAGCATCGCCGGAAAGATCTCGTCACCGTTGCGCAGCACCCGTGCCCGGCTGCCGGCGACGAACTGCGGCCCCAGCAGCACGCCGACCAGCGTCATCGCCATCGCGCTGACGGCGATCAGGGTCGTCCTTCGCTGCAGTTTCGGGAGTTTCATCGGCGCCAGCGTTACCCTGACGTGCGGGCGAGCAGCGGCGCATCGCCGTGGCATTCACTTCGTACAAGGCTGACTATATTCGGATTTTTTCGTTCCAGCTGGCACCTTTGCTGCGGTGCAGTGACCTCTCGGGACCAGCAGCACATCCCATTCAAGCCGCGATACAGCAGCGCAATTGCCATAGGCGACTGGGGACAATCCGAGCCAACAATCGGGGATTCTGGACGTGTAAAAACCGGGAATTTTTGTACGTTACCGAACAGACGCTGCGGGTTCGAGTCCGTATTCTGCATTTCTGATCACTCAAGGAGAACCCTTATGCAGAACACTGACAAGACCCTCGTCGGCGGAGCCAACCGCGATCCGATTACTGGCGCGCCGGGGGCCCACCCGGTCGGAACCGGACTTGGCGCCGCGCTCGGAGGCGCCGCCGCCGGCGCTGCCACCGGCACGGTCGCTGGACCGGTCGGCACGGTGATCGGGGCTGCGGTGGGCGCGATCATCGGCGGGCTGGCCGGCAAAGGCATCGCCGAAACGATCGATCCGACTCTTGAAGACGCGTATTGGCGCGACAACTACAGTAGACGCCCGTACGTTGACGGCGGCGCCACCTACGACGACTACGGCCCGGCCTATGGCTATGGCGTTAACGCCTACTCGCGTTATCCGGGCCGCAGCTTCGACCAAGCCGAAGCTGATCTGTCGCGCAATTGGGACAGCGCGCGCGGCAAATCCAAGCTCGGCTGGGACCAGGCGAAAAACGCGACGCGCGACGCTTGGCACCGAGTCAGCGATTCGGTCGAGCGGGCAACCCCGGGCGATTCCGACCGGGACGGCAAGTAGTGAGCAAACCGGCGTGCGATGCAGGACAGCATGCCGGGCTGCTTAACCAGGCCGTGCATGGTCTTCAACCTCAACCATGAGGTTGAAGCCGCAAGGATAATCCGGCACATGCTCCAACCAAGGAGATACCATATAAGCCGCTATCCCAGTGCCGTCAAGCGTGAGCCCCATGGGGCGCATGCAGTGGACATGAAAAGCTGGGCGGTGCCCAAAGGCCCCAGCCTGGATACCAAAGACAAACGGTTGGCCGTGCAGGTCGAGGACCACCCCATCGCTTACTCCGGTTTTGAAGGCACCATTGCAGCTGGTCAATACGGTGCAGGCCGCGTCATCATTTGGGACAAGGGAACGTGGACCCCACTTGGTAGTGATCCACACAAGGACTATCTCGTGGGCAACCTCAAGTTCACATTGCACGGCCATAAACTGGGAGGCAACCGGGCTTTGGTGCGCATGCGCGTGGACCGGGTTGGTGGTAAACAACCACCGTGGCTTCTGATCAAGGAGAAGGACGGTTTTACCCGCTCTGCGCAGGAATTCAATGTAGTGGAAGCGTTGCCGGACAGTGTCGCCAACTCCAAAAGTGCTGCCAGCGCGGCGCAATGGGTGTAGGAAATTAACTACGACGGCTACCGTTTGCTGACGCGGGTTGACGAGGGCGGCACCGTTCAGATGTTTACCCGCACGGGCAAAGATTGGTCTCACAAGCTCGCAGCCTTGTTGAATGAAGTGGTGCGGTTGCGCTTGCCGTCTGGTTGGTAGGACGGAGAGATTGTAGTGAATGACGCGCAAACCGGACGTCCCAACTTCGGCGCGCTGCAAGACAACATGGACGGCTCTCGCAGCACAGACATCGTGCTGTACCTGTTCGATCTTCCCTACTTTGACGGCAAGGATCTGCGCCAACAGCCGCTGTATGTGCGGCGCGCCCTGCTGGAGAAGTGCCTACAGACAGCGCCAGACTCGTCACGGATTCGATTCAGCCAGGCATTCGATGCGGACGCGGGCAGCCTGATGTCCTCTGCCTGCAAGCTTGGGCTGGAGGGCATTGTGGGTAAGCGCAAAGACGCGCCCTATGTGTCGCGGCGTTCGACAGACTGGATCAAACTCAAATGCCAGCAGCGCCAGGAATTCTTGATTGGCGGTTACACCGAACCGCAAGGCACGCGCGAGCAACTGGGTGCCTTGTTGTTGGGCGTATACGACGCTTCGGGTGGGTTGCATTACGCTGAAAAGTGGGCACAGGTTTCAATACCAAGGCCTTGCGTGACATTGCTGCCAAATTGAAACCACTTGCAGCGCGCACGTGCCCGTTTGTGGAACCTGCAGATATCGAAGACCAAGCCTATTGGGTGAAACCCATATTGATTGCCGAAGTGGCTTTCCAGGAATGGACGCAAGCGGGGCGTGTTCGCCAAGCTGTTTTCCATGGACTGCGTGTGGACAAGGCGGCGGCTTCCATTGTCCGTGAAGCACCCTTTGCACAGCCGCGCAGTGTGAGCAACCACAAAGTTGCAGTCCCAACCAATATGCCTGTAACGGGCCGCGTTGCTGCTCCACACATCACGCACGCCGATCGGGTGATTGACACCCAGTCCGGGTTGACCAAGGGTGACCTGGTCGATTACTACCAACAGGTTGCAGACCTGATACTTGTGCACCTGCAAGATAGGCCTACAGCGGTGATGCGTGCGCCCAGTGGCATTGGTGGTGAGTTGTTCTTCCAAAAACATCTGGGCGCTGGCACTTGGGCTGGCATTGAGGCCATGTCAGTGGGCAGCGCAACATCGGCCAAGGCGATGTTGCAGATTCGCGGATCGCAAGGCGTGTTGTCGGCTGCACAATGGAATGTTGTCGAATTCCATACGGCCAATGCATCCAGGCGCGCGCTGTCGTTGCCTGACCGCATGGTGTTCGACCTGGACCCTGGCGAAGGTGTGCAATGGGTGCAGATCCGGGAGGCGGCTGCACTCGTGCGCGCGTTTCTGGCGCAATTGGGGTTGCAATCGTTTTTGAAAACCAGCGGCGGAAAAGGCCTGCATGTGGTCGTGCCTTTGCGCCGCGTACATGACTGGGCTACGGTCAAAGGCCTGTCGCAGGCCATCGTGCAGCATATGAGCGCGCAAATACCCAAGCGCTTTGTTGCCAAGAGTGGGCCGCGCAACCGGGTGGGGAAAATATTTATCGACTACCTGCGCAACAGCGAAGGCGCGACCACGGTCAGCGCATGGTCGGCCCGAGCCCGTGCCGGCATAGGTATCTCGGTTCCCGTGCATTGGGACGAACTCGACCAACTGCCCTCCGGAGACCACTGGACGGTGCTTACGTTTGCAGAGCGCCTGTCGGTCGGAAATACGCCATGGGACGGTTATGCAAAGGCGGCGCGTAGTCTAACAGTCGCCATGCAGAAGCTGGCCTATAAACC
>JBBQZA010000128.1:0-10494 GCA_038208175.1 Burkholderiales bacterium
TCAATCGCAATGACACCTTTATCTGGCGGGATGCACTCAAAAGAGCCGTCACCGACAGAACCGCAACTTATACAGATTGGCGCCTGCCGAATGTGAAGGAATTACGCAGCCTGCTCGATGAGACCAAGTACAGTCCGGCCATTGATCAAGGTTTTTTCCCTGCTCCGCCCAATGTAAAGTCGGCGAATTTCAGGTATTTGTATCAGGCGTCGTTTTGGTCGAGTTCGCCTACTCTGGACTATTCCGGCAACACGGATACCTCGTGGGATGTTAATTTCGACTTCGGAATGAACTTGGGCACCCCGCGAACCTTCACGCGATATGTCCGCCTGGTGCGCAATGCCGTTACAACCAAATACGCGCTCGCCGTAGACAATATCGGTACCGGCTCCGGCACCGTGCAGAGCTCGCCGATCGGCATCACCTGCCGGAACTCCTGCGCCGTGGGCTTTGTCAGCGGTAACAATGTCGCGCTGACCGCTACGCCGGATGCGGGAAGCACATTCGCGGGCTGGACTGGCGCCTGCAGCGGGACCGGCTCATGCAGCGTGGCCATGACCCAGGCGAAGTACGTGGCAGCCACCTTCGAGTTGAACAGATGGAGCCTGAAAAGGGGCTGGAATCTGCTTGGGAATGGTGTCAATGTCGACGTCTCTGTGGCTGCTAGCAACTTCTTTGGCAACAAGGTCAACGTCGAAACCGTGTGGAAATGGAATCCGGCCACCAGTAAGTGGGCTTTTTACAGCCCAAGTCAGCCCGACGGTGGGGCGGCCTACGCCGCTGGTAAAGGATACGAATTCTTGACCACCATCAAGGGCGGTGAGGGCTTCTGGGTTAGTGCCTTCAATACTTTTACCGTGCAAATGCCTGCCGGAGGTTCTGCGGTATCTTCTGCGTCTTTCAATAGCACCCCCAGGGGCTGGCGTTTGATTTCCACAGGTGACAATCTGACGCCCAACCAATTCAACAGGGCCTTAACTACCACTGTGCTTGCGGCTGGTGTGATACCCAACAATCTGACCAGCCTGTGGGCCTGGGATGCAACGAATCAGAAATGGTACTTCTATGCACCGAGTCTGGAAGCAATGAACGGAACGGCCCTGACAGACTACATCAGCAGTCATGGCTACAAGGATTTCGCTGGCGGGACACTTGCACCTGATGCCGGGTTCTGGGTCCAAAGACCCTGATGAATCCCTTGGGAGAATTCAAATGACAGATTTTTCAGTGCCGCCAAACCCTGGGGAGTTCTTTGAAACGCCGCCCCCGGTGCCATCAACTGTTCCTACGAATAACGCCCCGACAGGCGCCGTGACGATCACCGGCACCCCGAGCCAGGGTCAAATCCTGTCTGCCAGCCATACGCTGGCTGATCTGGACGGGCTGGGCGCCATCAGCTACCAATGGAAAGCCGATGGCAATGCCATCCTTGGCGCCACGAACGGCACCCTCGCTCTAGCACAGGCGCAAGTCGGTAAGGTCATCACCGTCGTCGCCAGCTATACCGATGCGGCAGGAAATGCAGAGAGTTTTTCATCTGCTTCAACAGCCGCAGCAACCAATGTCAACGACCCGCCCACCGGTGGGGTCGCCATCAGTGGTACAGCCAACCAGGGCCAGACCCTGACTGCCGACAACACACTGGCCGACCTGGACGGAATGGTGGGCGCCGTCAGCTACCAATGGAAAGCCGACGGCAGTGCCATCAGTGGCGCCACAAGCAACACCTTCACGCTGACTCAGACGCAAGTTGGCAAGGTCATCACCGTCATTGCCAGCTATACAGACGGCTTTGGAACTCATGAAAGCGTGACGTCAAGTCCAACGGCCGCTGTTGTCGACACCACCGCTCCGACCATCAGCAGCTTCAGCCCAGCCAACAACGCCAGAGCGGTCGCTATTGGTTCCGACCTTACCCTGACGTTCAGTGAAACCATTCAGCGCGGCACTGGCACCATCACCCTCAAAACTGCAGCCGGCGCCACGGTTGAAACCTTCGATGCCGCCAGCAGCGCCAATCTCACAGTTTCTGGCAACACGCTCACGATCAACCCTACCATCGACCTGAACTACTTCAGCTCTTACAAAGTCGAGTTTGGAAGTGGTGCGGTCAAAGACATTGCGGGCAACCTGAGTGCGGCCACCAGTCAATACAACTTCACCACGCAAGCCAATCCCGTTAACGCCCCACCCACAGGTGCGGTGACGATCACGGGCACAACCAGCCAGAGCCAAGTCCTGATTGCCAGTAATACATTGGCCGACCCGGATGGCTTGGGTGCCATCAGTTACCAGTGGAAAGCCGACGGCAAATCCATCCTTGGCGCCACAAACAGCACCCTCATGCTGGCACAGGGTCAAGTCGGGAAGGTCATCAGCGTCGCCGCCAGCTACACCGATGCAGGTGGGCATCCTGAGACTGTTACATCTCCTGCTACAAGCGCAGTAGCCAATGTCAACGACCTGCCCAGCGGGCTGGTCATCATCGGCGGCTCAGGCGCCGCAGGTCATACCTTGACTGTCAGCAACACACTGGCCGACCTGGACGGACTCGGAACCATCAGCTACCAATGGAAGGTCGACGGCGCCGACATCCTTGGCGCCACAAGCAGCACCCTCGCTCTGGCGCAGGCGCAAGTCGGCAAGGCCATCACCGTCGTCGCCAGTTATACCGATGGCTTTGGCGCTCACGAAAGTGTGACATCTGCTCAAACGGTGTCTGTTGTTCAGACCGCTGCTCCGGCAATCAGCATCTTTAGCCCCGCCAACAATGCCATCGCAGTCCCTACGGGTTCCGACCTTATCGTAACGTTTGATGAAGCCATCCAGCGCGGCACAGGCACCATCACCCTCAAGACCGCAACTGGCGCAACTGTTGAAACTTTTGACGCCGCCAGCAGCACCAATCTCACTGTTTCTGGCAACACGCTCACCATCAACCCGACCAACGATCTGAAATATTTCAACTCCTATCTTGTAGAGTTTGGAAGCGGCGCAGTCAAAGACACTTCGGGCAACCCGAGTGCTGCCAACAGTCAGTACAAGTTCACGACCCAGACCATCGACGGTCTGTATCAGTTCTTTGTCGTGGCCTTCGCCGCAGCACCGGGTGTGACCTACATGAATCAGTTGGCTGACGCCTACAACTACCCGCTGACCCTTAAGGAAATCGTCAATATCTTCACCACAAAGTCCCAGTTCACTTCGGTCTATCCGACTAATCTCACCAACGAGCTGTTTGCAAACAGCCTGGTGAGCAACATCGTCAAGGTCAGCGCAACCGATGCTGCCAAGGCCAGCGCGGCCGCCGACATTGTTGCCGCACTGGCCTTGCCTGGGTGGTCCCGAGGGGATGTGATCTATCAGGTCTTCGACAATCTCGGAAGCAAGCCTTTGAGTGATTCCACCTGGGGCAATACCGCCAGGCAGTTTCAAAATGAGATTGCGGTGGCGCGGCAGTTCACGGAAGTGATGCACAAATCCACAACGGACTTGCCAACGCTCAGGGCGGTGATGGGGGATGTGACGCAAGACACCGACGTGTCAACGCCTGCTGTTATTGCAACACTGATCGGGGTCGAATTGAGTCGCATCGGAGTAGATTTGAGTCAGTTGCAATAAATGTTTCAACCAAAGCGTTCTGAATTCAACGTCTTTTCAACAACAGAGCCAGGAAATATCATGAAACTTCAGTCCATCTTTGTCGCGCTTTGCATGACTGCGTTGATCAGTGCCTGCGGTGGGGGTTCAACAGAGGCCTCGAAATCACCGGCACCGGTGCAGAACCAGACTGCCCAATTCGAACCACCGCCAAGCGTTGGCTCCCAAAGCGGGAAGTAAGTCGCACCTTTTGCGGCGGCATGAGGCGGGCTAGGGTCGATCGGTGCTTTCCATCGGAGTAAAGAGACGATCGGCGATACCCCAAAAATGCCATGCCGGGGCGTCTTCGGCGATGACCTGCCCTAGTTCAGCAAAGGCATCGGCTGCCAGTTCTTGAACCGATCCGTAGACGCCCTTGTTCTTGATACGCAGAAAGCGTCCTCCATTGATCGCGTTCAGACCGGTGACATAAATGACCACTGGTAACTGCTGGTCGACTGCCAGCCGCAGCAGACCGCGCGGTACTCGCGCTGGCATATCCAGTATTTCAACGGCTACGCTGGCTTTGGCTTCATCCGCTGGAACATCCATAACGCCCAGCAGCGAATGCTTTTCCCGTAAAGCCAGTACAAGGCGTTTCAAATCTTGCACCACATCGATGGTCGGGCTGCCCAAGATGCGCTTCACGTGATCGGTGCGCGAGCGCGCGTACCAAGACAATATGGTTCTACCCTGAAACGCCTGAGTGTCAAGCGACGCAACCAGCGCGTGAGGCCGTAAGCCATTGGCTGCTGCATGGCGCAATCCCCAAAACCCGGCGCCCCAATGAAATGTCAGCAACAAGACGCTCTGGTTTGGTGTCGGCCAAGTGCCTTCAATCGTCAGGTGCTTGTGCATCCAGACGTCGCGACGCCACAATCCCAGGTAGTGGTCGGCATGGTCAACCAGGGTCACCAGCCGTCTTGCCCACAGCCAGTGGGCTTCGTCTTTTCCAGCCCAACCCCGCTTTCGTGCTTGCAACAAGGCCGTTTCACAGGGTACTCGGTACAGCCAACCCATCCGGGCGAACTGCTGAAAGACAAGAAAGCACCAACGCCAAGGCAATACTGCCGCCAATCCGGGGAGCAACACCAACTCCAGCGCATCGCGCAGTTCCGTGCGCAAGCGCAGCCACAAGCCTGAAAAGTTCAGGTCCATTGGTGCGGCAAGCGAACCAATCCTGGCGTCAAACTGGGGCTCACCCACTTGAACACGATGAAGTCCTTCCATTCATCATAGACCACCAAACCCTGTTCATCGAACAAATAAAAGCTCAGACAATACTGCCCGGAATGCAGGGGCAGTTGTGGGAACGTCAACGTCACCTGCCAGGAGGTCCATCGGGCGTTGGTCTCTAGCGCTTTGAGTGGCACGCGTTCGGCATGGGTAGCGACGGATGTAATGCCGATCCCTTGAAACTGCTCGAGCATGACACCAATACTTGGCATTTCGTCACTGCTCGACACCGCCCGCACTCGGATGACCAAGTCAGAACCGACCAATTCCAGTTCAGAGCCATCGTGCGAACCGATCAGGTTGTTGACGCGAGCATCTTGCAGAGCGGCACGCCGACCATCCGTCAGACATTTTTGGGAGGCTTGGTCCAAGGCCAGTTCTTGCCGTGCACTCCCGATTTCGGCATCCATGGCCGATTGCCCGGCGTCTTGCAGGCGCACATGCACCTCATAGGCCGCCAACACCGAGTCAGCGTCGCCCAGACCGCGCACTTGACCGTGGTCCAACCACAGCACCTGATCGCACAACTGGCGCACATGATAGAGACTGTGTGAACAAAACAAAATCGTGCAGCCATTTTGGCGGAAGGATTCAATGCGCCGTGCGCACTTCTTTTGAAAATGCTGGTCACCCACTGACAGCGCCTCGTCAATGATCAGCAGATCGGGCTGCACCGCAGTGATAAGTGCAAAGGCCAACCGTACCACCATGCCTGAAGAATAGGTTTTTACGGATCTGTCTATCGCGTCGCCCAGTTCCGAGAACGAGATGATACCGTCGATCAGACGCGCCATCTCAGCAGGCCCCAGGCCAATGACACTGCCGCCGAACATCAGATTGTCACGGCCACTGAAGTCGGGGTGAAAACCGGCTCCCAGCTCCAGAATGGCGGTAACCCTACCGACCCTCTGCAAGTTCCCGTGTGAAGGCTGTAACGTGCCCGCCAGGAGCTTGAGCAGGGTACTCTTACCCGCGCCATTGTCTCCAATGACGCCGACGCACTGGCCACGCTGCAATTCAAAGCTCACATCCTGCAGTGCCCAGTGTGAGCGTGAGCGGTTGGACCAACCCAGCAGTGCCAGCAAGCGGTCACGTGGCGAAGCGTAAAGGTGATAGCGTTTACCCAGGTTCTGGACCTGCAACACCACATTGCTCACAGCCAGTCCACCAGTTCGTCGCGGCTGCGTCGAATCAAGCCATCCAGCAGCAGGGCCAGCCCCAGCAGCCAGCACAGGGCGACTGCCCACAACATCAAATCCGGCCAGATGCCTTGCAACAATACCGACTGATAGGCCATTACCAACGCTGTCATGGGATTGGCAAATAATAGCCAACGCCACTCTGGCGGGAACAAGCTCAGCGGGAAAAATACGGGCGACAGGTAAACACCTACAGTAAGTGCAAAACCAAGCACCTGCAAGGTGTCGCGCACCGCTGCCGCAAGAATCGCGAGCACGTGCGCCAGCAACAAGGCCAGCAGCCCCTGTAGCAGCAGCAGCAAAGGCACCGCCAGCAAGGCCCAGCCAAAGCCGCTGAGCGGCAGATAGCCGAGCGTGAGCAACACCATCAGCGGCACAAATACCACCCAGCCCGCCAGCACACTGCGGGCCACAAACAGCACGGGGGGTAGCGCGTTCTTTTGCAGCAGACCACCAGCATCTACCAAACTGCTGGCGCCGCGCGAGAGCGACTCGCAAAAAGCCAACCATGGCAGGGAACCCACGACCAGATAAGTGCCTACCCGCCTGGTTGGGGCATCGTCGCCCATGCGCATGGCAAACACAAGGTCAAAGACCAAAAAATACGCGCCCACCAGCAACAGTGGCTGCAGATAGGCCCACAATACCCCTGCTGCTGATCCTGCGTAACGACTGGCCAATTCGCGCCGTGTCATGATCCACAAAAGACTACGCGCGCGCCACAGCGCCTGCCAATCCTGCCAACAATGCCGAAGAGGTGAGCGAGTCAAGGACTGCCTTGGGGGGTTATGGCGTGGCAGGCTTGGCCAAAGCCTCGATTGCTTCACTTTCAAACACAAAGTCTTTGGTCAACGTTAGCACCAACTGCACGCGGGATTCATTAAGGATGGCTGCGCGCGCCTGGGCCAGCAGCTGTTCACGTACCTCGTCATAGGATTTCAGCCCTCTTTCTTTTCGCTCCTCCAGACGAATCAGGTGGTAACCAAATTCCGACTCAATCGGCTCGCTCAACTCACCAGGTTTGCTCAGTTTGCTGAGGGCTTGATCAAACGAGGGCACCATCTTTCCAGCCTCAAAAAAACCGAGATCACCGCCACGCACTGCGCTACCGGGATCGACCGAGTTGGCCTTGGCTAATTCTTCAAAAGAGGCACCCGCACGCAGTTGGGTCAAAATCTCTTTGGCCTTTTGCAGCGACTCCGGTCCGCTCTTGGCCAGCAATATGTGGCGCGCCCTGGTCTGGGCAGGAATTTCAAACTTGGACGCGTTGGCTTGGTAAGTGTTACGCGCATACGCATCCAGCGCGGCATCATTGGGAGTATTTTGCGCATCCAGACGGGCCAGACGTGCATCAGACAATACGCGGTCTCGCGCGATGGCAAGGGTTGCAGCAAGCACTGGGTCGGCATCCGCACCATCGCGCACGGCTTGCGCTGCCAAAACGCGACGCACCAATAAGTTGCTGACAATTTGTCGAACGGAGTCTGGCTGCGACAGGATAGTTTGGCGATCTGCTGCTGGCGCGCGCCGCAGCTCCGACAACACATCGGCAGCGTTAACCATCAGGTCTCCAGACCCGCGGGCTAAGGCGGCTGAAGCCAAAGGCGCAGACTTTATTTCGGCTGTTTGGGCCGAGGAGTGCTGCGCCATGACAACTGAAATGATCAGCGCCACGAAATAAGTCACGGCACGACGGAATACTGGCAAAGACTCACACTGCTGAAAATAATGCATGACAGTTTTTGTTCAAAGGGGGGGTAAAAATTAAAATATGCAAAAGAGTCAATACGATTTTGGCAGAAAAAAAGCGGGGTTGCCCCCGCTTTTTTGTTTTGAGGTTGCACCGAAGTGGCGCAACCTGCAACCCACAGAATTACTTCTGAATGCGATTGGTCCGATGGCCCAAGGTTGCGCCAAAGGTATGCGCAGCAGAGTTGGCACGAAGGGCTTCGTAACCCAGGATTGGCAGTCCATTATTCAACAAACCAGGGGTAGCCATGAACGCCCAACCTGCATTGTAGCCATTCTCAATCGCGGAGCGAGCCACCGTAGCCTTCAAGGAGCCAGATGCCGAGGTGATCAGGCCACTGGTACCGGCTTTCTCGCCATTGTTGAAAGACAATACGCTGACTTCACCACAGACGTAGAAGCTGGTGGGCTGACCCGGCACTTGCGGGGAAATAATCACCGAGGCGCCCGGATCAACAGCCGTATTCTCTTCTTGGTCATAAGACACGATGGTGGTGCCCGTCACGCAAACCTGACGATCGATGACCGCCGTGTTAGCTGCCGTGAAGAACGGGGTTGCCAGTGTGGTGTAAACACGCGCTGCGGGAGCGGTGTAATCCATAGCCACGCTGTAACGGCGGGTCGGCATCGACAGAACCCAGTCGGTAGTGGCGTTAACGCCCGATCCAACCAGGAATTCGTTGGACACAGACCTCGTCGCGAGTGCATTGGACAAGCGGACAACCTGATCTTCAGGCAGATTCGAAGAGGTGTAGGGGATGGAAAAGTCTGGCAAATCGTAAGTGGCAGCCTGAGTCGGGCGCGCCCTCAGCCAAGGATCTGCGGTGAACTTGGAGATATCAAAGGCACTCAGACCGAGTGTTGTATTGGTCTGCGGAAAGTAAACCAGACCGCCTGCCGTGACGTTGTTTAGCAGGTCAACAGCATTGATGGCCGTCGCCTGACCAGACCAAGCGCCTGCGTCAGCTGCATTGAGGATAATCCAGTTACTGAACAAACCGGTGGTCGGGGCGAACAAGCCCATGGCATTTGCAGCGGCCGTATCAGCAGGATCGGTATCCAGCGCCGTCCAGGCTGCGCCAGTGCAGGGTGCCACGCTCTTTACGTGCTTGATGGCGGTGAACAATGCGGTACCCGGACGAACGTCAGCCATGTTGAAAATTTCAACATAACCTTCGCGTGCTTCATTGTTCAGAGCGTCACCGAGGCGGAGCGGATCCAGACGGATGGTCGAGAACGGTGTTGAGTTGAGTACTGCCTTGGTGGGCTTGGTGCAACTGTTATCGCCCGTCGTCAACTGAGCGCGGTTGGCAGAATCCTTGGCCACATAGGCCGCCCAGACATCGCCAGGTGACAGGAAGACCTGGAAGTCATAAACGTCATCAGAGTTTGCAGCGCCACGGAAACGAACTTTGACGGCCTTGCCATTGACGGTGTCCGTGTTGACCAAGTTGATCATGGTCTGGTTGTTTCCTTGAACAGTGTAGTAGGGCACCAACAGGAATTGACCAATGCCATCCACGGATTGCCTCAAACTCGCACCGGGGCCGGGAGGAACCGGGGCTGCCAGAGCGGCATTTGCCAAACCAATAGCCTGCGCCCCGCCGGCGAATCCCACCCCGACCAACGCGGTGGCAATGCTCAAAGCCAGAACATTTTTTTTCATAAAAACTCCATTTAAAGATTGTTGAGCGCAACCCTTAATGGGTTGATAACGCTGTTGAATATTAGCACAGGATCGAAACGAGAGAGGAGGGTCATCTTGCTGTTTTTTTTTGTGCGTTGATTAAAAACAACAAATGCTGCCACCAAGCGCTTGATTGTGAGATGGGATTGGGTCGATTGCCTTCGATAGAGTCGCCTCCTCTTGCTGATGAATTTGAACGCTATTACCATGTCTGAATGAAACCTGTTCAACGACCTTGGATGTCCTGAAAAATCCACCATTGGCCATCCTCCAACAACCACGTTTCGTCAACGTGCGCCGTAATCTTATCCATATTCTTTCCGGGCAACAAGAGTTTGTAGTCCAGGCGCAGACGGGCCAGGCATTTGCTGGCCTCAGGGCAATTGACGCTGACGACTTCGCTGCCGACCCAGGTAAGGGCATTGCCAATGCGGTTGCGATAACCGTCTGGGCTGATGATGGCCCGAAAGCCTGGCGTGATGTAGGTGTAGGCACGGCTGAATTCGCCGGCGATCAGGGCTTGCCAGCGCTCGGCAGCGCGCTGGCGCACCTGCTCCTCTGGACTTTTACTACTGCCCACGCTGGCACAGGCTGACAGCGCCAGTGAGGCCAGAAGCGCCAGCCAGCCAGACCAGGGGCGCAGTGGGAGGATCGTGATACTTGTTTTATTACGCATAATTTGAGTGGCTCAGGGTTTATCAGTTGGGTAAAGGGCTTTCATGCGCTCTTTGAGCTCTTGACCGAGCTCTCGCATATCCTGCACGGTTCGTACCACGCGCGGGGTAATGAGGACGACCAGTTCGGTTCGATTGGTGCTGGTGGCATTGGTTCCGAACAGGTTGCCAAAAAGCGGGATGTCCTGCAGTCCTGGCACGCCGCTCTTGCCTGAGGTGCTGTTGTCGCGGATGAGGCCGCCCAGCACCAGAGTTTCCCCTGAGCGTACCGCCACCTTGCTGGCGAACTGGCGCTGCAGAAAACTGCGCT
>JBBQZA010000129.1:0-10332 GCA_038208175.1 Burkholderiales bacterium
TATGAGACGCATCTGGCCGAGACGCTGGCCGTGACCGAGGGGACGCTGTACCGGCGCGGCAACTTCAACGTCAGCGGCGATCAGTTGCTGCTGGACGCGCTGATGGATGTGCAGGGCGCGCAGATCGCGTTCTCGCCGGGCTTCCGCTGGGGCACCTCGCTGCTCGCGGGACAGGCGATCACGCGCGAGTGGCTGATGGACATGACGGCCACCACCTATTCCTATGCCACCGTCACCGAGATGAGCGGCCAGACCATCAAGACCGTGCTGGAAGATGTGGCTGACAACCTGTTCAACCCCGACCCTTATTACCAGCAGGGCGGCGACATGGTGCGCGTTGGCGGCCTGCAGTACAGCTGCTCCCCTGGCGCCACCATGGGCCAGCGCATCGACGATATGCGCCTGAACGGCAAGCCGCTCGAAGCCGACAGGAAATACAAGGTGGCGGGCTGGGCGCCGGTTGCCGAAGAAGCCCGCAACGCCGGCAACAAAATGGTCTGGGATGTGGTCGAGAGCTGGCTGCAAGCACGTGCCGGCAAGGTCTCTGCGCGCAAACTCAACACGCCTCAATTGCCGGGCGTGCGGCCGAATCAGGGCCTGGCAGATGGGTGAGTGTCCCGCTGCGGTCGTGAAGAGGCGGTCCTTTCAAGCAGGCAATTTTGGACTTCATTTTTCTTAGGAGGATGCATATGAAGATCAGTCTTCGATTTTGGGTCGGTTTGGGGCTCATCAGCCTGTCTGGCTGGGCCAGCGCCGACGAACTGCAGGCGCGCTCCTGGGCCGCCTCCTGCGCCAATTGCCATGGCACGAATGGCATTGCGCAAGAAGGGATGGAGTCCCTGGCCGGACGAACAAAGGAAGAACTCGTCAGGAAAATGATGGAATACAAGAATGGCAAGAGACCCGGCACGGTGATGCCCCAATTGGCCAAAGGGTATTCAGACGACCAGATCGACAAATTGTCAGCGTATTTCGCTGCACTCAAAAAATAGGAGACCACCATGAAACGTCGTCAATTTGTTCAGACCGTCAGCGCCGGTTCGGCACTGGCTGCCATGGGTTTTGTAACGGGCTGCGCCATGACGGGCAGCGCCGCTCCCAAAGTGGTGGTGGTGGGTGGCGGCTATGGTGGGGCCGTGGCCGCCAAGTATGTCCGCATGTGGTCGGACTACGGCATCGAGGTCACGCTGGTCGAGCCGAACGCGTCCTTTGTCTCCTGCCCGATGTCGAATCTGGTTCTCGGCGGCGGCAAGGGCATGGATTTCCTCACGACGCCTTACGACAATCTGGTCAAGCGCCACGGCGTGAAACTGGTGCATGACATGGTCAGCAGCATCGATGCGGAAAAGCGTTTGGTTAAGCTCTCGGGGGGTGGGGAACTGCGCTACGACCGTTTGATTCTCTCGCCCGGCATCGATTTCATGTGGGACATGCTGCCGGGAATGAGAGCGGGCGCTGCACAGGAGCAGGTGCTGCATGCCTGGAAGGCCGGAGCGCAGACCTTAGCCTTGCGCAAGCAGCTTGAAGCCATGCCCAATGGTGGGGTTTTCGCCATCTCGATTCCGCTGGCGCCGTACCGCTGCCCGCCCGGCCCGTACGAGCGCGCCTGCCAGGTGGCCCATTACTTCAGCAAGGCCAAGCCCAGGAGCAAGGTGCTGATTCTGGATGCCAACGACGACGTTACTTCCAAAGGGCCGCTCTTCAAAAAAGCCTGGGCCGATCGCTACCAGGGCATCATCGAGTACCGACCCAAGCACAGTTTGGCTGACGTCGATGTGGCGGGCAAGACGCTCAAGTTCGAGTTCAACGATGACCTCAAGGCCAATGTGCTCAATGTGCTGCCCCCGATGCGTGCCGGGGCGATTGCGGTCCAGAGCGGACTGGCCACTGCCAACAAGCGCTGGTGCGAAGTGGACTTTCTGACGCACGAGTCGATCGCCGCGAAGAACATTCACGTCTTGGGAGATTCCATTCAAGGGGCGCCACTGATGCCCAAGTCGGGCCACATGGCGAACCAGCACGGCAAGGTGTGCGCCGCAGCGGTGCTCGCCTTGCTGGCCGGAAAGCAACCCAACGATCTGCCGATCTACAACAACACCTGCTACAGTTTCGTGAGCGACGTGGACGCGGTGCACGTCGCCAGCGTACATCGCTATGATGCCGCAAAGAAGACTATGCTCACCGTTGCTGGCTCGGGTGGTGTGTCGAGCGTCGCCAGCTCGCACGAGGGTGAGGTCGCGTTGGATTGGGCTCGCAATATCTGGGCCGATAGCCTGGCCTGACTGAGCGGACCGAGTGTGATCGAGTAGAGAGGTATCGACATGAGCCCATTCCAGCGCCGGTTTCTTCCTGCAGCGTGGTTTTTTTGCAGCGTGGCCTTGGCCCCTTTAACTGCTGGGTGGGCCCGCGCTGCTGAGCCGCCAGCGATGCTGCCGCAGAAGGTGGCAGAGGGCGCCTGGTTTGTCCAGGGCTTGTCGGCGCTCGGCTCTTCGGAGAATCAGAACTTCATTTCCAACGCTGGTTTTGTCGTCACGCCTGAAGGCGTGGTGGTGATCGATGCACTCGGCTCGCCGGTACTGGCGCAGCGTCTGTTGCAGCAGATCCGGCTGATCACCGAGCAGCCGGTCACGCACGTGATCGTGTCGCACTACCATGCTGACCACATCTACGGCCTGCAAAGTTTCAAGGACCAGGGTGCGCGCATTCTGGCACACCAGGCGGCGCGCGAGTACCTTAATTCGGACGCCGCCCGGATGCGGCTGGAGACCTCGCGCCAGGGTATGCCACCTTGGATCAATGAACAGACCCGCTTGGTCGGGGCTGACGAGTGGCTCGACCGCGAGCAGACCCTGACCGTGGGCGGTGTACGCTTTCAAATCAAGCCGATGGGGCCGGCCCACACGCCGGAAGATCTGGTGGTTTATCTGCCGCAAAAAAAAGTGTTGTACGCCGGTGATCTGGTGTTTCGCAACCGCCTGCCTTTTGTCGGACAGGCCGACAGCGGTCGCTGGATCGATGCCCTCGATACCCTGCTGGCTTTCGACACAGTCGCCATTGTTCCCGGTCACGGGCCAGTTTCATCGCAGGCGCGCGCTGATCTGCAACTGACGCGCGACTACCTGATCCACTTACGCACGAGCATGGGACGCGCAGTCAGCAACATGGAGCCGTTCGATCAGGCCTACCAGGCAGTAGACTGGGGGCGCTACGAAAAGATGCCGCTGTTTGACGCGGTGAACCGCATCAATGCCTTCAATACCTATCTGCTGATGGAGCGCGAAGCACCATGACCAAGCTGCAGCGCCGCGGCTTTCTGCTGGGACTGCTGCTGGCGGGTCAAAGCGTCGGTGCGGCGGAGACGGTCAGCGTGCCGGACGCGGTGTCGCTGCGTGACGAACTCGCTGCGGCGCTCAAGGGCGGCCATCCGCTGGTGGTTCTGGTCAGTCTGGACGGTTGCCCGTTTTGCCAGAGTGCACGCAGCAGCTACCTGAACCCTTTGCGTCGGCAGGACGGTCTGTCGGTGGTGCAGGTCAACATGAACAGTGCTGCTGCCGTACTGGCAGTCAACGGTAGCCGGACCACTCATGAGTCCCTGATTCGCGGCTGGAGCATCCGGGTTGCCCCAACGCTGCTGTTCCTGGGGCCGGGTGGCGAGGAAATTGCAGAACGCCTGGTCGGTGGCGTGCCGTCCGATTTCTACGGCGCCTACCTCGGCCAGCGGCTGACGCAGGCGCGGGCGCGACTGATACAAACTGGTGTCAATAAATTCAGATAAGCGCTGTGTGGCTGGGAGTACTCAGGCTGTAACCCGGAACACGCCGGTTGTAACTCGGAGCACGCCGGTGGGGCACTCAGTTCCGCGAATGTCCCCCGCCTACGGCTCCTCCTTTATTTCGCTGCACTGAGCGCCCCATCGTCGTGCTCCTGCGTTGGTGGTGAGCGTATTGCTCCTCAACGCCGCTGCTGCTTGCCTGGGAGTCTGGGTAGGCGACGCAGAGAAATCAAGGCGGAGCGACGGGCGCAGCCCGGTGCGGGGGACATTCGCGGAGTTGCCTACCCAGGCTCCCAGGCAAGCTACCAGCAATGTTGCAGTGAACCTTCGCTCAGGCGTCCACCCAAGCTCCCAGGCTTGCCACTGCCGTCACCCCAGTGCTGGTCTGTCTAAGGCGACTGCTATGAGGAACAGTTCCCAGGGGCGCTTTGCGCTAGCGGTAGTGCCGTGTCGCGCTGCGCCGGCCCGGCAGTGCCTTCTGGATGATGACGCCGCGCACTGCCGACAGATCGGCCAGCGCGCTGTCGGCAAAGGCCGGATTGAGCGCATGCAGTACCCAGCCGGAAGCCGCTTGCAGCAATTGCCTGAAGGTCCAGCCTTCTTCGTGCCAGGCCAGCACATAGGAGCCATGCTGCGCCAAACCCTCGGGCTCGATGATGATGATCTCGCCCTCGTTGAATTCCGGCGTCATGCTCTGACCCATCACCATCAGCGCAAAAGACTCGCCCCCGGCGCAGTCCGGCAATTCCAGCGGATTCACAGTACCGAGGAATAAATTTGCGCCGCCGCCACGCCGGCGCCGCGCAGTTCTTGTTGCAGCGTGTCGATGAACGCTGGCGGGCCGGCCAGATAGAAGTCGCAGTCGATGTCGAACAGGTCGGCGCGCATCGCGCGCGCGATCTCCTGGGCACCGGCGATGACATCGGCATGCGTCACGAGTTCGTATTCAAACGGGTCGAGCGCTTCGGACCAGGCGCGGCACTGGTTGACCTGAAAATGACCGTCGTTGTTGGTGGCCAGCCAGAACAGGGAGAGCGAGGGTGCGCTGTCCAATGCCAGCGCATGTTCGATCAGACTCTTGATTGGCGCAAAGCCGCCGTCGCAGGCGGCAAACACCAGCGGACGGTTGCCATCGGCCAGCACAAAGTGCCCGAACGGACCCTGCACCGTGACTGCCGCGCCGGCCTCAATCGCGCCCGAGAACAACTGCTGAGCCAACGCATCGGAGGCGTCCCGCGAGATGAAAAAATGCAGGTTGCGGTCGTCACACGGGCAACTGGCCACCGGATAGGTGGAGCGCACGTCGGCCAGGCCCGGCACCGAGCAGCCCAGCGAGACCGACTGGCCGGCCAGAAAACGCAGCCGGTGGGAGCGCGGCGTCTGCAGGTGCAACAAACGCGTGTCCGGGGCCAGCGTGCTGATGGAGCGCACCTGAGCCACGATCTGCTGTTCGGGAATGTCCTGCGGACCGCCGGCCTCCAGCAACTCCAGCGTGAGCTCGCTGCTGGCTGCGGTGTGGCAACACATCAGCGTGTAGCCCTGCGCTTTCTCTGCCTCCGACAAGCTGTAATCAAAATGCTGGGTTTTCGCGACATCGCCAGAAATCACTCGCACCTTGCACATGCCGCAGCTGCCGTTGCCGCAACCGTAGTTGAGCTTAAGCCCGGCGTGCAAACCCGATTGCAGCAAGTTGGCGTGACCTTCCACCAGAAACTCGTGTCCGCTCGGGCGAACCGTGACCTGTGCCGTCATGACTTTGAGCATATCGTCCATTATTTCCAGAAAACTGACCGATTCGGTCGCCAGCGCCTGCGCCAGGCCGCCTGTCACTTGCCTCTCCAGCGCGCTCCAGGCGACATTGCCCGGGTGCGCGGCGACACCCTCCCGGATGCGCATCTGCAGCGCAATCACCAGCGCGTGGTAACGCTGCAGGTGGCGCCGTACATCCGCCAACTCCTGGCTTTGTGCGAACAAGCGCTGCGCCAGCACTTCCTGACTCGGCAGCAGGCGCTCACGTACACGTCGGCCAAACGCTTCGTCACGGATTTGCGAGACGCGCTCGAGCAGACCCGACTCCTCCAGCTTGACCCCCGGATAGAGCCGCAGCAAGGCGTCGGTGGAAACCAGACCCTCGTTGAGTTCGAGCGCGCCGACGCGCACCTGTTGCTGCAAGACACCGCGTGCCACACCCACCAACTGGGCGGCACGCCAAACGCTGACCTGGTGCGACATGCTGTGTTCCTGCCGTTTCTCTCAATAAGTGCAAGTTTCGGACAAAGCCTGCGCCGGCTTAACGATGCGATCCAGATAACGCGCCCGGTACAGCAGGCGGGGCTGCCCCGGATCGTCGTCGAAGCCGGCGCGGTCATGCAGCACGTTGTTGCAGACCAGGCCCATGCCGGGCGCCAGTCGCACACGAAACACCTGCGGGCCGTCGCTGGCCAGCAACTGTTCCAGAAATGCTGTGGCGGCCCGCGTTGGCGCATCGTCCTGCCACTGCACGCTGCGCGTGCGTGCCGTGTAGCGCATGTGCAGCGCGCCGCTGACGTCATCCACCGAGAACACCGGACCCGCCTGTTCGGCGCGCGCCACGCCGTCCTCGTCCAGCCGCTCAGGTATCGTCATGGCGTCGCCCGCCATCAGCGCGCGCACCCAGTCGGGGTTGGCTTCGCGCACCGCGATATAGGCCATCTCGTGGTCCATCAACGCGTTTTCGCCTCCCGCAGCGGCGGCCCGCACGCAATGCAGAACCATGGCCCGGATGTGTCGCGACTGCGGGTGGTAGTAGCCATCGGTATGCCACTTGATGGAGCGGTTGGTGTACGGGATAAAGGCGCTGCGATCGAGCGCCGGGGCCGCCACCTCGATCCTTGAGATGCCGTCTTCGTCGGCCAGCCAGTTGCCGTCCAGCCGGTGCAGCCCGAGCTGCCGCGACAGCTGCCGCGCAATCGATTTGTCCTCGATCCGCAGCGGGCTGCGATAGAGCGCCATATTGAAGGCAGCGCAACGTTGCAGCAAGGCCTCGCGCTCACTGGCATTCAAGGCGCGTGGATCGGCCACATCGACCACCAGATCCTCCAACTGACGCGGCTGGCGTGCGCGCTTGGCGTCGCGCCAGCGGCGATAGGCGCTGCTGTTGTCCAGGTCGAAAGGCGAGTCCGGCATAAGTCTGCGTTCAATCGCCCGCGATCGCATGCGCGGTGCGCGGGGCACGGGGTTCGGTGGACAGCACGTCGTGCATCGCGCGTTGGATCATCTGCACCGCATCGGGCACTTCGGCCGCCATGATCTGGTCCACCACCCAGCGTTGGTCCTTTTGCGGCATCAGCGCCTCGATGCGATGGCCGAGATAGCGCACAAAGGCAAAGTCCGGTCCTTGCGCGTCAAAGCCGAAGTCGGCGTAGTGATCAGCCAAGCCATTGAACAGGTCAATAAACTGGTCGTAATGACTGGGTTGGCCGGCCGACGGTGCGCCCAGCAGGTTGTCCTCGTTCTCTTCCAACACCTCGGCCACCCGCTTGACCAAGGCCGTGATGAACTCTGCCCTGCCCTCGAGGCCCATGCGCTCGAAGGCCATGCGGTCCAGCACCTGGGTCAGGAACACCAACACCTCGCGCGTGAAGGCAAAATACTGCGGCCCGATGTCGATGTCAAAGTGCGCCGAGCGCATCTGCTTGAGCATGTTCTGCGCCACACGCCAGGTGATGAAAGCCATCGCGCTGGCGGTTTGCTGCGGCGTCTTGACGCTGCCCGAGCGGAACCACTGACTCTTGATGCGGATATTGGCCATACGGGCTTGGAAATTACAGCGAATGACCACACCGAACATGTCGGGTTACGCCCGGTGAGCTAACCCGACCTACAACGCCAACAGCTTGGCGGCCGCAGCGCAGGGCCGCCCCAAGCAAGGCCAGCCCCCTCGGGGGGCAGCGTAGTACACGAAGTGACAAGCGTGGGGGCATCAATAGCCGCCTTTGCCGAGCGGTTGCGGCAAGCCGGCCACCTTGGCGCCCTGCTTGGCCGGGCCTACCGGGAACAGGTCATAAAGGTATTTGCTGTCCACTTCAGAGCGGATTTCCGCCATGCCCTTGAGCAGGTTGCGAAAGCTCGGCGTGTGGCCGTGTTCGCGGTACTGCTCGCGCAGATAGTTCACCACTTCCCAGTGCAAGTCGGTCAACGCGATGTTCTCCGCCTGCGCAATGACGCGCACCGCCTCGTCGTCAAAAACCGGCTCCAGCAGAAAGCCCTCGGCATCGGTCTCGTACTCCACTCCATTGACGTTGTAGCCCATTTTTTTCACTCCTGATCAGTTGAGGACAGAGCTTGCTCGCTGCGCGTAGCTTCGGACTGTCCCGCAAGGTTGTTACTAAACCGCCGCCGCCGACTTGTGCGGCACAAAGATGCCGCAGCCCAACAGCCGGTGCGGGCCCAGGCCGCTGTGCTGAAGACGGAGCGATTGCTCCGCAGGCAGCGCGTGCAGCATCAGGCTGAACGTATTCGTTACACGCCCCGACACCAGCATCTGCTGGCGCTTGCCGCAGACCCGCTCGCCAGCCACGCCCAGCTGCGCCAGTTCAAGATCCAGCGTCGCCATCAGCGTCATTTCATCCGCACTGTCTGCCGCCACCTTGTAGGCATACAAGGTGGCGTGTGGCTGCAGTTCGCGCAGATGCGGCGCGCCCAGACGCACCCGATGGCCGCCGACGTCAAGGTCAATGCCTGCCAGGGACAGCAACTCGTGCGCCCGGCGCATGCCGACGCGCAGCAACATGCGTGCGCGGCCAGACAGCAGGGCTGGGTCAGCGTTGCCGGGGACGAGCTTGATCGGATGTATCCCCGCCAAAGCTTCGGCATTCAGCCACGGCAACTGTGCGCACAAGGTCTGCTGCAGCGCCTGTGCATGATCGCGCGCCAATGTCTGGCCGTCGATCGGAAACACCACGTCCACCGCCGCCTCACGCTGCGCCTGCGGCTCTGTCATAGCGGCTCCGGCGGTTGAGCAGCGGTCTGAGGCTCGGCCTCGGCCTCGGGCTGCGGTTGCGTTTGCGCCCAGCGCAGCAGGGCCTCGCCCCACAAGCGCGCGGTCAGCGGATCGATCTCGAACACCGTGAAACGGCTTTTTTCACGGATGCGCGTGCGCAGCAAGCTCATGCCGCCGGCGTCGTAGTCCAGCTGCTGCAACTCGATGACCTGCCCGCCCAGGGGGCTGGTCAGCTTCTCAAGCGGGGTAATGGTCGTCATGCCGCTATTTGGCGCAATGTCAGGCCCTGTCGTCTATAACCGGGACGGGTGGCTTTATATAGCTCCAATGGGTAGCATGGAATACCCAACGAGGGTGATAGCGCCGAGCACCGCGACGACCGTACTATTCACACCACAGTTGCTGCCAGAGCGGCCCGCAGAGGCCAGGCAGCAACAGGACCTTGAATGATCGGCGCACCGCATACGCCACCCTTGACAGGAGACACCATGAGCAAGAAACAGCACGACACTCCCATGCTCGACCAGCTCGAAGCCGGTCCGTGGCCCAGCTTTGTCACCGGCCTCAAGCGTCTGGCCAAAGAAGGCGACTACATGACCGACCTGATGGGTCAGCTGGAGCACTCCTACAAAACCCGCAAGGGCTACTGGAAGGGCGGTACCGTCGGCGTGTTTGGCTACGGCGGTGGCGTCATTCCGCGCTTCTCCGAAGTGGCCGACATGTTTCCGGCGTCCAAGGAGTTCCACACACTGCGCGTGCAGCCGCCAGCCGGCATGCACTACGACACCGATGTGCTGCGCAAGATGTGCGACATCTGGGAAAAGCATGGCTCCGGCCTGATCGCCTTTCATGGCCAGTCCGGCGACATCATGTTCCAGGGCGCCAGCACCAGCAACGTGCAGGGCGCGTTCGATGAACTCAACGAACTCGGCTTTGACCTCGGCGGCGCCGGTCCGGCGGTGCGCACCAGCATGTCGTGCGTCGGCGCCGCGCGCTGCGAACAGTCCTGCTTCGACGAAGCGCGGGCGCACCGTCAGGTGGTCAACACCTTTCTGGACGACATGCACCGCCCGGCGCTGCCGTACAAGTTCAAGTTCAAGTTTTCCGGCTGCCCGAACGACTGCATGAACTCGATCCAGCGCGCCGACATGGCGGTGATCGGCACCTGGCGCGACAACATGCGCACCGATGAGCCGATGGCGCGCAAATGGTTTGACAAGCACGGCATGACCGAGCTGGTGAACGACGTGGTCAGCCGCTGCCCGACCAAGGCCATCATGCTCAAGGAAACCAAGGATGTCTCCAGCGGGGCCAAGATCTCCAGCGTTGCACTCAACGACACGCAGTCGCTGGAAATCGACAACGCCAACTGCGTGCGCTGCATGCACTGCATCAACGTCATGACCGGCGCGCTGGCTTGCGGCACCGACAAGGGTGTGACGGTGCTGAGAAAATACGTGCCATTGAGCAGGCCGGTTGATAGCAGTTCCATCAAAAAAGACACCCGGTACTGCATTTGCGAGCGAATTTGTATGCCGATCAGGCGCAGATACAGGCTCCACAACCGCCGCATCTCACC
>JBBQZA010000130.1:0-10297 GCA_038208175.1 Burkholderiales bacterium
CAGCTCATCATGATGACCGGCATGGTGAGCATGCCGGTAGCAGACCATTCCTTGAGTAGCGTCACACCGTCCGTGTCCGGCATCCAGATATCCAGCAGGACCAGGTCGGGACGGTCCCGCAAGCGGGCCGCGCGGGCTTGCGCGGCGTTTTCGGCGACCTCAACATTGTGCCCCTCGTCGTTCAATATTTCCCACAACAGATCGCGGATGCCGAGCTCGTCGTCAACCACCAGTATGTTTGCCATGATTTAGCGCATTCCTTGGATATACCTGCATCGCCTGATCAGCCCGAAGCGACGCTGTGAGGACTGAATGATAACGATACTTGGGCACCTGCCACCTGACCGTCAACGACACGATTTGCGATATCCACGCGGATTCCGTGCTCGTCCGCAATCTTCTTGACCACAGCCAGCCCCAAGCCTGTACCCTTGGCTTTGGTTGTAACGTAGGGCTCAAACGCCCGCTTGAGGATGCGCTCGGGAAAGCCGGTGCCGCTGTCGAGCACGCTTAAACGTATCCTCCCATTTTCCAGCAACTGGGTTTTTACGGACACACAGGGTGTTCCGGAAGTTCGGGCTGCAGTCTCTGTGGCGTCCTGCGCATTCTGTAGCAAGTTGTGCAGTACCTGACGCAATTGCTGGGCATCAGCCATCACGCGTGGGCAACGTACATCAAGTTCCATCTGCACCGGCACCTGCGAAGTTTCACTGACATAAAGTTGCAATACCTCCGTCACCAGCAGGTTCAGGTCAAGCGGCTTGAGCTCTGCTGCCGGCAACCTCGCATAGTCACGAAACTCGTTGACCAGACGCTTCATGGCATCGACCTGATCAACGATGGTCTTGACCGACTTGGCAAGCAATGTCTGTTCCGGCGCAGTTAATTTGCCCGACAGTTTCATCAACAGGCGCTCAGCCGACAACTGGATCGGAGTCAGCGGATTCTTGATTTCATGCGCCAACCGCCGGGCCACCTCGCCCCAGGCCTGGGCGCGCTGGGCTGACACGATTTCGGAAATATCGTCGAACACCAGAAGTCTGGAAGCGCCTGGCAGTTCCGCGCCGCGGGCCACCAGAATGAGCGCATCGTCCGCTTGCCGACCCACCAGCCGGGCGCTGGCATTTCCAAGCTCAAAGGATTGCTGCCAATGATCCAATCCATGCTCGGTGCGCTCACCCAGAAACGAATCAAACTGGCGTTGAACTTCTTCGCCAAACTTCTGCAGACCTTCAATCCCAGCCAGGTGGCGTCCCTCAAAAGCCGCCAGCGGGACCCGAAGAATTCGCTGTGCGCCGGGATTGGACGACTGAATCACGCCCTGCGCATCGAGCACCATGACCCCTGCTGTCAGATTGTCCAGAATCGTCTGCAGGTTGGCACGCGCTGCGTTCACATCCTGCATGCTGGCCTGGACCGCCTGTCTGGCGTCGGCCTATTGTTGCGTCATGTCAGCGAAGGAGCGCGTCAAGCCGTCAAGTTCGTCCCTGCCCTGCAAAGACGCTTTTGGCGTCAAGTCGCCGGCAGCCACTTGCCTGACGCCTTCGGCCAGCAGCAGCAAGGGACGCGCAATCTGATTGCCAAGCAGCACGGCCAGCAGGACAGCGCCAAATACCGCCAGGAAAAGACTCAGGGTCAGGGTCCCGATGTACATCCGGCGCAGCCCCTGACGAGCCAGCGCCCGCTCCTGGTATTCGCGATTGGCTTCCGTCACCGCCAATGCGTTGGACACTAGCGTGGCCGGCAATGTCTGCGTCACCATGAGAAAACGCGGCTCAACCAGCAGGTCCAAATCGGTGTTGGCTACCAGAACCAGAGCCTTGATGCGTGCGTTCGCGGCAATGCCCGGTACGGCATCGTCCAGGCCCTCAATCCAGGTCACGGCACGTTGCACCCGTGCACTGCGAAACTGCTGCGGGTTGGGTCGCTCGGGATTGAGCTGGTACTTGACGTTGCCAGCCGCTGCAATCAACCGGCCCCCAGCACTCCAGAAGGTCATGTCAGTCGCACCCAGTTGCTCACGAGCGCGTTCAAGTGCCAATACGACACTGGCATCGGGCAGGTCAACCATCTGAGCCGCCGAAGCGCGTCCCTTGCTGGCAAGCTCGGTTGACAGAGTTTCCAGCGTGACGCGTCCAAGGTTGAGCCCTGCATCCAGTGCCCCCTCAACCTTGACGTCAAACCAGCTTTCGATGGAGCGCGACACAAACTGGTAGGAAACCACATAAATCAGGACACCCGGAGCAAATCCGGCCAAGGCGAAGATGGCTGCCAGCTTGACCAGCAGACGACTGCCGAATTTGCCCTGTCGAAGCCGCGTGAGCAGTCGATAGGCAATCCAGACGATGATGGCCAACAGCAGGCCGGCAACCACGACGTTGAGCACAAAAAGCCTGGCGTAATTGCGTTCATACATCTCGCGATTGGTGGTCGCCTGGGTCAACAAGAAGAGTAGCACCAAGCCCACCGCAACCATCACCGCGAATCCGAGCCCAACGGTCCAGCGCAGGGTACGGGAACTGCTCAGGGAAAATCGAGCTGGCGCCTGGGTCCCCTGAACTGCACCATTCATTTCAGACTTTCCAGTGTCAAGGGTTGACTGGTTGCAACGGAGATATTCCAGTCGGTCTGCCCCAGCGTACCAATCTGGAACGGACGCGGCAGTTGCGACACATCAAGGCGAAACCGGAATTCCACAAAATGCTTTTGCTCGAGGTCAGTGTCGGGGACATCGGCAATCTTCCAGTGCGACAACCTTTGCAGGGCCGCCAAGGCGTCGGTCAGGGTATCAAAGTTCTGATTCAGGGCAACTCCCAAACCCGCCAGCGTGATCGGGCCCGAGGCGACGTTCAGACGCCAGCGCCGGGTCAAGGGCTGATACGCCAGACGCATATGGCGCTGGGCGCTGGCCACCTTCTTGTTGGTCCAGTACCAACGATCGCGAAAGATGTCGGCTTCAGCCACAAAGACAATGGCAACGCCCTTGAAGAGCGCCTCCTGAACCGCAGCCGACAAGTCGAACTTGACGTTGGCAGTCAGCAGGATCGCTTCGCCATCGCGCTCAATCTGGAAACCGGCAATCTCCGTCGGCGGTGCTTGAGCCTGCGCCGATCCGCTGTAGCCGCAAAAAAGGCACGCGCAAGCCAGCAGCCCGATCAGGTCAAGCCGGGCGTTTCTCAAGCAATGCGTAATAAAAGCCGTCATGGTCACAAACAGGATTGTCCGGGACGGATTCGCAATTTGCCTCATCCTGCGGCATTAATTGGCCAGACGATGGTAGCAAGGTAGCCCGTGTGTTGTGCGCAAGAAACGTTTGGATCTGATCCTCACCCTCGGCCCTGAAGACCGAGCAGGTAGAGTACAGCAGTCGGCCAAATGGTTTCAACAGGGGCCACAAGGTCTTCAGCAACTTCGATTGAATCAACGCAAGTTGCGCTATATCGGACTCGCGGCGCAACCAGCGCACATCCGGATGACGCCGCACGATGCCCGAGGCAGAGCACGGTGCGTCAAGCAAAATGGCATCAAAAAGTTGACCATCCCACCAGGAGGGCGGATCTGCGGCATCAGCAGCAAGAACTTTGGCCTGCAATCCCAGGCGCTGCAGGGTCTCCCGAATTCGCTCACAGCGCGCCGGGTCAATATCGAGCGCGGTGAGCTGGCAATCGGCGATCTCCATCAGATGCGCCGTTTTTCCGCCGGGAGCCGCGCACGCGTCCAACACCCGCAGTGGCGCTGCCGCCAAGCCGGTCAACAGCAGCGGCGCGGCCAGTTGGGCGCCACCGTCCTGCACCGACACCAGACCTTCGGCAAATCCAGGCAGGGCCTGGACCGCAACCGCTCGCTCCAGAATCACCGTGCAATGGCACGCCACATGAGCGTTCAAACCGGCCTCTTTCAAAGTCTCCAGATAGGGCAAGAGAGCGGTCCGCCGGAGATTGACGCGCAAGCTCATTGGCGCCTGTCGGTTGTTGGTCTGCAGAATTTTCCGCCAATCGTTCGGCCATTCTTTTTGCAGCCGGTCGATCCACCATCGGGGGTGGTTCCAGAGTGCCACCGGATTTTTGTCGGTGCTGGCCACCAGGATTTCGCGTTCCCGCAAGAAGCGGCGCAGGCAGCCATTGATAAAACTTGCCTGAGCGCTGATGGCGGCATTTCGTTTGGCCGCCTCCACCGCCTGATTGACAAGTGTGAATACCTCGTACGGCGCATCCTGCTCGCGCCAGATCAGCGCCAGCGCGGCGCACAGCAAGGCGTCAGCAAGAGGGGGCGGCGAACGTTTGACGAGCAAGCGGCGCAACGCCTCGGCACGCCCGAGTGAACGCAGTCCATGAAAGGTCAGCGCCTGCACACCCGGCCTCAACTCGGCGCTGACTGCGGCCAATACCGCTGTTGCGGATACGCCAGAGCGGATCGCCAGCAAGACACTGGCCACACCCTGCAACTGCCGCCACAAAGGAACTTGTTGACCTTTTGTGCTCGTCATCTGAGCTACATCGGTTGCGCTGGCGCAAAACCAAAAACCGAAGCCAGCAGAACGGCCGGAAACTGGCTGATGGCCGCGTTGTACCTGGCAACCGACTGGTTGAAATCGGAGCGCGCCTGCTCGATCTGGAGCGCCAGTTGATCCCATTGCGTCGGCAGGCTGTCGGGGCCGACCGCTCCGGCTCGAGCCAGTGCCAGCGCTGGCAGGCGCAACCAGCAATAGCTCAAGGTTTCGAACGCCGTTGTAAGGGCGCTCATTGCGCTGCCGTTCAGCGGCTGAGAGCGCGATACCCTCAGTGAAGCGTGGAACTGATCGGCCGCCGCCACAAGGGCTGCCGAATCTGAGGCGTTATCTCTTGCCATCTTGACAAATTGATTCAGCAGGTCGTACAGATTCGAGAATACAGCCAGGCCTTGTGAACGCAGACGTACCAGACGGTTGTATGCCCCTACGGCCCAAAACAAAGTCGTGGCAAGAGCAATCCAGAGCAAGACCGAAGAACTCATTTCCCTTAATCCCCAGACCGGGTCAAGTGCCCATACAGTGAAAAAGAAAACGCCTCAAGCCATGGCTTACCCGGCTTGAGGCGTTGCGCTTTGCGTCGGTCTGAGTCCTACTCGGAGACTGCCCCCTCGTCGGCTTGCGCCTCGTTCGCCACGCCCGCCAATTCGGCCGCTTCAGCATCGGCAATGGCGCGACGCTCGACATCGTCCATGTTTTCCCGAACCTTGCGCGCTTCGTGATAGGCCATGCCAGTGCCAGCCGGTATGAGCCGGCCAACGATGACGTTTTCTTTCAGTCCACGCAATTCGTCGCGCTTGCCCATGATGGCAGCCTCGGTCAGGACACGGGTCGTCTCCTGGAACGAAGCGGCGCTGATGAAGCTGTCGGTCGACAGCGACGCCTTGGTAATGCCCAGCAGCAGATTGGTGAAAGTGGCAGGAACTTTGCCGTCTGCGCGCAATGCATCGTTGGTATTGAGCATCTCGGAGCGCTCGACCTGCTCACCGTTGATGTAGCTGGAGTCACCGGCATTCTCAACCACCACGCGGCGCAGCATCTGCCGAACAATCACTTCAATGTGCTTGTCGTTGATCTTCACGCCCTGCAAGCGGTAGACGTCCTGCACCTCGTCAACAATGTAACGGGCCAGTTCTTCAGAGCCCAGCAAACGCAGGATATCCTGCGGATCGGCCGGACCGTCCACCACGCTCTCGCCCTTGTTGACGACCTGGCCTTCGTGCACGATGATGCTCTTTTCCTTTGGCACCAGTTCTTCCCAGACCGCGCCATCGGGATCCGTGATCTGCAAGCGAATCTTGCCTTTGGTCTCTTTGCCGAATGACACGGTACCGGTCATTTCGGCGAGAACACCCTTGTCTTTCGGCGAGCGGGCTTCAAACAGTTCAGCAACACGCGGCAAACCGCCGGTAATGTCACGCGTCTTCTGGCCTTCAATCGGTATCCGGGCCAGCACCTCGCCGGGTCCCACATCCTGTCCATCGCGCACCTGAACCAAGGCGCCCACCGGGAAGCCGATGGTTACCGAGTGGTCGGTCCCCGGAATCTTCACTTCGTTACCGGAGGCATCAATCAATTTGACCTGTGGACGCACGACTTTGGCGGCACCGCGGCGCTTCGGATCGATCACGACCATGGTCGACAGACCGGTCACCTCGTCCACCTGCCGGGCCACCGTCAGACCCTCTTCCACATTTTCGAAATGCGCCTTGCCGGCGAACTCGGTGATGATGGGTCGCGTTAGCGGATCCCAATTGGCCAGGATCGCACCCGACTTGATCGCCTGGTCGGCCTTGACCGCCAGCACCGCACCATAGGGCACCTTGTGGCGCTCGCGCTCGCGGCCGTGCTCGTCATGAATGACGATTTCGCCAGAACGGGAAATCACCACCAGTTCCTTCTTGCCATTGGTGACGTAGCGCATCGTGGCGTTGAAACCGATAATGCCGTTCGACTTGGCTTCCACGCTGGAAGCAATGGCGGCACGCGAGGCGGCACCGCCGATGTGGAAGGTACGCATGGTCAACTGGGTACCGGGCTCACCGATCGACTGTGCGGCAATCACACCGACGGCCTCACCGCCATTGACCAGACCACCACGTCCCAGATCGCGGCCATAGCACTTGGCACAAATACCAAAACGGGTTTCGCAAGTCAGTGCCGTACGCACTTTGACTTCATCGACACCGGCGATTTCCAGTTCTTCGATCAGGTCTTCGTCGAGCAGATCACCGGCGTTGGCCAATACGGAGCGATTCTCCGGATGAATGACATCGTCCGCCGCGGTACGTCCCAGAATGCGGTCGCGCAAGGACTCGATGACTTCTCCGCCTTCGACAATGGCACGCATCACGTAACCGCCATGCGTGCCGCAGTCCTGCTCGGTGACGACCAGATCCTGCGTCACGTCCACCAGGCGACGTGTCAGGTAACCGGAATTGGCCGTTTTCAAAGCTGTGTCAGCCAGACCCTTACGGGCACCGTGGGTGGAGATGAAATACTCCAGCACATTCAGGCCTTCGCGAAAGTTGGCGGTAATCGGTGTCTCGATGATCGAGCCGTCCGGCTTGGCCATCAAGCCCCGCATACCTGCCACCTGGCGAATCTGGGCTGCCGAACCGCGGGCACCCGAGTCGGCCATCATGTAAATCGAGTTGAACGACTCCTGCTGTACCTGCTTGCCATGGCGGTCGGTCACCGTCTCTTTGGACAGTTGCGCCATCATGACCTTCGACACCTCGTCACCGGCCTTGCCCCAGATGTCAACCACCTTGTTATAGCGTTCGCCCGAAGTCACCAGACCCGAGGTGTACTGCTGCGCAATTTCCTTCACTTCTTTTTCGGCGCGCTCGATGATTCCCTGCTTCTCGGAGGGGACCAACATGTCGTCAATGCAGATCGAGATACCGGCCTTGGTCGCCAGACGGAAACCGTATTGCAGCAATTTGTCAGCAAACACCACCGTTTCTTTCAGACCGCACTTGCGGAACGAAACGTTGATCAGTTTCGAAATTTCCTTTTTCTTCAAGGCCTTGTTGATGTTCGAGAACGGCAGCCCTTTTGGCAAAATTTCCGACAGCAGGGCGCGACCGGCCGTCGTTTCCCACAGTTTGGTGGAAGGAACCAGTTCACCGGTTAGCTTGTCTTTGGTGTACTCGGTCAGACGCACATTGATCTTGGCCGTGAGCTCGACTTCACCGGCATCAAAGGCACGTTGTACCTCGCCGATATCGGAGAAGATCAGGCCTTCGCCCTTGCCATTAATACGGTCACGCGTGGTGTAGTACAAGCCCAGCACCACGTCTTGAGACGGCACAATCGACGGCTCGCCATTGGACGGGAACAGCACATTGTTGGAAGCCAGCATCAGCGTGCGGCATTCCATTTGCGCCTCAACTGACAGGGGCACGTGCACTGCCATCTGGTCACCGTCAAAGTCGGCGTTGAAAGCGGCACAAACCAGCGGATGCAACTGAATCGCCTTGCCTTCGATCAGGATCGGCTCAAACGCCTGGATGCCCAGACGGTGCAGGGTTGGTGCCCGGTTCAGCATCACCGGATGCTCCTTGATCACCTCTTCGAGCAAATCCCAGACCACCGGCGTGCCGGACTCGACTTCCTTCTTGGCCGCCTTGATGGTGGTGGCGATGCCCATCGCCTCCAGACGCGCAAAGATGAAGGGCTTGAACAGTTCCAGCGCCATCAATTTGGGCAAGCCGCACTGATGAAGTTTCAACGTAGGTCCGACCACAATCACGGAGCGACCCGAGTAATCGACGCGCTTGCCCAGCAGATTCTGGCGGAAACGACCGCTCTTGCCCTTGATCATGTCGGCCAGGGACTTCAATGCACGCTTGTTGGCCCCGGTCATGGCCTTACCACGACGGCCGTTGTCCAGCAGCGAATCCACCGCCTCCTGCAGCATGCGCTTTTCATTGCGGGCGATGATCTCAGGCGCCTTCAGTTCAAGCAAGCGACGCAGGCGACTGTTGCGGTTTATCACGCGACGATACAGGTCGTTCAGATCGGAAGTTGCAAAACGACCGCCATCCAGGGGAACGAGCGGGCGCAGGTCTGGTGGCAGTACCGGCAGCACTTCCAGCACCATCCACTCGGGCTTGATGCCGGATTTCTTGAACGCTTCCAGCAACTTGAGTCGCTTGGTGTTTTTCTTGATCTTCAACTCGGAGCCGGTCGGATCGTTACGCAGCTTTTCGATCGATCCTTCGATATCAATACTTTGCAGCAACTCCTTGATGCCTTCGGCGCCCATCTTGGCCTGAAATTCATCGCCGTATTCCTTGAACTTGGCGTCAAAATCGTCTTCCGACATGATGCTGAATTTTTTCAGCGGCGTCATGCCCGGATCGGTCACCACATACGCTTCAAAGTACAGCACGCGCTCAATATCACGCAATGTCATGTCGAGCACCAGGCCCAGACGTGACGGCAGGGACTTCAGGAACCAGATGTGGGCACAGGGCGCCGCCAGGTCGATGTGACCCATGCGTTCGCGCCGCACCTTGGTCTGCGTCACTTCAACGCCGCACTTCTCGCAAATGACGCCGCGGTGCTTCAGACGCTTGTACTTGCCACACAGGCATTCGTAGTCCTTGATCGGGCCAAAAATCTTGGCACAGAACAAGCCATCACGCTCCGGCTTGAAAGTGCGGTAGTTGATGGTTTCCGGTTTTTTGACTTCACCGAATGACCAGGAGCGGATCTTCTCGGGCGAAGCCATGCCGATCTTGATGGCACTGAAGTGTTCATCGGGCGTGAACTGCTTGAACAGGTCGAGTAATGATTTCATGTTAAATCCTTCTAATCAGTTGAGGACTAGCCGCGTTCCAACTCGATATCGATACCGAGTGAGCGAATTTCCTTGACCAGCACGTTGAACGATTCCGGCATACCGGCGTCGATCGAATGCTCTCCTTTGACGATGCTCTCGTAGACCTTGGTCCGTCCCTGCACGTCATCCGATTTGACAGTCAGCATTTCCTGCAGCGTGTAAGCGGCCCCGTAGGCCTCCAGCGCCCAGACCTCCATCTCGCCGAAACGCTGACCACCGAACTGCGCCTTGCCGCCCAGCGGCTGTTGCGTTACCAGACTGTAAGGACCGGTGGAGCGGGCATGCATCTTGTCGTCCACCAGGTGGTGCAGCTTGAGCACATGCATGTAGCCAATGGTCGTAGGACGCTCGAACGGATCGCCACTGCGCCCGTCAAACAGATTGGCCTGCGTGCGCGCAGCGGTCAGACCCTTGGCCTTGACGATGTCTTGCGGGTAGGCCAGCTTCAGCATGGAGCGGATTTCTTCTTCCGACGCGCCATCGAATACCGGCGTGGCAAAAGTGGCGCCACCACTCAAGTTACCCGCCATCTCCAGAACCTGGTCATCGCTCAGCTTCGACAGGTCTTCCTTGCGACCAGAACCGTTGTACAGCGCCTCCAGGAACTTGCGCAGATCTGCCAGTCTGGCCTCGGCCTGCAACATGTCACCAATGCGCTGGCCAATGCCCTTGGCGGCCCAGCCCAGATGCACCTCGAGCACCTGCCCGACGTTCATCCGCGAGGGCACGCCGAGCGGGTTGAGAACAATGTCGCACGGCGTGCCATCTGCCATGAAGGGCATGTCTTCAACCGGAACAATCTTGGATACCACGCCCTTGTTGCCGTGCCGACCGGCCATCTTGTCGCCCGGCTGCAGGCGCCGCTTGACCGCCAGATAGACCTTGACCATCTTCAGCACGCCGGCGGGCAGCTCGTCGCCCTGCGTCAGCTTCTTCTT
>JBBQZA010000131.1:0-10243 GCA_038208175.1 Burkholderiales bacterium
AGGCTCAGCTTATTTGGGCCGCGGACGTGGCTGTTTGGGCTGGACCGCCTGCAATTGGCCTGAGCGCAGGGCCTGCACCGCATGGGCCACAGCCAGACCCACGTTGCGCGTTTCCTGCTGCAAGGCGGCATCGCGATCCAGCGCTTCATGGCTGGTGGCGTAGGGCTCGTAGTAGCCGATGAAGCGGTCAAGGCGCGCCTGTACCCCGGCGTCGATCAGGCCCATCCAGTCCAGCCAGTCGGAGAGTTCGCGCCGCAACCCTTCGATGCCAACCACGTCGCCGTGCACGACAAGCCCGTAGGCGCGGCCCGCCAGATGTTGCGGGTACGACCAGCCTGCCAGTTCCAGCGCCTTGGCCTTGGCGGGCTTCTTTCCCGACGTGGATGTCGGATCCGGATTGCCGCCATCGGCGCACACCAAGCGGTCCATCATCAGCTTCAAGGGGCTGGGGCTCTGGTACCAGTACACCGGCGTGACGATGACCACGGCGTGTGCGGCCACCCAGCGCGGGTAGATGTCGGCCATCCAGTCGTTGGTCTGATTCAGCGCGTGGTTCGGGTAACAACTGCAGGGCCAGTGGCACAAAGGCATGGCCGTTGAAACGCAGCCCTTGCAGGGGTAAATTTTGCGCCCGTATTCCGAGGTCAGCAGGCTCAGGTCGAGCAGGTCGGTTTGCATGCCCGCACCCTCCAACGCTTCGCACACCCAGTGGCTCAGACGAAATGACTTCGATATTTCTCCGGGGCAGGTGCCGTCATTTCGCGCCGAGCCGCATACCACCAGCACGCGCGATGGGTTGTCCGGCTCGGCCCACGCGGCCTGGGCCGAGTCGAGTGCCTGCTTGGTGGCGAGCCAGTCTTCAGACAGCTTGTAGTTAGGGTCAGCGTAACCGGGCCCGGCCAGACGAGTCACAGGCGCCTTGCGACCCTCGCTGTAAGCGGCCCAGGCAATCTCTTCAAGGCGCCCAATCGCCGCCTGTTCCGGCGCAAACGCCGGATCAAAGAAAGAGCCGCGGTAACGCACGCCAAACTCATTGCGCGACAAAGTGGCGGGGGCTTGCCCCTTGCGAACGTCAGTCATGCCGATAGCTCCTGTTGTTATCCGGATGTCTCATTGACCATCAGCCTGCCGCGGGACGGTCGAGGCTGCAGCGCTGACGCGCCAGATCACGTTGCCCACATCGTCGGCCACGAGCAAGGCGCCCCGTTTGTCAAGCGCCACGCCCACGGGTCGGCCGTAAGCCGTACCCTGGGCGCTCAAAAACCCTGTCAGTACATCGACTGGTGGTCCCGAAGCCTGTCCGGCAACGAAAGGCACAAAAATGACCTTGTAGCCGCTATGGGGTCGGCGGTTCCACGAGCCGTGCTGTCCGATGAACATGCCGTTGGCAAACATCGCCGGCAAGCTGGTCCCGGCCGAGGACGCCAGGCCAAGCGGGGCCGTGTGCGGGCCCACAGCGTAGTCTGGCGCGATCGCCTTCGCCACCAGGTCCGGTCGGGGCGGCTGCACCCGCAGGTCGACATGCTGGCCGTAATAGCTGTAGGGCCAGCCATAGAAAGCACCGTCCCGCACAGAGGTCAGGTAGTCGGGCACCAGGTCACTACCGAGTTCGTCGCGTTCGTTCACCACCGTCCACAATGCGCCGCTGGCGGGCTCCCATGCCAGACCATTCGGGTTGCGCAGGCCGGAAGCGAAGACGCGGTGTGCGCCGCTGGCGATGTCCACCTCCCAGATGGCGGCCCGCTCTGCCTCGACGTCCATGCCCCGTTCGGCCACATTGCTGTTGGAACCAACCGTCACGTAGAGCGTTTTGCCGCTCGGGGTCGCGATCAGGTTCTTGGTCCAGTGATGGTTGATGGCGCCAGCCGGCAGATCGGTCAGTTTGACGCCTGGCGCCGAGATCTGCGTGTCGCCGCTGGTGTAGGGAAAGCGTACGATCCCGTCGGTGTTGGCGACAAACAGGGCATTCCCCACCAGTGCCATACCAAAGGGTGAATTGAGCCCCTGCAGCAACACCGAGCGCAGGTCCGCCACGCCGTCACCATCGGTATCGCGCAGCAGTGTGATGCGGTTGGCACTGGGCACGCCAGCACCTGCCTTGCTCATCACCAGCCCCATCAGCCAGCCTTTGATGCCTTTGGCGTCGTCGGGCTTGGGCGGCGCATTGGTCTCACTCACAAGCACGTCACCATTGGGCAGCACATACAGCCAGCGCGGGTGATCAAAACCGCCGGCAAACGCAAGCACGCGTGTTCCTGGCGCCGCCAAAGGCGTCGCGCCGGGTGGCCACCCCCTGGCGGGAGCGATGTTGACGGTCGGAATCAAAGTGGTGCGCGGTGGCGGCAGCGTCGGCTGTGGCCCCGTGCCGGCGCTTACCGGCAGCGTGGCCACTTCGGCGCAAGCCGACAGTGTCAGTAACGCAGCGCCGATCAAAGATACGGTTCCCAGACCCATGCGATTTTCCTCAATGGCGTAACGCTCAGATACGCGAACAGAATCGCCCGATTCGCAGGAACGCAACGGCGAGTTGAGGAATATGGGTTAGGCTGAGGCGGGGATGTGTTGCAGCAGATCCGCCAGATCGTCTGCATGTTCCTCTTCCACTGCGAGGATGGACTCGAGCATGCGCCGTGTGGTGGGGTCTTTGTCGCTCAGATAGGCAATGAATTCGCGGTAGCTATCAATGGCGATGCGTTCAGCCACCAGGTTTTCTTTGATCATGTCAGCCAGCGTGACGCCCGCGACATACTCGGCATGGCTGCGGCTGACCAAACTGGCCGGCGAGAAGTCCGGCTCACCACCCAACTGCACGATGCGTGCGGCAAGTTGGTCTGCATGTCCCTGCTCTTCGTTTGAATGGGTCATAAATTCAGATGCAACGGCCTGGGAATGGATGCCACGCACCATGAAATGATGGCGCCGGTAGCGCAGCACGCAGACGATTTCGGTTGCCAGGGAATCGTTCAACATCTTGACCACCGTCTGGCAATCGGCTTGGTAGCCGGGAGTGACTGCGCCTTGCTCGATGTGCTGGCGAGCCCGTTCGCGCAAAACGGCAACAGTCGTAAGTTTGGATCGAATTGTCATGGCTGTCTTTCAAAAAATAGGAATGAACACGTATCAAGCATCAGATTCAAATGGCAATACGTCAGTGCGTTAGCCAACAGACCCGAGTCAATAGTGCAATTAATGTGCCGGAGGTCAATGGAGGCTCCAGCCGTAACCCGGGCCACAACCAGCCGTTAACGTACAAAGCGACCAATCAGAAAACCAGCCGCCAGCGCAATGGCGACGACCTTAAGCGGATTCTCCGACACAAATTGGGAAGTGTCGTCGATCAATTTCTGTTGTGTTACTTTGAGGTTCTTACCTTGCTCGTCGAGCCATTCGGCGGTGGGAGCGACGGCGTCGGCCGCCTTGTCAATCGCCTGGTGAGCGGCTTGCGCAACGCGGTCAATCCCAGGCTTTGCGTTGCGAACGGCCTCATCGACTGCCCCGGCCACCTTGTCGACGGTCGCGTGGGCGTCAGTCGCTGCGTCATGAACTGTGCCTTCGACAGGTGTCGCGTTGGCGGCGGGAAATGGGGAATTGATGCGCGCAGTTGTTTCCATCTAATACTCCTATGCAATGTTAAAAAGAAAAAAAGATTTGCCGATGCAATGACGAATGACCAGCACTGTTGCTACCTAAAAATTAAATAGACAACTACCAGCACGACCATCGGTACGCCCAAAATCCAACCCAGAACATATTTACCCACGCTCGATTCTCCTTTTAAGTTGATGTCTTCCGTTGCCAGCACGGGCGCAAGCGCATCACCGGCACGGCCACAACAGGCGCCAATTCGTGGGTCCAAACCGCATCGATCAATGACTAACGCCAGCGTTCGTAGACTACGCAAGAAATAAACGACGGTCTGTGCGTTGTCGCACAGAGAAAATCGCATATTTCTGCAAAAGTGTCGTTCGAAGTACGCCCCATCGACTCCACATACCCGAGCCCGTCAGTCATGGAAAAGTCACAAGAAACTGCCATCGCTTTGCCGCCGTCGATGTCAGCGACCATCGGCTCGCTCATGGATTCTGCGCGCCGCTGGCTGGAGAATCTCCTTCATCTCGCCGTGCTGGAAGGAAAAAAAGTCGGCATCGGGCTCGCAGTGATGGTCGGTCTCGGTGTCGGCGCGTTCGTTCTGCTGATCGCCGGTTGGCTTGAAATCTACCCCGGCACCGAGCCATGACTGACTCATCGGTGGAACTGGAGTCCGCTCAGACGCGCGTCGCTGCATCGAGGGCGGATATCGCCCTGCAGGTTCACGCGCTGAAGTCCAGGGCGCGTCGGCTGGTCAAATCTCCTTACGTGATCGGCGGGCTGGTCATCGGCGCCGCGACTGCAGCGTACCTTGCCCTGGCGCGCAGGGGCAAGCCGCGAGCGCAGCCGTCCCGTCCCGCCGTTCGTGGCAGCCTTGCGAGAGTGCTGAAGACGGCGCAGATGCTGCTGCCGTTGCTTGGCGCGCTGGCCGCCGCCACGGCCCCAAAGCGAAGCCCAAGCGCGATTGCGCTGGTCATTGCGCGGCCGGCCAGCGCTGTGCAGATATCAGCGGCCGCAGTGCCGCAGGGAAACTGGTTAGGCCAACAATGGCAGATGGCCAAGGCGGCCGTCAAAGCCTGGTCAGATGACTATGCCCCGAGCATGGGCGCCGCGCTTTCGTACTACACGCTTTTTTCGCTCGCTCCGCTGCTCATCATCGTGATCGCGGTGGCGGGAATGGTGTTTGGGCAGGAAGCAGCGCAAGGACAGATCGTCGCGCAGTTGCGCGGAATAATGGGTCAGGAAGGCGCGGTGGCCGTGGAGGGCATGCTCAAAGCCGCGCACGAACCGGCCCAGGGCGTGATCGCGACCATTGTCGGCATCGTCATCTTGCTGCTTGGTGCGACTGCGATCTTTGGGGAGTTGCAAAGTGCGCTGGACCGTATCTGGCGTGTGCCGGCGCCAAAGGAGGAGTCGGGCATCTGGCACCTGTTGCGCACGCGCCTGCTGTCGTTCGGGCTCGTGCTCGGCCTGGGCTTCCTGCTGATCGTATCGCTGGTCGTGAGCGCCGTGCTCGCGGCCTTGGGCAAGTGGTGGAGCGGCTGGTTCGCAGGCTGGGATGTGTTGCTCGAGATCCTCAACTTCGCAGTCTCGTTCGGCATCTTCACACTCCTTTTCGCAATGATCTACAAGATCATGCCGCGTGCCACGGTCTCCTGGCGCGACGTCTGGACCGGCGCTGCGGTGACGGCGCTGCTATTTACGCTTGGCAAAGTGCTGATCGGGTTGTATCTGGGCAAAAGCAGTCTGGCCTCCGGATTCGGCGCGGCGGGCTCGCTCGTCGTGCTGATCGCATGGGTCTACTACTCCGCGCAGATCTTCTTGTTCGGCGCGGAATACACCTGGGTCTATGCCAACCAGCATGGATCGCGGGTGCACAAGCCTGCGACAGGCGACGCGCCCACGGTGCCCAGCCGTAGCGGCGACTAACGACGCGCCGGAAGCATTAGACAAGGCCAAGCCCGTGATCGCCCGTGTTGCCGAAATTGCTCACCAGTCAGTCGATAAGGCCGTCAGCGAGGAATACCCATGAACCGAATACAAAAATGGCTTATCGGCATTGCCGCTTTTCTGATCATCCTGTTGGTTGCGCTTTATTTTCTCAACTGGAATCTGCTGCGGCCTTACATCGCGCGCAAGGTCACCAACGCAACCGGAAGAAGCTTCGCAATCAATGGCGACCTCAACGTGCAGCTCTCATTGCGTCCGCGCATCATCGCCAATGACCTCGTTATGGGCAATGCCGAGTGGGGTTACGAGCCGAACATGGCTGAGATCAAACGCCTCGATTTCAGGGTGGATCTGCTCCAGCTGCTGGTTGGACACCTCAACTTTCCCGACGTAGCGGTGTCGGCGCCGCGCGTCGTACTTGAAGTGAACAGGGACGGTACGCCCAATTGGGTGTTCAAAGCCCAGGACAAGGACAAGCCAACCCCAATCCCGGAGGTGGGCACGCTCGCCATTGATCATGGCAACGCAACGTACCGCGATCCCCGGATCGATACGGACCTCACGCTAGAGGTCAATACTCTGGACGGCCAGCAAGGCCCGGAATCCATGCTGGAGGTGACGGGAAAGGGCCGCTTCAAAGGTATGCCATCGACATTTACCGCACGCGGCGGCGCGTTGCTCAGTCTGCGCAAGGCCGATAATCCTTATCCTATCAAGGCGCAGGCCGTATTCGGCACGACTAAAGCAAGCGCGGATGGCGTGCTGATCGATCCGCTCCGCCTAAAAGGCGAAAACGTCAACTTCACGCTCGAAGGCAGTGACCTCGCCTTACTCTATCCGATTGTGGGCGTGCCTATCCCGCCAACGCCTGCGTACAAGATTGCGGGCGCGCTCAATCATAGCGGCGACGTATGGCTATTGCGCCAGTTGAAGGGTGTCATAGGAAAGAGCGATCTGAGGGGGGATTTCTCGGTCGACGTCGGCCAGAAACCCCAGTTCATCAAAGCCGATCTGGTCTCAAACAATCTCTATATGGCCGATCTGGGCGGCTTTATCGGTGCTGACCGCGGCGGCAAACCCGCGGACAAGCCGCCGCCCTCCGACAAGCTTCTCCCAACAGAGCCATTCAGTCTGGAAAAACTGCGCGCCGCGAACGTGGACGTGAAGTTTCGAGGCGCCAAGATCATGACGCAGAAAATGCCGCTCGAAAAAATGGACGTACACATGCTCGTGGAAAACGGGACGCTCAAACTCGCACCGCTCAATTTTTCGGTCGCCGGCGGAAGCCTGGAAACTCAGATCCAGATGGACGCTCGCCAGCAAGGCATCGCGACGCACGCCGACATTGTGGCCAAAGGCCTGCATCTCGACAAGCTGATGCCTACGGAAAAAATGCGCGCCGTGAGCTCGGGCACCATGGGCGGGCGCGCGAAGCTGGAGATGACTGGAAACTCTATCTCGCAAATGCTCGGCTCTGCGAACGGTAAGGCCGCCGTGATCATGGTTGGTGGCACCGTGAGCGAATTGGCGCTACGGCTGTCGGATCTCGACATTGCAAATTCGCTTGCGCGCCTGATTGGTGGCGACAAGCAGACGCCGATCCGCTGCATGGTAAGCACCTTGAACGCAGTCCAGGGCGACTTCAAGATTCAGGCCATGGTGCTCGACACGCCAAAGGTGAACTTGCACGGCACGGGAGACGTGAACTTCAGCACTGAAGCGCTGAATCTGCGCCTGACTGCTGAATCCAAAAGCTTCAGCCTCGCGTCGTTGCGGGGACCGATAAATATTACGGGAACACTCAAACATCCCGCCGTCCACCCAGAAATGGGTAACGTCATTACGCGCGTCGGCCTTGCGGCAGCCTTGGGCAGCGTGACGGCGGGTATAGGCGCGCTGATTCCGCTTTTGGAATTCGGCAAGATCGAGCAAAGCCACTGCTCCGAACTCATCGCGCAGGCGAAAGCGGAGGTCGGCGTGAAAGCCAGCGACATGACGCCGCGTACTCCGTCCGGAAAGCGCTAACTTAAAGGGAGATATGTAATGACTACCATCAAATTCTTTCTGGAAATAATTTTTGGCGCGTCTCTGCTTTTCGGTCAGGGCGCTCAGGCCATCGACTCAACACCGGCGGGGGCAAATTTGGCTGTGCCGGGAACCGCAGCTTCCGCAGAGGCATCAGAGTTGATCAAACGTGGGGAGTATGTGGCACGCCTGGGAGACTGCATCGCCTGTCACACCGTACCCAATGGCAAATTGATGTCTGGCGGCGTGGAACTCAAGACACCGTTTGGTGCACTCTATTCCACCAATATCACGCCAGATGCCCAAACAGGCATCGGCAAGTATTCTTTTGAGCAATTTGACCGGGCCATGCGCAAGGGAGTCGCAGCAGATGGGCAAAATCTGTACTCCGCCATGCCCTATCCGTCCTACGCCAAGATGACCGGGGAGGACATGCGCGCGTTGTACGCTTATCTGACTCAGGGACTGACGCCGGTCAACCAACCCAACAAGCCTTCGGAGATGTCCTGGCCGTTCAGCATGCGTTGGGGCTTGTCGCTCTGGAACTGGGCATTCCTTGATGACACTCCCTTCAAGCCTGTTTCAACCCAGGATGCGGTGTGGAACCGCGGCGCCTATCTGGTACAGGGGCTCGGACATTGCGGTGCCTGCCACACGCCGCGCGGCATTGCCTTTCAAGAAAAAACCATGACCCAGGAGGGCTCCAATGGCAAACTCTATCTTGCGGGCGAAACGGTAGAGGCCTGGCGCGCACTCAGTCTGCGCAACCTGTGGACAGTGGAAGATACGGTTTTGCTGCTCAAGACTGGGCAGAATCGCTTCGCCAGCGTTTCCGGCAATATGGTCGAGGTGATTCATAACAGCACCCAGCACTTTAGCGATGGCGATTTGACAGCCATCGCCACCTATTTGAAATCGCTGCCACCCGGTGAGAACGATTTACCCATGCCCGCAACGCCGGTTCCTGTTGCCACATCAACAATTCCCATCAAACTTTTCTCCACGCGGGGTGGCTTGGGATATGTGCAATTCTGTGTTGACTGCCATCGTCAGGATGGTGCGGGAGTCAAAGAAATTTTCCCGTCGTTGGCACAGAACCCTTCTGTAGCATCGCCTGATCCATTGACACTTCTTCATATTACGTTGACGGGTTGGAAAACAGCACAAACGGCGGCGCATCCGCGTGTCTACACCATGCCGGCCTTTAGCCGATTGTCGGATCAGGAATTGGCTGAAATCCTGAGCTTTGTGCGTGGCAGTTGGGGCAATAACGCAGGGCCGATCAATGCTTCTCAGGTTAATAAATTGCGCCGACAACTCGACCCCAAGGTCACAGATTCTTCCCAATTTGAAACTCCGCGTCTGGCGAATCTGCTCAGTCAGCCCAATGCCGAGCAGTTGATTCGTGGCATGCGTTTGCACCTTGAGACCAAAGCATTGTTACCGCAGAACGTCGCCAATGCCTTGAATTGCACGAGTTGTCACCTCAATGCAGGCACCGTCGCTGACGGTTCACCTTTCGTCGGTGTTTCTGCCTTCTTTCCGAGCTATGCCCCGCGTGCGGGACGAATCATCACACTCGAAGACCGGATCAATGGCTGCTTCAGGCGTTCAATGAACGGCAAGCCGCTGCCGGTGGAATCCGCAGACATGAAGGCGATGGTGGCCTATTTCAATTGGATGAAAGGCGAAACCAAGCCACAGGATAAGGTCGCCGGCCGTGGTGTGGGCAAGGTTGACATGGCGATCAAACCAGATATTGAAAACGGCAAGAAGGTCTATTCGGCACAGTGTGCGGTGTGCCACGGCAAGGAAGGTGAAGGCCTGATGCAGGCGGATGGCCGTTCCATTTATCCTCCGCTATGGGGCGATCAGTCATTCAACATCGGCGCAGGCATGGCGCGCACCTATACAGCGGCGGCATTTGTAAAGCGCAACATGCCGATAGGATTTCATGAGAAGTTCCCGCTGGGGCAAGGCGGTCTTTCTGATCAAGAGGCGGTTGATGTTTCAGAGTATTTCACACATCAGCCACGTCCGGATTACCCGGACAAAGTGAAGGACTGGCCGAAGGACAAAAAGCCCCAGGACGCACGATATTGATGAAAAGTGCCCAACCCATTGTTCCAGCAGACATCAGCACAGCCGATAGCCGACAGGCCGGCGTTACTCACCCAGGAGATCGATCATGAGCACAGCAAAGACAACGCGTAATTCTGGAAAACGCAAACAGGAAAAAGACTCGGCCCCGAACGCAGGCTCACAACCGGCTGCCGGCGGCGAACTGCACCAGATCGCTGGGGGAGCGCATCCCTCACTCACCACCAACCAGGGCGTCGCGCTTTCCGATAATCAAAACTCGCTTCGGGCCAATCCGCGCGGCCCTACGCTGCTGGAGGATTTCATCCTGCGCGAAAAAATCACTCATTTCGATCACGAGCGTATTCCCGAGCGCATCGTTCATGCGCGGGCGACGGGCGTACATGGTTTCTTCGAGCTGACCGCCTCGTTGCAGCAATACAGCACCGCCAGGATACTTACCGAGGTGGGTGAGAAGACCCCCGTGTTTACGCGCATATCGACCGTCGCAGGCGGCGCGGGTTCGGTCGATACCCCGCGTGATGTACGCGGGTTTGCGATCAAGTTTTACACCAAGGAAGGCAACTGGGATCTGGTCGGA
>JBBQZA010000132.1:0-10171 GCA_038208175.1 Burkholderiales bacterium
CTCCATCAGCACCACCCGGGTGGAGGCGACATTGAGCGACAGCCGCAGCAGCGTGGTAAACAGCAGCACGGCCGGAAAGGCAGCAAAGTCCAGCGCCTTCATGGTGTACATGCTGACCAGCAAAACCATGATGGACAAGGCAATGTTGAAGGTGAACAGCAGGTCCAGCATGAATGCCGGCAGCGGCAAAATCATCATGCTCAAAATCAGAATGATCAGGACCGGACCGACCATGCCTTTGCCGGTGCCACCGGCCAGCAGCGTCGCGCGCAGGCGCGAAAAAGTAGTTGCCATGCTCACGCTGTGCTTCCCAGTGGATCGAGTGACTCAGGCACCGGCAAGTCGTGCGGCGTGGGCGGCGCGTTACCACCAGAAATGATCTGATGCTGCAATTGATAAGCCCAGGCCAGCACCTCGGCGACCGCGGCATACAAGGCCAGAGGAATTTCCCTTTCCAAATCGGCGTGGCGATACAGTGCCCGCGCCAGCGAGGGCGCCTCAAGAACCGGCACCTTGTTTTCTTCAGCCAGCGCGCGAATGCGCAAAGCCACCAGGTCGGCCCCTTTGGCTACCACGCGCGGCGCCCGCATCTTCTTGTCTGCGTACTGCAGTGCCACCGCAAAATGGGTCGGGTTGGTAACCACGATGTCTGCCTTGGGTACGGCGGCCATCATGCGTCGCTTCGCCCTTTGCTGCTGCGTGCGCCGGATCTGCATCTTGACCATCGGGTCGCCATCGCTCTCCTTCTGTTCCTGACGCAAGTCCTCGCGCGACATGCGCAGCTTGTGATGGTGACTCCACAACTGGTAAGGCACGTCCATTGCGACCAGCAACAGGAGTGAACCGACGATCAGTGCGCAACTGCCGGCAACCAGTCTTAGCGCGTGCGGCAAGGCGGCGCTGACCGGTTCGCTCATCAGCGCCATGATGGAGGCCAGGTTGTCGGACACGACCCACCAGGCAATGCCGCCTATCAGCAAGGATTTGACGATGGTCTTGACCAGTTCGGCCAGGGACTCAGTTGAAAACATGCGACCCATACCGGCCACTGGATTGAGCTTTGCAAAATTGGGTTGCAGCGATTTGGCCGACAACAGCCAGCCACCCAGCAGCATCGGGGCCACCAGCGCCGCCACCAGCATCACGACAAATACCGGCAACAGCGCCTGCAAGCCGTGCAGCAATGCAACGCCGGCCTGCGCCATCATGTGAGAGGCGTTGAAGGCAGAGGCTCGCTCGAATTGCAGGCCGCCGCGCAGGGCACTGCCGAAATGTTCTCCCAGCGACCCTCCACTAACCCAGAGACTGCCGATGCCGGTGGTCAGCATCACAAAGGTCACCAATTCGCGCGAGCGTGCAACCTGCCCTTCCTCGCGTGCCTTCTCAAGGCGTCTGGGCGACGCAGGTTCCGTCTTTTCGAGATCACTTTCTTCCGCCATCAATGCTCCGGCATGCCAGGCGCACAAGCGCCCTATGACTGAGATTATTGAAGCAAGAGGCTGGAAGTGATCGAGCAAACAGGCCGGGGATAGACCTGTTCCTCAGTCAATCAGGTCATCCTAAAACCCCAGGCTGGCGAGCAGATCGTCAACCTGGTACTGGTCGCTCACGGCGTCCGGCGCGCCTTTCTCGATATGCGGGCCGTTAAGCAGGTTGGAGTTGACCTCCCGCTGTATCTCGACCGGCGCATTGTCGATCAACAATTGCAGCAGTTGCGTCTCCATGTCCTGGATCACATCCATCATCTTCTTGATGACCTGCCCGGTGAGATCCTGAAAGTCCTGCGCCATCATGATTTCCAACAGTTGGCTGTTGATGGCGCTGGCCTGTTTCGGCAGCTCGGACAAAAAGGCCCGTGTGTCGCCGACCAGTCCTTGCGCGTCAGCCAGCTCCACTGGAACGCCAGCCCAAAGCTCCCAGCGCTGGCGCAGGCCAGCCGCCTGACTGGAGATGTTCTCCTGAATCGGTTGTGCCACGTCGACGGCATTGAGCACCCGTTCAGCCGCGCGTTCGGTCATCTGGGCGACGTAGCTGAGCCGATCGCGGGCGTCCGGAATGGCATTGGCAACCCGGGCGATATCCCGATCCAGACCCAGCTCGCGCATGCCATCGCGCATCTCACGCATCAACTGGCCGATGCGATGCAGCAGTTGCGCCGCCGAGTCGCTAACAGCGCCGCTGGAGAGTTCGTCCTGTGTCATATCAAGCACCGTCCTTTGCAACTTTCTCAAAGATCTTGGTGATCTTTTCTTCCAGCGTGACGGCGGTAAACGGTTTCACGACATAGCCGCTGGCGCCAGCCTGGGCAGCGGCAATGATGTTTTCCTTTTTCGCTTCGGCGGTGACCATCAGAACCGGAATCTTTGCCAGCGCCGGATCGGCGCGGATCGCCTTCAGCATGGCCAGGCCATCCATGTTTGGCATGTTCCAGTCGGATACCACAAAACCGTAGCTGCCACCCTTGAGTTTTTCCAGACCGGCTGCGCCATCTTCGGCCTCGTCGACGTTGACGAACTCCAGCTCTTTGAGCAGATTACGGACAATTCGGCGCATGGTCGGGAAATCGTCCACGACCAGAATCTTGATACTCTTGTCTATCACCATACACTCCAAATTTTGATTGTCGGCAAAGCCCCTTCGCGGCGGCGTCACATGCCCATTATTCTCCAAGTCTGTCTAGACCCGATTGCCGTGCTCTCCCAGGGACCTCAGATAGACCATCACACGCTGCCCCATCTCCTGCAATGAAGCGACCTCGCAGGCGGCACCGATGGCAATCGCTTCGCGCGGCATGCCAAACACCACACAACTGGCTTCATCCTGCGCCAAGGTGTGAGCGCCTGCCTGTCGCATGCGCAGCAGCCCTTCAGCCCCGTCACGCCCCATGCCGGTCAAAAGCACGCCGATCGCGTTCTTGCCGGCATGCCTTGCTGCGGAATCAAATAAGACGTCAACCGAGGGCCGATGCCGGTTCACCGGCGGCTCCTGATCCAGATGCACCGTGTAGTTTGCCCCGCTGCGTGCCAGCGACATATGAAATCCGCCGGGCGCAACATAGGCGTGTCCTGGCAATATCCGTTCACCATGGACCGCCTCCGAAACACTGACGCGGCATAGACCGTCCAGGCGCTTGGCAAAGGAATTGGTAAAGCCCGGTGGCATGTGTTGGGTAATCAAGGTGCCTGGACTGTCTGGCGGCAACGGCTGCAAGACCTCCCGGATCGCTTCCGTCCCTCCGGTGGAGGCGCCGATGATGATCAGTTTCTCGGTACTCAACAAGGGACTGCGCAGCAGCGGCGCATCGTCTGCAACGGCCGCACTGGCACCCGCTGCCGGACGCCTGGCAGGCCGGATACGCGCCAGCGCCGCCGCACGCACCTTGTCGGCGATGATGTCGCTGTAGGCCATCAGGCCATCGACAATGCCCAGGCGCGGTTTGGTCACGAAATCGATGGCCCCGAGCTCCAGCGCGCGAAGCGCAGCTTCGGAGCCACGCTCGGTGAGCGAGGACACCATCACCACAGGCATCGGACGCAAACGCATCAGTTTTTCCAGGAACTCCAGTCCGTCCATGCGCGGCATTTCAACATCCAGCGTCAACACGTCGGGATTGTGCAGCTTGATCAAGTCGCGCGCGATCAGAGGATCGGAAGCGGTCGCCACCATCACCATGTCGGGCTGGCTGTTGATCATTTCGGTCATCATGCTGCGTATCAATGCCGAGTCGTCGACACACAGGACCTTTATTTTCTTCTCAATCATAGGGATCCGCTACTCAGTTCCTGCTCCTGACGCAGCAGCGACGCCTGGTCGTGCTGCCGCAGTTTCCTCAGGGTGACCCGGCCGCTGGCCGGGAAATAATTGATGCGGCGAGCTTGACTGCCTCGCAGGTCCTGCGCCGTTATCCGGACTTGCGCCTGCTGCAGGTGTCGCAGTATGAAGTCGGCATTGCGCTCCCCGACGTTGAGCATGCTCATATTGGCCAGCACGGCGCCGCCGCCGAAGACCTTGGCTTCGAGTCGATCACGCCGTGCTCCGGCCTCCAACAACTCATTGAGCAAAACCTCCATCGCGCCAACACCGTAGCGCATTGCCTCACCTGTCCCGCGGGACCCGGTCTCTGCCTCGCCAGGCAACATGAAGTGATTCATGCCTCCAATGCCGACTGTGCTGTCACGCAGGCAGACCGACACACACGATCCCAGGACTGTGGTCAAGAGCATGTTTTTGGCGGTCACATAATATTCACCCGGCAGCAACTTCACAGCCGAGATCCCGAACTCCTGATCAAAATAGCAATGCGTTGCCACCGATTCCAGATCCGGCAACATCATGCCGCCACCTTGGCCCGTTGCGTAGCCAGTTCATAAACGGTCTGACCGCGCAGCCGGAAATGCTGACTCTCCGACGAGAAATTTTCAGAATGACCGGCAAACAGCAAGCCGTGCGGCTTCAACAGAGATGCAAAGCGTTGCAGGATCTTTGCTTGGGTGGGTTTGTCGAAATAGATCATCACATTGCGGCAAAAGATGGCATCGAATCCATCTTTCAAGCCCCAAGCGGAATCGAGTAAATTGAGTCGCTGGAACTTCACCATCGCCGCTACATCCGACCGAATCAGCACTTTGCCCGCATTGACACCGGCGCCCTTCAAGAAAAAGCGTTTCAGGCGTTCGCTCGACAACTTGCTGACCTGCTCCAGCGTGAAAACACCTGCAGCACCCTTGGCCAGCACCTGGGTATCGATATCGGTGGCCACCACGCTGGCAGCGCTGGCACGGCTTCCCAGCGCTTCTATCAAGGTCATCGCAATCGAGTAGGGTTCTTCCCCGGTGGAGGCGGCCGAGCACCAGATGGTGACTGGCTGTGGCCAGTTACGTGCATGTTGCGCCAATACCGGGAAATGGTGGGCCTCTCTGAAGAAGGCTGTCAGATTGGTGGTCAGCGCATTGGTAAAAGACTGCCACTCATCACCCTTGGGGTCGGCCTCCAGCAGGCCCAGATAAGTTGAAAAGTCCCTTAAACCGAGTTCGCGCAAGCGCCTTGACAGACGGCTGTAAACCATTTGCCGTTTTTGCGTGCTGAGTGCTATACCCGCCCGTTGGTGAATGAGCGTGCGAATCTTCGCGAAATCGTGGTCCGTGAATATGAAATCCAGCCCCGCTGGCGAGTTCTTGGCAACTGGCTGTGGCGAATTCATTCCTGCAACTCGACGGGTTAGCTTGTCACGGGATGGTGCTGTCGCAGATCATGCATGCGCTGCAGTTTAATCAGCCATGGCCAGTCACAATGCACCGAATAACAGTCTAAAGAGCAGCCACTTTTACTCATGGACAACCAGACTTCCAGGCGCTGAATGCGTTCCCCGCACCAACTCGATTTCTACCGCACCAGCTCAATTTCTACCGCACCATGACCCCTGAAAGCTGGGTCATGATCTCGCGCGCGATAGCCCCAAGGGGTACCGTCCTTTCAACACCGCCGCGCTTCACCGCCTCTTTGGGCATGCCGTAAACCACGCAGCTGGCTTCGTCCTGAGACAGCGTGTGCGCACCGACCTTGCGCATCTCCAGCAGACCTGCCGCGCCGTCGTCGCCCATGCCGGTCATGATGACCCCCAAGGCATTGGCCCCGGCGCATTTGGCCACCGACCTGAACAGCACATCGACCGAGGGTCGGTGCCGGTTCACCAGCGGACCATCGGTGACCTCAACAAAATATTGTGCTCCGGTGCGACGCAGCAGCATGTGCTTGCCGCCAGGGGCAATCAGCGCGCGACTGTTCACCACACGGTCGTTGTTTTGCGCCTCTTTCACTTCAATCTGGCACAAGCCGTTGAGCCGTTCGGCGAACGCCGCGGTAAATTTTTCCGGCATGTGCTGCACGATGACAATGCCGGGGGTCACGCGCGGCAAGGCGGTCAGCACCACTTCAAGCGCCTGCGTGCCACCGGTGGAGGTGCCGAGCGCAACCACGCGCTCGGTGGTCTGGATCATCGCCGAATGCTTGTCTGCAGCCGGCATGATGACATCGGCCGTGTTCTTGGCGCTTGCGTGCAGCGCCTTCACGTTGGCATGCGCCGCCGCCTTGACGGTGCTAACCAGGTTTTCCGAGTCATCCTCCAGAAACTGCTTCAAGCCAATTTTGGGTTTGGTGATGATGGCCACCGCCCCTGCTGCCAAGGCTGCCATTGAAGTCTGGGCGCCGGCTTCGGCCAGCGTTGAGCAAATGACTACTGGCGTTGGATGCTCGGCCATGATCTTTTTCAGGAACGTGATGCCATCCATGCGCGGCATCTCGATGTCCAGCACGATCACGTCCGGCCACTGCACCTTCATCCTGGCAATGGCCAGAATCGGGTCGGCGACAGCAGCAATGATCTCGATATCAGGGTCTTGCGCCAGCTGAGCCGTCACCACCTGTCGCACCACAGCGGAATCATCCACCACCATCACTTTGATCGGATTCACGTTATTTTCCTAGTACGAACGACTCGGTCGCCATCTCCAGTCCCGATGGCCGGACCTGGCGCGACCAGACATCGCCCTTGCTGACGTCAAAAATGATCTGCCGGTGGCCCACGCCAAACAGGCTCTCGGTGACCACCGGTATGCCGTGGAAGCGCAAGAGCTCGCGCGCGGCCTCGCCATTGCGTTGGCCCACATGGGTGGCAGCCTGTTGACTGGTGCCCGGAAACATGTTGCCACCGCCAAAGATCTTGCCCTCACATTCGGCTGGGTTGACGCCCGAGTTTTCAAAATCCTTGATCATCAGTTGCAGGGCCTCATCGCCATAGCGACCGTCCAGCTCATCAGAGCTGAAACCAGCGCCGCGCGTGGGCAACAAGAAATGCGACATGCCGCCCAGGCGCGCCGTCGGGTGCCATAGCGTGATCGACACGCAGGAGCCCAAAATCGTTCGAATCTGAAACCCCGCATCAGCCACAAACAGCTCGCCCGGCTGCAAAAATATGTCCATCAAGTCTCTGATGCGGGCCATCTCATGCTGCTTTTTGATAAATCGACGGGGCCACCATCTGCACGGCCTGGCTGATATCGTTCAGACTTTCGGAGTGACCGATGCAAAAATAGCAGCCCGGCTTGATGGTTGAAATAACCCTGGACACCACCTGTCGCTTGGTTTCGGTGTTGAAATAAATCATGACGTTGCGCAAGAACACAATGTCGAATTTTCCCAGGTCCGGCAATACCGTGTTCAGGTTGGCATGACGGAAATTGACCCGGCTGCGCAGACTGCGATCCACCAGCAGATGCCCTTCATATTCACCACCGCCCTTGCGACAAAAACGGCGCAAGTAGTCCGGCGGAATGTGCCGTCCGCGCTCCATCGAATACAGAGCGCGCCGGGCTCCTTCAATGACACGGCTGCTGATGTCGGTGCCCACGATTTCCCATGGCGTGGTTTGCATGCAGTCGGCCAGCACCATGGCAATGCTGTAGGCCTCTTCACCACTTGAGCTTGCCGCACTCCAGACCCGGTAGGGTTGGAGGCGACTGCGCGCTGACAGCACCTGCGTGCGCAGGAACTCGAAGTGCTTGATCTCCCTGAAGAAATAGGTCTCGTTGGTGGTCAAAAGGTCTATCGCCACCTGCACTTCATCAGGATGCTGACCGGACGAAAGCAGCTTGAAGTACGCACCAAAACTCTCCATTTGGTGCAAGGCCAAGCGCTTGCTTAGCCGGCCAGTGACCAATGCCTGCTTGGCATCGGCCATCGAGATACCCGCCTGCTCGAAAATGAATCTCTGAAATTGGGCAAACTCGACAGCCGTAATGGGTTTCATGCTCTATGCAGTTGCGTCGGCCAAGGCTGCGACCTGTCCCAACTGCCCAATCTCTTCGGTTGACAGCACCCGGTTGACATTGAGCAAGATCACGAACTTTCCGTTGACCTTGCCTATGCCCTCAATGAAATCGGGCCTGATCTTGGCGCCAAAACTGGGTGGCGCCTCGATCTCGGACGACGGTATCTCCAGCACCGCCTGCACCGAGTCCACCACCACACCCATGTTCTGACGTTCACCGTCGGCCTGCGTTTCCACCTCGACGATGACGATGCAGGTGTTTTTGGTCACGGGTGTCGTCGGCTTGCCAAAGCGCGCCGACAGATCCATCACCGGCACCACCGCACCGCGCAGGTTGATAACCCCGCGAATGCAGGCCGGCATCATCGGCACCTCGGTCAGATTGGCATACCAGATGATTTCCTTGATCGACAGGATGTTGATCGAAAACATCTCCCCGCCGAGCATGAAAGTCAGGTACTGCTTTTCTTCAACCGCCGCCTGCTGCGCTGCTACCAATGCTGGCAGCAGATTCTTTTCGGTTTTCACCAATGCAGTCATGACAGCCTCCTTCAGAACTTGGTGAACTGAGCTTCATCCAGTTCCGAACCCGCCGCACGCGCCGGGCCGGCCGCCTTGGGGCTGGCTTTCTTCGCCACACCCGGCTTGACGGCGCTGCTCTTGCGCGCCACGAAGGCTGAGGCGTCGCCGCGACTTCCAGCGTCGAGCCTGAAGAACGACATGGTCTGCTGCAGTTGTTCGGCCTGGCCACTCATTTCTTCGGCAGTCGCCGCCAGCTCTTCCGAACTCGACGCGTTCTGCTGGGTGGTCTGGTTCAACTGGCCAATGGCCGAGTTGATCTGGCCCACGCCGGACGATTGCTCGGTCGATGCCGCCGAGATTTCCTGCACCAGGTCCGAAGTCTTGCGGATGTTGGGCACGATCTCAGACAGCAGCTTGCCGGCCTTTTCAGCCAGTTCGACACTGCTGCCGGCCACCTCGCCAATCTCCTGCGCCGCCACCTGGCTGCGTTCGGCCAGTTTGCGCACTTCGGCTGCGACCACCGCAAAGCCCTTGCCATGCTCTCCGGCGCGGGCCGCTTCAATCGCGGCGTTCAATGCCAGCAGGTTGGTCTGCGTGGCGATATCGTCGATGATGCCAATCTTCTTGGCGATCTGTTTCATGGCAGCTACCGTGGCCTCAACCGCTTCGCCACCGTCCGCTGCGTCCTTGGCGGCCTTGCTGGCCATACCGTCGGTAATCTTGGCGTTTTCGGTGTTTTGCGCAATCGAGGATGTCATCTGCTCGATCGAGGCGCTGGTTTCTTCGACGCCTGCTGCCTGTTCACTGGCCGCTTGCGACAGCGACTGCGCGGTAGCACTGACTTCTTCAGAGGCGCTGGCCAGAGCTTGCGCACCGCTGTTGACATCGGTCACGACCTCGGTCAGCTTCTTCTGCATATTGTTCATGGCCGACTTGAGTTCGTCCCAGGTGCCGGCGTAGTTGCGTTTCATCGCCAGCGTCAGGTCGCCGCCTTCCAGTGCGCCCAGCACTTCGCGCAGCTCCTGCACCGGGGTGCTGACCGCCACCATCACGGAGTTAAGGCCCTCGACCACCTTGCGGAAATCGCCTTGATGTTTGCTGGCATCTGCTCGCAGGGCCAGGTCGCCGTCAACCGTGGCTTTCGAGAGCAGATTGCCATCGGCAACCAGTGCGTTAACAGCCTTGATAACCTCAATCAGTGCCTTGGCCAGCACGTCACCTTCAGAGCGCACTTTCACCACCGCTGTCAGGTCACCCTTGGAGATGGCCACCGCAGCGTTGGCCTGCTGTGCAGTGGCTTCAATCAGACCGTTGAGGTTGTTCTTAATGACGTTGTACTGACCCTTATAAATGGTGGTGATGGCCGGGGGAATATTGCCTTGGGCGATCTTGTCCACATAGTCGGCTGTCACGTTCAATGGATTGACGATGTTGGTCACAGTCTCGTTGACACCCGCAACCAGCTTGTTCCAGCCGCCCACGAACAGGGCAGCATTGGCGCGCTTGTCAAGCTCGCCATCGGCAGCGCCTTTGATGATGATGTCGGTTTGCTCCAGCAGCTCGCTCATCATCTTGACCACAGCGTTTAGGTTGGTTTTGATGACGTTGAAATCGCCGTTGTAGTTGTCGGTGATGATAGGAGGAATGACACCTTTGGAAATGTCGTCGACATACTTGGCAGTCACATTCAAAGGACCGATAACAGCGTCAAGCGTCTCATTGACACCCTTGACAATCTTCTGAAAGTCGCCTTGATGCTTGGACGCATCGGCGCGGGTTTCCAACTTGCCTTCAACCGCCGCTTTGACCAGCGTGTTGGCGTCA
>JBBQZA010000133.1:0-10169 GCA_038208175.1 Burkholderiales bacterium
GCCGACCGCCAGCAGCCCGAGCGCGCCCACCAGCAAGAGAATCAACAGGCTCCAGACGATGCGTTTGATCATGATCCGGTCTCCAGTAATGTTGCCGATTCTTAACCGAATTGCTCTTTCATTGCGACGGTCTCGATGTTGAGTTGCCCGTTCAGGCCCGCCCAGCGGTGCACGGCGATCTCGCGCCATTCGACCGAGGTTGACATCGCCCACAGTGCCGCTCGATTCGGATAGCGGGCAATCGCCACTTCGTCCCACAGGTCCTCCACCTGGCCCAGCGCCAGAAAAGTGACATCGCTGGCGAATATCGGTTTGCCCTCGTATTTCTTCAGCAGTTCGGTCACCGCCCTGGCATAGATCATGTAAGCCTCGCGGCCGGTCAGATTCGTTTCGCGACCATCCTTGTACTCGGCCTTGTCCTTGAACTTCAGCAGATTGACCATGAAGATCGGGCCGTCGGGACCGGCCTCCTGCATCTTGCGGATCTGCTGCGGATTGGATGGAAAAACTTCATTCATGACTTGCATCGCTTTGCTCCTTGGTTATTCAGTTCTTGCCCTCAAGCGTGCGTCCAACGCGCATCGTCATTTCACCAAAAGTTGATCGGGGCGAAGTGGTAGATTGCACCGCACAGACCATACATCGATGTATGTTACACTAAATTTCAAACGCTCGGGGCAAACGAAAAAATTGCAGATGAGGAGAGACGCATGAAGAAATCTCAATTTGACGTTCTGGTATTTGGTGCCACCAGTTTCGTTGGTAAGCTGCTCTGTCGCCACCTGTTGGAGCGCCACGGTACGTCGGGCAGTCTGAAATGGGCGGCCGCCGGCCGGTCGCAGTCGAAACTGGCGGCGCTTCGCAGCGAACTCGGTCCGGGCGCAGCCGGATTGACGCTGATGGTTGCCGACGCCGCTGACGAGGCTTCGCTGCGCGCGATGTGCGGCAGGGGCCGCGTCATCGTTTCGACAGTCGGCCCCTATGCGCTCTATGGCGAACCGCTGGTCAAGGTTTGCGCCGAGACCGGCACCGACTATTGCGATCTCACCGGCGAGGTGCAATGGATTAGCCGCATGATTGCCCGCTATGAAGCGATCGCTCGTGACAGCGGCTCGCGCATCGTGCATTGCTGCGGATTCGATTCAATTCCGTCCGACCTCGGCGTCTACTTTTTGCAGCAGGAGGCCATGCAGCGCTTCGGCGAGCCTTGCAGCCGGGTCAAGATGCGCGTGAAAGCCATGCGCGGTGGCGCCTCCGGCGGCACTGTGGCGAGCATGCTCAATGTGATCAAGGAGGCTTCGGCGAACCCTGCACTGCGCAAGGAACTGGCAGACCCTTACTCGCTCTGCCTAGACGCAACGGAGAAGGGCGTTCGCCAGCCCAACGCCAGCACGGCTCGCTGGGACGAGGACTTCGGCGCCTGGGCCGCACCGTTCGTGATGGCGGCAATCAACACGCGCGTGGTGCATCGATCCAATGCCTTGCAAGGCTGCGCTTATGGCGTCGATTTTCGCTACGACGAGGCCATGCTCACCGGCAGTGGCGTCAAGGGCCGCATGACGGCGCTTGGGGTCAGCGCGGGGCTGGGTGCCTTCATGCTTGGCGCTGTGCTGCCACCGACGCGCTGGCTGCTCGAGCGCCTTGTGCTGCCGGCACCCGGTGAAGGCCCGAGCCCGCAAGCTCAACGCTCGGGCTTCTACGACATCCGTTTTCTGGGGACGACTGCCGATGGAAGATATTTGCGCACCAAGGTCACGGGTGATCGCGATCCGGGTTACGGTTCGACTTCAAAGATGCTCGGTGAGGTCGCGGCTTTGCTGGCGACTGAAACACCGAAGTCCGCTCTTGGCGGCGGTTTCTGGACTCCGGCAACGGCTTTCGGCAGCCGCGTCATCGAGAGCTTGAAGGCTCATGCGGGGCTGGAGTTCGAACTGCTTGAATCCGGATCCGCCAATAGCCCCGGCTCGCCAAAGGCATAGAAAGCCAAACAGCCATTCACGGTCGACTACGCTCACATTGCTGTCGGTGAAGTTCCAACCTTGACCGGCTCCATGTCCAGATTCGCCGTGCCGCTAATGTGGGACATGATGGTTCGGGCCCCCATGGCATAGGCAAAGGAAGTCGCGCCAACCCCGTCCAGCCCGACACCCGGAAAATACAAGTCCGGGGCCGTCCAGGCTGCGAAAGATACATCCGCAGCGCGAGGCCAGTTCTGAGTCAGATGAGTTTCAGTTGTTGCATCGCGGAGAGTTGTTCAAAACGCCTGGTCCCACCGTATCGACAGCCGAATCGCTGCGTTGATCAGTCCGACCATGCTGTAGGTTTGCACAAAGTTGCCCCATTGTTCGCCGTTCTTGAGGTCAATGTGTTCAGCCAGCAGGCCGTGTTGGTTGCGGCACGCAAGCAGCTTGTTGAACAGAGTGCGTGCCTCCTCGCGCCGTCCTAGCGTGGCCAGTGCGTTGACGTACCAGAAGGTGCATACCAGAAAGGCGTTTTCCGGCTCACCAAAGTCGTCGGTTTCAATGTAGCGAAAAATGAAGTCACCGCGACGCAAGTCATGCTCAACTGCCGAAACCGTGGCACCAAAACGTGGGTCGCTTTCCGCAAGAAAGCCCACTTCAACCAAAAGCAACAAACTGGCATCCATCGCATCGCCCTCAAAAGTAGAGACGAAAGCGCCCCGCGTCTGGCTCCAGGCGCGCTGGCTGATGGTGGCGTGGATTTGATCGGCGTGCGCTTGCCAGTAGTTGGCACGCTCAACCAATTGGAGTTGGCGGGCAATCTTGGCCAGGCGGTCACATGCCACCCAGCACATGACCGCCGAGAAGGTGTGAACCCGTGCACTACCGCGCAGTTCCCATAGGCCTGCATCAGGTTGGTCATGGCACCGTCGGGCCTGCTCCCCCAGGGCTTCCAGGCGGTGGAACAGGGCCTCGTCGCCGCGCCGGGTGAGGCGTTGGTCAAAAAAGATGTGTGCCGCCGACAGGATCGCCGAGCCGTAGACATCGTGCTGCACCTGGCGATAAGCCAAATTGCCAATGCGCACCGGGCCCATGCCACGGTAGCCCGCAAGCGTCAGCACTTCGCGCTCGTGCAACTCGGCGCGGCCATCAATGCCGTAGACCGGCTGCAGCGGCCCGCCATTGGCGTCGGCTGCAATGTTGATGATGTAGGCGAGGTAGCGCTCCATGGTGCGCGTGGCGCCCAATCGGTTAAGCGCGTTGACCACAAAGTAGCTGTCTCGCAGCCAACAAAAACGGTAATCCCAGTTGCGACTGCTGCCCGCGGCCTCTGGAATCGATGTCGTCATGGCGGCAATGATGGCCCCCGTGTCGTCAAACGCATTGAGCTTCAATGTGATGGCGGCCCGGATCACCTCGGCCTGCCATTCAAACGGAATGGCCAGGTTGCGGACCCATCCGAGCCAGTACTGTGTTGTTTCCTCCAGAAACCGTCGGCCCACTTCTGCGGCGCCTTCGTGCACGGTCTCATCCGGTCCTAACAGCAGCGTAACCGTATCCGTCAGGAAGAACGCTGTTTCCTGCATGATGGCTGTAAGGGACGCATCCGTGGTGAGTCGCAAGGCCAGAGCTTGCGAAACATAACGAATGTGGTTGCTGCCCCACGTCATGGTCGGGCGGGCTGCGCCGTCGTCGCAGGCGGGGCGCATGCGTAACACGATGCGCGGGCTGCCAGCCAAACGACGGATGCGTCGCACCAGCATCATGGGGCGAAACTTGCGTCCATGTTGGCCGAAGCGCGGTGCAAAGTCTGTCACTTCAACAGCGCTGCCGTGGCGGTCATGCAGCCGGGTAACCAGGATCGCGGTGTTCTCCAAATAGGCTTGTTCCGCGCGCTCACAATCCGCCAGCTCGATGCCGAAGAAACCATAGTCGTCCGCTTCCCTGAGCAGCGAACAAAACACCGGGTCACCATCCAGTCTCGGAAAGCAGCCCCAGGTGATCGTGGCCTGCGCATCCACCAATGCGCCCACGGTGCCATTTCCGATCAAGGCGAGGTTCAGTGTTTTCATGCCAATCCTTTCAACGCGGTGCCCAGCCAAGCGTGTACTGCGGCAACGTCAGGCAGGCGAAAACGTGCGCAGCTTGGGCCCTTGCCAACCTTGATGGAAATGCCGTCCTGATTGTTGACTTCGGAAAATCCGCGTTCATCGTTGAGATCGTCGCCAATAAACACCGGGCGGCGTCCCTTGAAGGGGAACTCTGCCAGGTATTCGGCAACGGCGCTGCCTTTGTCGATACCAGCGGGCTTTATCTCCACGACATACTTGCCGCGCTGCAGCTCAAGCCCTTCGCCCGGCGCATTCGCGAAGCGCGCCATGATCTGGTGCACGTACCCAGCCATGGCAGGCGCCAGCCGGTAGTGCAGGGCCAGCGTGAGCCCCTTGTCCTCCAACAACAGTCCAGGGTGGCGTGCCAGGATTGGAGCCAAGGTCAACTTGATTGCGCTCTTGATTGTGGGTGGTGCAGCGTGAATCCAGAGACGTCCCGTGCTGTCGCGACGCTCCAACCCGTGCAGGCCGGCCATCGGCAATTGGCGCAGGCCTATGCGCACTTGCAGATCGGCGATCATGCGTCCGCTGATCAGCGCAAGTGCGCCGGCACTGCGCTGATGAAGATCACCGATCAAATCCAGCAGTGGCTGGTCCACCTGCACCGCGTCCGGCGTGTCTGCAATGCCAATCAGCGTCCCATCGACGTCCAGAAAGAAAGCCCATTCCAGGCTCGCGGATGGAGGTGTGCGAGATCGCCTCGCGTTCATAGCGGAGTGGTTCCTGCTTTACCTGCCAGGCGGCTGCGCCGTCGCATGGACGCAGCATCGAGCAACATGCGTCCAGCCCAGCGAAACACATTGAACTCGGCGACGAGTCCGCGCATCAGGCGCATGCGGTCACGCTGTTCGTTGTCCGGCATGGTCAGCGCCAGATGCAGCGCAGCCGCGCATTGGTCCGCATCGTAGGGGTTGACGATCAGGGCCTCCGGCAGTTCCCGCGCGGCCCCCGTGAATTCAGAGAGGACCAGAACACCGCGTTCATCGTCGCGCGCGGCGACAAACTCTTTGGCTACCAGGTTCATGCCATCGTGCAGGCTGCTGACAAAGCACAGATCCGCAGCGCGATAGTAGGAATAGACTGCTTGCGCATCGTGGTGCTCAATCCTGAGCACTATGGGCGGTGGTCCCTGGCGCTCAAACCGCGCGTTGATTCGCGCTGCCAAAGCACGCACTTCTGCCTCGTGATGCTGGTACTCATTGATTCCTGTGCGTGTGGGTGCGGCGATCTGGACAAAACTGAAACGGCCAATCCAGTCCGGGTTGAGCTCCAACAGGCGCTCGATGGCCCGAAAACGCTCGACGATGCCCTTGGTGTAGTCCAATCGGTCAACACCTACACCCAACTTGTGTTCGGGTGGCAGGTCGTTGAGCTTGCGGATGTCGATACGGCAATCCGCCAGGGTCTTTTGCACCATTTCGGGCTCCGGGGGCCAGGCGATGGAAATGGGATACCGGTGCACGGCGGTGAGTTTGCCGCCAAAGGAGACGTTGAAGGATTCCCGATCCACCCTCGCCTCCAGAAATCGGTCCACCGTATCGACGAAATTGTTGCAATGGAATTGGGTGTGAAAACCCATGATGCTGCTGCCCAACATGCCTGCCAGAATCTCTTCGCGCCAGGGGCAGATGGCAAAGGATTCAGGGTTGGGCCAAGGAATATGCCAGAAGCTGATGATCGTGGCGTCGGGTAACTCTTCGCGGATCATCTTGGGCAGCAGGGCAAAGTGGTAGTCCTGAACCAGAACAATCGGGTTTTTGGTCTTGGCCTCACTCACCACGGCTCTGGCGAATTTGCGGTTGACTTCGACATAGTGCGCCCAGTCACTGGAGCGAAAGACAGGCCGCACATGCGCGATGTGGCATAGCGGCCAAAGGCCTTCATTGGCAAATCCGTAGTAGTAGCCCGCTTCCTCTTCCGGGGTCAGCCACACGCGTCGAATTTGGTAGGCCGGTTTGTCTGGGGGGACCTTGACGCAATCGTTCTTGTCGACGACCTCGCGGTCGGCGGTTCCACTGCCGTGCGCGATCCAGGTGCCGGAGCAGGCGCGCATGATGGGCTCCAGCGCGGTGACCAGCCCGCTTGCGGGGCGCTGCACTTCGATGCGCTCACCCTTGCGCTGGTGAATATAAGGTTCCCGGTTCGACACCACAATGACATCTTCTCCACGCAGTTCGCTGTGCAAAATGGCACGCAATGCCTCAGGCGTCCATGTCACCTGGCTTTCGTCACGCGTGCGTGTCTCGGCTTCCAGTTCAAGAATCAGCCGCTTCAGGTCACGGGCAATGGGTTTGAAGCCCGGCAAGCTTTGCGGCTGTTCAAATTCGGGCCTGCGCAGCAGGCCTTCGCCACGCAGGAGCGACTGCATGCCTGCCATCCAGCCGCGCCAGGACAATTGGGCAATCACCACGGTAATCAGCGACACCACGCCTGCCAGCGCTAGGAACACGTAAAACACATAGCGTTTGGTCTCTTCACTGCGTCGGGTGACGAAGCTCATATCGTGAACCATCACCAACTGGCCAGCCGCAGCCACCTCACCGGCTGCGATGGCACGCACTGCGATATGCAGCGGGCCTCTTGCGCTGGGCAGAAGATGCTCGTCCGAGCCTTGCCAACGATCAAGGTTCTCGCAACGGATATCCGCAGGCAAAGATCGGCTGGCAAGAACGGCACTTTTCGAGTCCGCACAGTAGCCCAACGCATAGAGGCGCTCATCCTGGGTGATGCGATTGAAAAACTCCAGAATTTTGACTCTCTTTCCAGCGGCCAGCTGCTCTTGCAGAGGCTCCTGGAGGGTGTTGGCGATCAATGACGCGCGGATATCAATATCGCGCACAAACCAGCGCAACGTCATTTGGTCCACCAAGGGAGCCATGGCATAGGCAATGGCGGCCAGGACCAGAAACAGCGGCAGAACGAAACGTAAGGACAATCTCATATAAAAGCCTTTCTGGATGCGATCCAGGCTGCTTCGCATCTCTTTTGTGTGGAAATTGCTTTAAGCCAGTGTAGCAACTGGTACTGTGCCAAGTACACCCCGGCGCCCGCCAGATAACCCACCAGAGCCAGGCCGCTGATCTTCTTCACGTACCAGAAGAAGTGAATTTTCTCCAGCCCCATGGCGGCGACTCCTGCTGCGGAGCCATAGATCGGTGTGGGTTCCATGACCCCCTTTGACGAAAACACTACACTCCAATGCGTGTTTTCGACCAGAGGCACCTCCATTCAACGGCCTGTCAGGATAAGCCCGACGGCTCTTTTTAACGTGCGCTGTCCATCGCCTCGACTGAGGCAATGCCAAGCAACCCGGGGTACGAGTGAATGGTGGCGGGTCGAGTTAGGTTTCGCGGTCGTTGCCATCAAAATTTTTCGCGACCTCAGCCTTTGGGCGACTACACACCCGCATAGTGTCTTTCATGATCAGGGGTGCTGCGACCTCACTGCATGAAAGTTAGAAGCGGTAGCGCTGGTCGATGAACATTCGAACAGTTTTCAGTAAATTGGAGGATTGGTGTGCGCAATGGAATGATGTTTTCCCAAGCAAATGGCCGCTGCTTCGGTGCAGTGACAAGGCAATGAATCGCGTATGGATGGCCCTGTTGCCTGAACTTCGCCAATTCCCTCCAGTCTGGCAGAACAAGGTTCTTGAGAGAGCGCGGGAAAGCCAACTTGAACCACGGGAGAAGATTGCCATTGTGGTGTGGCTGGTTATCGTGACTTTTTCCGCCAAAGCCATATTGATCGAAGGATCAATGGCGGATGACGTTTCTGCGACCTTGGTGATTAACTTGTTGTTGGTTGCGCCGCTGTTGGCCTTGGTTTTTGTCCCTATACATATCCGACGTTTGCGGCGCGGACTTCGCAAACAACTGGAAGGGCGAGAAAATCCATGAACAACATTCAATGGGTTGGCGCTGGCATCTTCGGAGTGGCTCTCATACACACGTTTTCCACGGGCTTTTTTGAACTCCTGGCGCATCGAAAGCCCAACCATGCCGGGATGTTTCACTTGCTTGCTGAAGTAGAGGTGGTCTTTGGCTTTTGGGCCATGGTACTGATTGTGGTCATGGCCGTGTTGTTGAATCGAGAGTCCGCAATAGATGACCTGGACTCGTGACACTTCTCGGAGCCCATGTTCGTGTTTGCCATCATGGTCGTTGCCGGTAGCCGGGTAGTGCTGGATTTGGCACGAGCCAGTGTCATGGCTCGCGTCAGGTATGAAACGTTGTTTGAACGGGAGGTGGGTGAGGCAGCGTTTGCTGAACCACAGCATCTTTCTGCAGCATTGCGGAGTGTCCAGCATTTTGGGTGGCGTACCATCCTTGGCCTTGAGAACAATATCGAACGTCATGGATTGAAAGCCAACGGGATATCATTTTGTATGCCCATCGCTCCGCGCACGTCGACGCATGCTTTGACGCGAACCTCCAAAGCGATCAGTTCGACCCCCAGCAGATTGGCCACCAACCTGACAGACGATCCTGGCATGGTGCCAAGGCGGCGCACAGCATGTCACCAGGGGTCGGCGCATCATGCAGGCCGCCAATGGCCCGATGCACACTGATAGGCACAGAAACCCCGCATCCGTCCGTCGGCGCTACCAGCGCGTGAAAAGGATCAGACGGATCGATTCCGCCCTTAAGCGCATGGTCTGTGACCATGGCCAATTCCGGACTCTCCCGGTATTGGGTGCGCAAGGCTGCCTGGGCTTCGTAGACGCTGATTTTTCTTATGGTAACTCTCCAGATTAAGGGGTGCCGGAGGCATTTAGGCCTCTGCGGCGCTGGTGCTTGGCAATGCGGCTGCATCAGCAACTGCAATCACATCAGCATCGGAGCCCACGGTGGGGCAGCGGGTGCTGGGGATTGGCGGTGCCTGGGCCCGCCTGAGCGCCGTCCACACACTGGGGCAAGCGCGTGAAGCGGCGCAGAGAAGACTAGTACGCCCGGCTGAAATATTGAATTCTCGTTCGCTACAATGAAAACCAATCAAGAGTTTTAAAGTGATTCACGCGGTTAGCCTATTCATTGTTCTCTATATTTTCTGGCTTCTACTGTCGGGAATGTTCACGCCGTTTCTGCTTTCTGCAGGGGTTGGTTGCGCGTTGGCTGTGGTGTGGTTTGCTAGGCGGATGGATGTCGTGGATGCGGAGGGTCATCCTATCCGCCTAGGTCTTTCTGGACTGCGGTACTGGCCTTGGTTGATCAAGGAAATCATCAAATCGGCATGGGATGTCAGCAAAATCATTTTGCATCCGAAGTTGCCCATTAGTCCGACCTTGATCCGATTTGTCCCATCTCAAACAACCGATGTGGGTTTGGTAATGCATGCCAATTCCATCACGTTGACGCCTGGCACGATAACGATCGAGGCGACTGCCAAGGAGTTTTTCGTACATGGCATTACCCAAGCCTGCGCACAGGCTGTGGTTGGCAGCGAGATGGATCGCCGTGTCACAGCCTGTGAAGGGCGCACCTGATGTTTGCCGCAGCCGCACTTGCTTTGTTAGTTGCGATGTCGCTGACGATATTGCGTGCTGCACTGGGGCCAACGGTATTTGATCGCGCACAAGCTGCCAATACCGTGGGCACGGTCGCCATGCTTTTGCTGGCAGTGATCGGTTTTTTGAATGGACGACCGGAGTTTCTTGATCTGGCTATCGTCTATGGATTACTCAACATGATCGGCACGATCGCCGTGCTGAAGTTTTTTTCGCATGGTGATTTGGGCGATCCTGGCGACCGGGATCCGGTGAATCGATGAGTTTGTCTATTGATTTACTCAGTTGGCTTTTTTTGCTGACAGGCGGATTTTTTTGTGTGGTTGGGGCCATTGGCCTGCTGCGTATGCCGGACTTTTATACGCGTATGCACGCTGCCAGTGTGATTGAGACGCTCGGTGCTGGACTTATTTTGGTCGGTTTGATGTTGCAGGCTGGGTTGACATTGGTTGCAGTCAAGCTCTTCATGATTGGCCTGCTGATTTTCTTTGTCAGCCCGACGGCTACTCATGCGCTTGCGCGCGCTGCAATGGTGCGTGGTCTGAAGCCGTTGTCTTCAACCAACGGGAGTACATCATCGAAACTCTGATCATT
>JBBQZA010000134.1:0-10114 GCA_038208175.1 Burkholderiales bacterium
TCCGGGACGAAACCAGCCTCAGTGAAGCAGGAACCCACCGAAGCGACTAGGCGTGAGGTAACTCATGTTTAGCACCGTAGGAATCCCCCTCCTTCCCGCGCAAGCGGTGGCCTTTGGCCAAGGTGGGGGAGGATGTCAATCCGAGACGGTAACGCGCACAGTTGAAATCCGCCAACGCATTTAGTTCCTGCACCAGCATTTGCTGGAACTTCGGCACATCCTCAGTGGATAGCCCCAGGCTGGCAAGCGCGTCGTCCAGAACCTTGCGGCCTCGCACCACCTGACCCACCGCCTCGTTGAGCGCCTCGCGGTACTTGACTCGCAAGGGGTCTGGCGAACCCATGGACTCCAGTACCAACACATTTCATCAAGATGGTTTTGTTCTACGGAGTATGATTTGACATGGAATCAGTATTTAACTAATATCACCGCATGTGGCCGAACTTCAAGCGACCCTTCGCTCGGTATGTCAAGAAGGCGTACAAGCCCTTGCAACTGGCTATTGCGGATGCAGTGGAGGTGGTTTGTGGCACACCGGAGAGCGGTGAACTCAAGGTAGGTGATCTGGTCGGAATACAGGTTTACAAGTTCCGTTTCAATCGGCAGGAATATTTGGTGGCCTACCGAGTGCCCAAGAAGGACATGCCCATTGAGTTTCTGATCATTGATTCTTACCAGGTCGGGGTTCATGAGAATTTTTATGCTGAGTTGAAACATTACCTGCGGCAAGAGAGCGGCAAAGGAGCTTGAAGATGAACCACGCACTGACAGCAGAAGATCTATTTACCGAAATGCGGCGCATGCCGGCAGCGGAGCGCGTCCGTTTCTTTTCTCTTTTGACGGGCAATGCGTTTCACGAAGACGATTTCACGCACGAGGAGGTTTTCGGCCATTTGCAGCATGAAGCTTTTTCGGCCTTGGAGGCGGCCCAATACCTTGAGGTGTCGCTGCCGACGCTGCGCCGCTACGTCCAGTCGGGCAAACTGGTTCCAGGTCATACTGTGGGCCGCAACCAAATGTTTGCGGCCAGTGCCCTGCGTTCCTTCAAACGCGCCCGGGTCTGATTGACAGCAGAATTAAAAGTCACGACAATTAATATATGCGTTACACGTTTGACGCAAAGAAATTGTCCTTGAACGTGGCAAATCATCGTGTATGGTTTCATGAGGCAGATGATTTCGAATGGGAGACGGCCATCATCAACGTTGACTCCCGGAAGTCCTACGGTGAGACGCGGTTCAAGGCAACCGCCCCAGGCCGATTGGTGATCGACTGTACGTGCTGATTTTTACATTGCGTGAAGGGGATGTACGCATCATCAGCTTGCGCAAAGCTAACCAGAGAGAAGTAAAACACTATGCACATTGCAACTAAATCCGGGCGAATCATCAAGCTTCCAACGCCAGCAGAAGATGCTCAAATCAACGCGGGAATTGCCGCTGACCAGGAGAGTCGGGAGTGGACAGATCAAGACTTTGCATTGGCAAAGCCAGCATCTGAATTTTTTGATGCAAAGACCTACTCTGCGTTGGCAGGCATGCGCGGCCGGGGTCGCCCAGTTGGTACAACCAAAGAGGTTACCAAGGAACGCGTTACCCTGCGCTTGGATGCTGATGTTCTGGCTGCAATTCGTGCCACGGGCAAGGGCTGGCAGACGCGAGTCAACGATGCCATGCGCGACTGGGTTCGCTCGCACCCGATGGGCTGAAGATCCCTGCGTTCCTTCAAACGCGCCGGGTCTGATTCCCGCTGTATGGCCCCTCTAGTCCACATCAGTGCGATACTTGGGTTAAGCGCTTGTTTCGCTTTTTACTCCCCGGATTTCTGAGGTTATGTCCATCAAGTCACTTCTTCACCATGGCCAGCAAACCTGTGCGCGGATCGCAACGTTGTTTGCTCTCTCAGCATGTTTGGCTGGCGTCGCCCAGGCCGCCGACAGCATGGCCATCATCGGCAAGAATGAGTGGCTGTTTGCGCGCCATGAAATTGTTCATGAGTCCCTCAGCAAAGAGGCGCAAATTTCCATCGACTTGATAGCGCAGGTCAGCCGCATGCTGGAGAAAAACAATGTGGCTCTGGCGGTCACGGTGGTGCCTTCCAAGATGGACATCTACCCCGAGCAGTTGCCGGATGATTTCAGAGTCACCCCTTATATGTCGGGGTTCAATGACTCGTTTCTGTCAAGGTTGCGCGCAGCCGGCGTGCAGGTCATCGATTTGAAAAAGAGCTTGCGCGATGCCGCGCTGCGCGACCCAGAAAACCCGGTGTTCTACCGCCTGGATACGCATTGGACCCACAGCGGTGCCCTGGTGGCCGCGCAGACTGTGCAGGCCGGCATTGCGGCCAACCCGGGCCTGAAGAAAGCCTTTGACGCGACCTCCGATGAGGCTTTCCAGCTCAATTGGGCGCCCCGTAAAGTGCGGCAGAACAAGATGCGCGATGTTGTTAATCTGTTGCCTGCAGGTGCGCCCCACTATGGCGCCGAAGAAACCCGGAACTTCAGCGTGATGAAAAAAAATCGCAGCAGCGCGCAACTCCTGGGCGATGCCCCAAAAGACGGCTTGACCCTGCTGGGCAGCAGTTTCTCGGGCGACTGGTCGGGCTTTCCGGATGCCATGCGTTTTGCTCTCCAGCGCAATCTTTTCAACTTCTACGTCAACGCTGACGCCGGTCCGTGGATGGTGATGCGAATCTATTTGCAGAACGATGCGTTCCAGAGTTACAAGCCCAAGCTCCTGATCTGGGAGATACCCGAGCGCTCCATTCTTACCCCCAACTATCCGTTCCGTCAGCCGCGCTACCGGGTCGATAACCTGGAGTGGCTGCTTCAGGTGGCGGCGCTGACCGAGCCTGCCTGTGAAGCGCTGGCGGTGCGTCCGGCTCTCGATACAGCGGGCCTGCGTGGAGCCGCTAGCGGGCGCTCTGACCCTTCCACGCGGGAAGCGGATTACGTTGAGGTCAACCTCGATCAGGCTGTTGATGCGTCGGGCTACCTATCGGCGCGGCTGAAGACCGACGGTTCCCAGCAAATCACGCTGGAGGCTTGGGACCGCAGTTCGCTGATTCGCAAATTTACGCTGGATGCCGCCGGCGACGACCGCGAGCATGCGCTCAAGACGCCGCTGTCATTGGGTAGCAAAGGCGTTACCCGCTTGAAAATCTACCCGGGCAACACCAATGCCTTCAGTTTGAAGGACATCAAGATCTGCCGTTATCAGGAGAACTGGGCAAAGAATCTTTCTTTGTAGTGCACCCACCATGAAAACCTCAAGAACCCTGAATTTCAGTTGCCTGTTGTTGCTGGCGATGGCCCTGTTGCAGGCCTGTTCATCATCGCCTGCCAAGCCGTCGGCTCAAGCAAGCGCAGCGCCAACAGCAGCGCAGGCGCCAGCAGCGACAGCTCCCCAGGCAGCGCCTGCCGCGACCGGAACTGTCATTCCGACCGATGTTTTCAAGAACAGTAAGCCGGCGCCAGCCATGGTCCCGACCAGCGCGCTGCCTCCGATCGAGGGCAGAGCGGTGGCGCTGGCGCCGATGGTGTTGTTATACCTCTCACCCAGTACCAAGGCGTATCAGGATTCAGGCAAGGCCGGTTTCACAACCTATCCGTCAATCTGGCAAACTTTTTTGAGGAAATACCGGATTCCGTTTCAGAACATCGCTAGCGTCGAGCAGCTTGAAGCGAGCACGCCGGGGGTGCTGTTGTTGCCGTCTCTGGTGGCGCTTTCGCAGCGGGAGAAGCAGGCGATCCAGAAGTTTCGGGCTTCGGGTGGCAGCGTTCTTTCAACCTGGTTGACCGGCGTGCGCGACGAGAGCGGAGGCTGGCAAGGCTTTGGCTTCATGCAGAACGTGCTGAACGTCGAGGTTGTGGGAGACACCGAGCCGACCGAAGAAATTTCTACCCTGATGCCTTACGGCGACAGTCCGATCACCTACAGCCTGCTGGCTGGCCAACGCCTGTGGATGGAGCGCGTCAAGGGCATGTACCCCTTGCGTTTGTCAGGGCGTGCTGCATCGGCTCAGATCATGGATTGGGGGCGCACCAGTGTGATGGGCAAATCGGGCGCCATCATTACCTTTGATGAGCAAAGACAATCCACCGGCGTCTTGTCGCGGTCGGTGACACTGGGCTATACCGAGCGCCTGTGGCTGTCGACCGAGCCGAAAGTGCTGGAAGCCATCGCCTACCAGGCAATGACCTGGTTGCTGCGCCAGTCGGCCGTTCATGTGGCGGCATGGCCATTTCCCTACACCGCGGCGCTTTCGGTTTTGGTGTCGGCGTCGGATGTACTGGACAGCGCCGATTTGAAGTTTGCAGACGTGGTTGAGAAGGCAGGTATGCGCGCTTCCTACTACGTCTTGAGCAACAACCTGAAAAAGTCGATGGATGCCTTGAAGAAACTGCAGGCCAAAGGCCATGAGATTGGCTATATGGGCGATCAGTTTGGAGGCTTCAGGGGGCTACCGGAGGCAACGCAATCCAAGCGCCTGACGGCGGCACTGCAGGAAATGAAAGAGGCAGGAGTTTCGCCGGGCCCCGACTACGGCTTTCATGCGCCGATGGAAGCGCAGGACAAGACGACGGAGCTGCTGCTGAATCAACTCGGTTTTTCGCACCAGATAGGATTCCTGGAGACCTCGGATATCCGGGTGCCGATGCTGATACCCCGAGCCGCCGGTGCTGCGAACCCGGCCAAGCCGATGGTCATCTTGCCGCGTACCATCAGCAGCCCGGAAGACCTGATGGCCGAGGAGCCGGAAGAAGGCTTCAAACAGTTTCTGGCTGAATTTGAACTCTCCAAAGCCATGGGCAGTCTGGCTCTGGTGCGGTTCCCGAACCAGAGCGTGTTGACCGAGGTTGAGGTCGGCAACATTTTCAAGCGCTTCAAGGAAAGCTCGGCCGATGTCTGGATTGCGACCAACGGCGAGGTGGCCAGGTGGTGGCGTGAGCGCGACCGCATTTCGGCTGAAATTGACACCAGCTCCGCCGTGCTGCGCTTGAGCGTCACGGTGAGCGGAACTGAACGCCTGAGCTCCAACGCTGCGGTGATGGTGAATCTGCCTTACGCGCAGGATACCTTGCGGCTGATTCCCGATGGGGATAATCGCAACACGGTGAAAATCCAGCGCATCGATCCGTGGCGCGCGCTGGTGTCTCTGGATAAACTGCCGCCTGGAAAATACCGCTGGATGATGCAGTTTGAACGCAGTGCTGGCAAAGCCAATTGATGTCAACAAACTTTATTGAAAAGGAAGTACCGTCTTGCTGCAAAAATTTGTAATCACCGTTTTTCGTTTCTCGTTGATCGGCTTGATGGCGGCCGCGGCACAGGCACAACCCACCGGATTGTTGTACGACCCCGAGCCGCCGGCTGATTCTGCCTATGTGCGAGTGCTGCTGACGGGCGGTGTCGGCAAGGGCTCGATTGCAGTGGATGGCAAGCTGCGGGTTGCGGCGCTAGCGGGCAACCAGGTTAGCGACTACATGGTGCTGCCGTTTGGCAAACATGTGCTCGCTTTTCAGACCACCGGCGGCGCCAAAACGACGCTGTCCGCGTCTCTGGATGTGGTGGCTGGCCGCGCCATGACGGTGGCCTTTGTGTCGTCGAAGCCGTCGCTAGCGCCGATCGTGTTTGAAGACAAGACGGGGTCCAACAAGTTGAAGGCGATGCTGTCGGTGTATCAATTGGTGCCGGGCGATTCGCTGACCGATGTCCTGACGGGTGACGGCACCACGCAAGTGTTTTCAGGTTTGCGCTATGGCGCGTCAGCGGCGTTGCCGGTGAATCCGGTGTCGATTGAATTGATCGCGACCAAGGCCGGAGAAAAGGTCGCGCTGGCGCGCGCTGCTCTGGCCATGACGCCGGGGTCGGCGCATAGCCTATTTCTGCTGCCGGACGCCAAAGGGAAAATGAGCGCCAAGGCGGTTCAAAACAAGGTGGAACGATATACAGGCAAGTAAGTTGCGCGGCATGCTTGCAGTGTCGTGAATGAAAGGATAGGAAGATGAAAGCAAATCAGGGATTTTTTCATGGCTTGTTGAAGGCGATTGCGCTGCTGTCTTTTGTGACGCCCTTGATGGCCGCGGAGCCGGCACTTGCCATCATTGGCAAGAACGAATGGGTTTTCTATCGGCACGAGATCAGCACTGCAAGCGACGACGCTGAGGTCAAGAAGTCGCTGGGTCTGATTGCCAAATTCAATAAGGTGTTGGCGGACCAGGGCATTCGCCTGGTGGTGGTGGTGGTGCCGCTAAAGATGCGAATCTATGCCGAGCATTTGCCCAATGAGCTTGCGTTGACCGACTACCTGCGTGGCAATTACGCCAGGATGCTGGAATTCCTGAAAGCCAACGATGTTTTGATGGTCGATTTGAACAGCGCCTTTCTGAATGATCCTGGCCGGGCTAGCGATACGCCGTTTTATTTCCGCCTCGATTCGCATTGGTCGCCCAGCGGGGTCATGGCGGCTGCGGACGCAGTCAAGGCCGGCGTCATGGCAGACCCAGCCACCCGCAAGCTGATCGAGGCTCTGCCCGAGGCCGCCTACACGCGCAAGATTTCGCCGCGTAAGCGCAAGTCAAAACCCGGTGATCTGGTGGGTCTGTTGCCGCCTGATGCGCCGACCCTGGCCGCCGACATGGTTCCGCAGATCACGGTTGAGCGCACGCAACCGGCAGCGACAAATTTGCTGGGCAATCAGGCTCTTCCTGAATTTGCTATGCTGGGCAGCAGTTATTCGCATGAATGGACCGGTTTTCCGGGTGCCTTGAACTTTGCTTTCCAGCGTGATCTGACCAGCCTGTCGGTCGGTGCCGATCAGGGTTCCTGGGTGGGCATGGAAAGCTATCTGCGCAACGAGGCGTTTCAGGCCAAGCGGCCCAAAGTCCTGATCTGGGAGTTGCCGGAGCGCGATATGCGGGCAGGGCCGGACTACAAGTACCGCGATGCCCGCTATATCAGCGGCAATGCCGAATGGCTGCAGCGCGTATCGGCGCTGGTTTCCGCCCGTCCTTGAGCAGGGGCGGCCATGTCTGAAGAAATATTGCTGGGCGACGAGGCCGTCGCACGGGCTGCCATTGATGCCGGTATCAGCGCCGCGTATGCCTATCCGGGCACACCGTCAACCGAGATCTATCAGGCCATCGAAGACTACGTGAAGCAGCACGGCCTGGCGGTGCGCGGCCTCTGGTCAACCAACGAGAAGGTGGCGCTGGAGGAGGGCGTGGGCGTCTCGTATGCGGGGCGGCGCGCCATCGTGTCGATGAAGCACGTGGGGTTGAATGTGGCGGCCGATCCGTTCATGAACGTGGCGGTCTCGGGCGCGCACGGCGGCCTGGTGCTGGCGGTAGCGGATGACCCTTCCATGCACAGTTCGCAAAACGAACAGGATTCGCGTTACTTTGCCGACTTTGCGATGGTCCCCTGTCTGGAGCCCGGCGACCAGCAGCAGTGCTACGACTTCACGCGCGAGGCCTTTGATCTGTCAGAGCAGTTGCAGGTGCCGGTGCTGCTGCGGCTGGTGACAAGGCTGGCGCACAGCCGGGCACGGGTGACGCTGGCGCCAGCGCGCGAACAGAACGTGGCGAACTATGTCAGCGACCCGAGCCGCTTCACCTTGCTGCCGATCAACGCCCGACCTGCCTATGCCAAACTGGTGGCGAAGCAGCCGACCTTGCAAGCGTATTCGGAAAACCATGCGGCCAACGCGTTGACGCTGCGCGGGGACGGCAAGCCCGGCATTCTGGTCAGCGGCCTGGCCTGGAATTACCTGCAAGAGGCGATGGCTGACAAGCTTGATGGCTACAACCTGCTGCGCATTGGCGTTTACCCGCTGCCGGTGAAGAAGATCCGTCAACTGATGGATGCCTCGAGCGAGATCTGGGTCGTGGAGGAAGGCTACCCGTTCATCGAGCGCTACATCAGCGCTCTGGGCTTGATGCGCGAGCGACCGATTCGCGGCAAGCTTAGCGGCGACCTGCCGCGCATCGGTGAGTTGACTCCGGATGCGATCAAACGCTGCTTTGGTTTGCCAGTGAAGTTGTCCTTGCAAATTGAAGGGCTGGCCGATGTGCTGGTGGGGCGGCCACCACGCCTGTGCGACAAGTGCCCGCATACCGATGCCTATATCGCCATCAACGAGGTCGTGGCGCAGTACGGTCCCGGCGTGCGCGTGATGGGCGACATCGGCTGTTACACGCTGGGCGCCATGGAGCCCTACAACGCGATCCACTCCTGCCTGTGCATGGGTTCCTCCATCGGCATGGCGATCGGCGCGTCGCACGCCGGCATGACGCCGTCACTGTGCGTCATAGGCGACGGCACCTTCACGCACTCCGGCATGGCGCCGCTGCTGGACGCCGCGCGCGACAACAGCAACATCAAGGTCTTCATCCTGGACAACAGCATTGTCGCCATGACTGGCGGTCAGCCAACGATGGTGACGGACGAAGAGGTGGTCGATCTGGTGGCCGGTCTGGGCGTGGCGCGGGAGCACATCCGCATCGTTGCGCCGTCGGTGCGCAAGAAGGACGAGACGGTTGCCATCATCCGCGAGGAGTTGGCCCACCAGGGGCTGTCGGTGATCATTGCGCGCCGCGCCTGTGTTACCTACGCCAAGCAGATCAAGCTGAACAAGCGCGCTTCCTGCCAGGAGCTGGCTGAATGAATTTCGACATGGTCATTTGCGGTGTCGGTGGCCAGGGTGTGCTGTCGATTGCCTGGGTTATCGACCATGCCGCGCACGATGCCGGTCTGTTTTTGAAGCAATCCGAGGTGCATGGCATGGCGCAGCGCGGCGGCGCCGTGTCGGCGTTTGTGCGCATTTCGGATCAGCCGGTGGCCAGTGACCTGATTGCCAACGGCAGCGCCAGCCTGCTGTTGTCGGTGGAGCCGATGGAGGCGCTGCGCTACACCGCGCTCTTGCGCAGCGACGCCTGCTTTGTGACCGACGTCGTGCCGCTGGTCAACATTGACAATTACCCACAGCCCGAGGCCCTGTATCAGGTCTTGTTCTCGCTGCCGCGCCTGGTGGCGCTGGACGCCACGCGCATGGCGAAGAAGGCCGGCACCGAGAAGGCGCAGAACATGGTGCTGCTGGGTGCTGCCGCGTCGCAGTTGCCATTACCGGTGGAACTGCTGGAACAGCAGGTACAGGCACTCTTTGCCGGCAAGGGCGAGCGCATCGCCAAAGCCAACATCAACGCCTTTCGCATGGGCGACGCAGCCAGCCGCTTTGCGGCGGCGCTGGCCACTGCCGGCGTGCCGTCAGGTGTCCTGGCGCGGGTTCTGCCACGCCTGGTGTTTGAGCCAGAGCCGGTGTCTCAGGCCAGCGTCACGGCCTGGACTGAGCGATTGCTGGCCGCCGATGGGGCTCAGAGCGCGCAGCGGCTCTTTGTCGCTGACAAGCCCATCGGCGTGGATGCGGTTGACAGCCTTGGCTGAAGAAGCCGGGCACTGAAGCCGGGCACATCCACCGCCAGGGTATGAATGGCACCGGGCAGCGTTTTCAGTGATTCTTCAGGCGCCAGCATGACCTTGGTCGTCAGCACAAACAGCGTGCGCATGTCGGGTCCTCCCAGCATGCAGGCTACTGCCTGACCCGGGGTGGCGCAGCGGTGTGTGACCTCGCCGCCTTGCCTCACGCGCAGCACTTCGCGACTGACGGGCGAGGCCAGCCAGATGGCGCCCTCGGCGTCCAGGCAGATGCCGTCCGGCGCGGCCCCGTTCAATGCAGCCCAGACACGACGGCCACTGAGCGAGCCGTCTTCGGCGATGTCTCGAGCCGCAGCAGACGCCGGTCTTTCATGGAAACCACCAGCAGCCTGCCATCGGGCAACCAGCCCAGACCGGAGGGCTGACCCGGCACGGTCACGATGTTTTCGCAATGGCCTGCCATGTCTACACGCTGCACGCGTTGCGTGTAGAAGTCCGAGAACCACAAGGCGCCGTCATGCCAGCGTGGCGATTCCGGAAAAGCGAGTTGGTCGAGAAACGGTTTGAGTTGAAGTTCGGTTTGCATACTATTTTTTTCTCCAGATATCGCCGTGCTGCAAGCCCGTTGGCGCAAGCAGCCAGCGCTGCGCTGCTGAGTCGCCGAGGAGCGTGGCACGCCA
>JBBQZA010000135.1:0-9980 GCA_038208175.1 Burkholderiales bacterium
TCCGGGACGAAACCAGCCTCAGTGAAGCAGGAACCCACCGAAGCGACTAGGCGTGAGGTAACTCATGTTTAGCACCGTAGGAATCCCCCTCCTTCCCGCGCAAGCGGTGGCCTTTGGCCAAGGTGGGGGAGGATGTCAATCACCCGAAGCAATCTGCAAAGGGCACTGCGAATGGCTAACCCGAACCTTGTTTTCTCTTTGGAACCCTTATGAACTCAGCCACCATCGTCCAGAAACTCTGGAACTATTGCAACGTGCTGCGCAGCGACGGCATGAGTTATGGCGACGGACCCGGCTCAGTCTGCCTGAACGGCCGCGGTTTGTGTTCCCGCGTTGCGCACCCGGCGCGCGCCGTCAAAACGGCGCTTCCAGTAGGAGCCGGCCATGTCGTCCACGCGCACCTCGGCACCTGGTTTGGGTGAATGAATGAATTTGCCTTCGCCGATATAAATGCCGACATGGCTGAAGGCGTGGCGCATGGTATTGAAGAACACCAGGTCACCCGGCTGCAGATCGGCGCGGTCGATTTTCTGCGTCGTTGCCGCCTGCTGATTTGCTTTGCGTGGCAGGATCAGGCCGACAGTCTGCGCATAGATGGCCTTGACAAAGCCGCTGCAGTCGAAGCCGGTGTCCAGTGAACTGCCGCCGCGCCGGTAAGGCGTGCCGAGAAAGCCCATGGCGGTGACGACCAGCTCGGAGGCTTTGTCGCTGACGGTCTGTCTGACCTGGTCGATTTGCGCCAGCAGCCCTTTGTCTGCCAGCAATTTGTCCAGGTCGTCGCCGGCCAGCGGGGGGCTGGCATGCACGCTGGCGGCAAAAGCGAGGGAGACAAGAGCGAGGAGGGAGACCGAAATTCGCATCCGTCGCAGTATAGCGGCTGTCTGCCGACTGCGGTTTAATAGCGGATTGACAGAAATCGTTGAACCCTTTCAGAAAGAATGCCATGTTGCTTGATGCCACTCAATCCCAACTCGTGCTGGTGGACTACCAGAGTCGCCTGATGCCGGTCATGTTGGAAGCGCCCCTGGTGCTGGCAAATGCGGTGCGCCTGGGGCAATTGGCGCGCCTGATGGAAGTACCGGTCTGGGGCACCGAGCAGAACCCGTCACGATTGGGCGAGAACGCGGCCGAGCTGAAGGCGCTGTGTGATCGCACGCTGAGCAAAATGCAATTCAGCGGCGTCGAAGAGGGCCTCGGTGAGTGGCTGCGTCCACCGGTCAAACCGGTGGCCGGCAACGCCCGCAGTTTGCCCAAGCACCTGCAAAAGCCGCAGGCCGCGGCCGATGAGCGCAACACCATTGTGGTGGCCGGTTGTGAGACCCACGTTTGCCTGCTGCAAACGGCGCTGGATTTGTTGCAGGACGAGTTTGAAGTCTGGGTCGTGACCGACGCCTGCAGCTCGCGTACCGAGCGCAACCGCGATGCCGCCTTTGACCGTCTGGCGAGCGCCGGCGTCGAACTGGTGACGACCGAGATGGTGGCCTTTGAGTGGCTGCGCAGCGCCGAGCATCCGGCCTTCAAGGCGGCCCAGGCGCTGATCAAATAAGCCAGCCGTCGGCTTAGACCGTGATGAAGGTATCGCTGTAAAGCGCCACCCGGGAGTCGTGCGTGATTAGCCGCATTGGCTCAACGAGGGCCTGGGCCACAAGAATACGGTCGAAGGGGTCTTGATGGTGTGCCGGTAATTCCTCGACCGCAACCGCATGCTCTGCTTCGACCGGCAGAAAGCGGTAACCCGACTCTTGAAAATATCTCACAGCGTCCGAGCTCGACACCGGCATGTCGCCTCGGCCAAGTGCGTGCTTGATCGCGATTTCCCAGATACTCGCCGCGCTAACCCAGACGGTCGTTGTGGGCGACTGAATCAGATCGCGCGCCTTTTGTGACAATTTCGGACTGTCGGTGATGGCCCAGAGGGCGATGTGAGTATCCAGCAGCAGGTTCAAGGCTACCCCCTACCTATGAACAATTGAGCCACTTCATCGTTGAATGCGTCAATATTGTCCGGGACCACAAATACGCCTTTGGCGACGCCAATCCTCTGGCCAGTTGTTACGGCAGTTATCGGCACCAGCTTGGCAACGGGGCGGCCATTGCGCGCAATCACGATTTCGCGCTTCTGTCCGCTCTCGATGGACTCAACCAAGCGCGATAGCGAGGACTTGGCTTGTAACATATTGACAGAGTGCATCAAATTCTCCATGGATAACATACTTAGTCTAGTCTGGCTAAGTGTGAAAGGCAATGTGCAAGTCAGTTTGCAGCAAGTTCGCTGCTCATAATTATGAATTCAGTTTTAAGACCCGCCAGGAGACAACAATGACAAGCTATGCCGATTTTCATCGCCGCTCCCTGACCGAGCGTGACGCTTTCTGGGCTGAACAGGCCCAACTTGTCGATTGGAAAACACCGCCGCAGCAAATTTGCGATTACAGCAATCCACCGTTTGCAAAGTGGTTTGTCGGTGGCACGACCAATTTGTGCCACAACGCGGTGGACCGGCATCTGCAGGACAGAGCCGAGCAGGCGGCGCTGATTTTTGTTTCCACCGAGACCGGCCAGGAAAAGGTTTATTCCTTCCGTGAACTGCACGCCGAGGTGCAGCGCATGGCGGCTGTGCTGAAGGAATTGGGCGTGGCCAAGGGGGACAGGGGACTGATCTACATGCCGATGATTGCGGAGGCGGCCTTTGCCATGCTGGCCTGCGTGCGCATTGGCGCGATCCATTCGGTGGTGTTTGGCGGCTTTGCGTCGGGTTCGCTGGCCTCGCGCATTGAAGATGCGGCACCCAGAGTTGTCATCAGCGCCGACGCCGGCTCGCGTGGCGGCAAGGCGGTGGCTTACAAACCGTTGCTGGACGAAGCGATTCGCTTGTCCAGCCACAAGCCGCAATCGGTGCTGCTGGTGGATCGGCAATTGGTGGCCATGGATCTGCTGGCCGGGCGTGACCATCTGTGGGCCGCCTTGCGGCAAAAGAACCTGACCACGGTGGTCGATTGCGAGTGGCTGGATGCGACGCACCCCAGCTATACGCTGTACACCAGCGGCACTACCGGCAAGCCCAAAGGCGTGCAACGCGACACCGGTGGCTATGCGGTGGCGCTGGCCGCCAGCATGAAGTACATCTATTGCGGCAATGCCGGTGAAACCTATTTTTCAACCAGCGACATCGGCTGGGTGGTGGGCCACAGTTACATCATTTACGGCCCGCTGATTGCCGGCATGGCCACGATCATGTACGAGGGCTTGCCAACGCGCCCGGATGGCGGCATCTGGTGGAGTCTGGTGGAGAAATACAAGGTCACGGTGATGTTCAGCGCGCCAACCGCAGTGCGGGTCTTGAAGAAGCAGGCCCCTGCCTTGCTCACCAAGTACGATCTCTCCAGCTTGCGCGCGCTGTTCCTGGCCGGCGAACCGCTGGATGAACCGACTGCGCAGTGGATCAGCAAGGGGCTGGGCAAGCCGGTCATCGACAACTACTGGCAGACCGAGACCGGCTGGCCGATTCTGTCGCTGTGCAACGGGGTCGAGAAGGCGCAAAGCAAATTTGGCTCGCCAGGCAAGGCGGTCTACGGCTATGACGTGAAACTGCTGGACGACCAGACTGGCGCCGAGCTGACCGGCCCGAATCAAAAAGGCGTGGTGGCGATCGAAGGGCCGTTGCCGCCGGGCTGCATGCAGACCGTTTGGCGCGACGATGAGCGCTTTGTCAAAACCTATTGGACGACGCTGCCCGGGCGCATGGTGTACAGCACTTTCGACTGGGGCATCCGCGACGCCGATGGCTACTTCTTCATTCTGGGGCGCACCGATGATGTGATCAATGTCGCCGGCCATCGCCTGGGCACGCGCGAGATCGAGGAGAGCATCTCGGCGCATCCGAATGTGGCCGAGGTCGCCGTGGTGGGTGTTGCAGATCAGCTCAAGGGGCAGGTCGCGATGGCCTTTGTTGTGGCCAAGGATGCCAGCCTGCTGGGCGATGCAGCGGCCTGTCTCAAACTCGAGGGCGAGATCATGAAGCTGGTCGACAATGATCTGGGTGCGGTGGCGCGTCCGGCACGTGTGCGCTTTGTCACTATTTTGCCGAAAACCAGAAGCGGCAAGTTGCTGCGTCGGGCCATTCAAGCAGTGTGCGAAGGTCGCGATCCAGGGGACCTGACCACCATGGACGATCCGGCCGCACTGCAGCAGATCAGGGATCTGGTACAGGGTTAATACGGAACACTGCGGTTGTTGCCCGGAGCACGTCGGCGGTGGCCCGGAGCACGCCGGTGGGGCACTCAGTTCCGCGAATGTCCCCCGCCTACGGCTCCTCCTTAATTTCGCTGCACTGAGCGCCCCATCGTCGTGCTCCTGCATTTGTGGTGAGCGTATTACCCCTAGCGCTGCCGCTTGACTGGGAGGCTGGGTGGGCGACGCAGCGAAATCAAGGCGGAGCGCCGGGCGTAGCCCGGCGACTCGGTATAAGCCAAGTTTGCAAAAAAGTTCGCGTGCCACAAGGTTCTCATTTTGCTGGCACAATTACAGAGTTACTAGGCGGTTTCAACGCCAGTCGCATCCGCCAAACGGTTCAGCCGGGACGCGGACGGTTAATCAACCCACAGCTTTAACCAGCTAATGTTTCCTGCAGGGAAACGAAGGTCAGCGGAAAATGAGTGACATAAGTTCCCCCGTGGCGGCTCCGATTTCGTCGGGCGCGTCTGTCTATCAGGCCTATCGGGCCAATACCCATTTGTTTGGCGGCAACGCCCCGTACGTTGAAGAAATGTACGAGAACTACCTGGCTCATCCGGGCAGTGTGCCCGACAGTTGGCGCGACTATTTCGATGCCTTGCAGCATGTCCCGGCAGTCGACGGTAGCGACGCCAAGGATGTGCCGCATCTGCCGGTGGTCAACGCTTTTGCCGAGCGTGCCAAGCATGGCGGAACCCGGGTCGTGCTGGCCAGCGCCGACTTTGAGATGGGGCGCAAGAGAACCGCCGCCCAGCAGCTGATTGCGGCCTATCGCACGGTCGGTGCGCGCTGGGCCGATCTGGACCCGCTCAAGCGCACCGAGCGTGACCCTATCCCCGAATTGGAACCGTCCTTTTACGGCTTCGGCGACGCCGATCAGGAAGTGGTTTTCAACACCAGCAATACCTTCTTCGGTAAAGACAGCATGAGCCTGCGCGAGCTGATGAACGCGCTGCGCCAGACCTACTGCGGCACCATCGGCGCCGAGTACATGTACATCACCGAGCAGAATCAGAAGCGCTGGTGGCAGCAGAAGCTCGAAAGCATTCGCTCCAAGCCTGATTTCACGCTTGAAAAGAAGAAGCACATCCTCGATCGCCTGACCGCGGCCGAAGGGCTGGAGCGCTTTCTGCACACCAAGTTTGTCGGGCAGAAACGTTTCTCGCTCGAAGGCGGCGAGAGCTTCATCGCTTCCATGGATGAACTGATTCAGGGCGGCGGCAGCGTCGGTCTGCAGGAAATCGTTATCGGCATGGCGCACCGCGGCCGCTTGAATGTGCTGGTCAACTCGCTGGGCAAAATGCCGGCCGACCTGTTTGCCGAGTTCGACCACACGGCGCCGGAAGATCTGCCCAGCGGCGACGTCAAATACCACCAGGGTTTCAGCTCGGACGTGGCCACGCCTGGCGGAGCGGTACACCTGAGTCTGGCCTTCAATCCTTCGCACCTGGAAATCGTCAACCCGGTGGTGGAAGGCTCGGTGCGCGCGCGCATGGACCGACGCGCCGACCCCAGAGGCAAACAGGTGTTGCCAATCCTGGTGCATGGCGACGCCGCCTTTGCCGGTCAGGGCGTGGTGATGGAGACGCTGGCTTTGGCCGAGACACGCGGTTACAGCACGGGCGGCACGGTGCACATCGTGATCAACAACCAGATTGGTTTTACCACCAGCGACCCGCGCGACACCCGCTCCTCGATCTACTGCTCCGACATTGTCAAGATGATCAAGGCGCCGGTGCTGCACGTCAATGGCGACGATCCGGAAGCGGTGGTGCTGGCGACCCAGTTGGCGCTGCAATACCGCATGGAATTCCAGAAAGATGTGGTGGTTGACATCGTCTGTTTTCGCAAACTTGGGCACAACGAGCAGGACACGCCGGCGCTGACGCAGCCACTGATGTACAAGAAGATTGCCCAGCATCCGGGTACCCGCAAGCTGTACGCTGACAGACTTGTGGCGCAAGGATTTGGTGCCACGCTCGGTGACGACATGGTCAAGGCGACGCGAGCTGCGCTGGACGCCGGTAGGAACACCTTTGACCCGGTGCTGAGCAACTTCAAAAGCAAGTACGCTGTCGACTGGACGCCCTTTATCGGCAAGAAATGGACCGACGCCGGCGATACCGCCCTGCCGCTGGCAGAGTGGAATCGCCTGGCCGAGCGGCTGACGACGCTGCCGGCCACGATCGCGCCACACCCGCTGGTGAAGAAGGTTTACAACGACCGCGCCGCCATGGGGCGTGGAGAAATTCCGGTCGATTGGGGCATGGGCGAACACATGGCTTTTGCGTCGCTGGTGGCGGCGGGCTATCCGGTGCGCTTGAGCGGTGAAGACAGTGGCCGCGGCACCTTTACCCACCGGCACGCGGTGATTCACGACCAGAACCGCGAAAAATTGGACGAGGGCACCTACACGCCGCTGCAAAACGTAGCCGATGCGCAAGCACCGTTTGTCGTGATTGATTCGATCCTGTCGGAGGAGGCGGTGCTGGGCTTCGAGTATGGCTACGCGTCGAACGATCCGAACACGCTGGTGGTCTGGGAGGCCCAGTTCGGTGATTTCGCCAACGGTGCGCAGGTCGTGATCGACCAGTTCATTGCCTCCGGTGAAGTGAAATGGGGCCGCGTCAACGGCATCACGCTGATGCTGCCGCATGGCTACGAGGGCCAGGGCCCGGAGCACAGCTCGGCGCGCCTGGAGCGCTTCATGCAGCTCAGCGCCGACACCAATATGCAGGTGGTGCAACCGACCAGCGCGAGCCAGATTTTCCATATTCTGAGGCGGCAGATGGTGCGCAACCTGCGCAAGCCGTTGATCATCATGACGCCGAAGTCGCTGCTGCGTGCCAAAGACGCGGCCTCTGCGTTGTCGGAGTTCACCCGAGGCAGTTTTCAGACCGTCATTGCGGAGCACAAGGAAGGGGTCAACAAAAAGTCCGACAAGGTCAGGCGCCTGGTGGCCTGTTCCGGCAAGGTCTACTACGACCTGGTGAAAAAGCGCGACGAAAAAGCGATTGACGACGTGGCGATTGTGCGTGTCGAGCAGTTGTATCCGTTCCCGCACAAGGCTTTTGCCACGGAACTGAAAAAGTATCCGAACGCGTCGGATCTGGTGTGGTGTCAGGACGAGCCGCAAAACCAGGGCGCCTGGTTCTTCGTGCAGCATTACATCCTCGAGAACATGCTGGACGGGCAGAAGCTCGGCTATTCGGGGCGCACCGCGTCGGCTTCGCCGGCGGTGGGTTACTCGCACTTGCACCAGGAGCAGCAAAAGGCATTGGTTGAAGGTGCTTTCGGCAAGCTCAAAGGCGCCATCCTGTCCAAATAAGAATAAATGCAGAAGGAATTGATATGGCTATCGTAGAAGTGAAAGTCCCGCAGTTGTCGGAATCGGTGGCTGAAGCCACGCTGCTGCAGTGGAAGAAAAAAGTCGGCGAAGCGGTCGCCGTGGATGAAATTCTGATCGAGGTCGAAACCGACAAGGTGGTGCTGGAGGTCCCGGCCCCCGCTGCCGGTGTTTTGCTGGAATTGGTGGTGGCCGACGGTGAGACCGTGGCGGCCGAGCAATTGATTGCCAGAATCGATACGCAAGGCAAGGCCGGTGCGGTGCTCGCAAGCGCGCAAGCCCCCGCAGTTGTGCCAGCACCGACGCCCGGCGCAAAGGCGCCGACGGGTCAAGCCATGGCCGGCGTCGCGATGCCGGCGGCGGCCAAGCTGATGGCCGACAAGCAATTGGCCGCCGGCAGTGTTGCCGGCACTGGCAAGGACGGCCGTGTCACCAAGGGCGATGTGCTGGCGGCGGTGACGTTCGCTTCTGCTCCTAAAACGGTAGCATCTAGTCCAGGTTCAGAAAAGGCTGTAACCACTTTTCTTCCTCAAGTGGCGGCTCCGGCAGTGTCCTTGGGCGAGCGCCCCGAGCAGCGTGTGCCGATGAGCCGTCTGCGCGCTCGTGTTGCCGAGCGTCTGCTGCAGTCGCAGTCGACCAACGCCATCCTGACCACCTTCAACGAGGTCAACATGGCGCCAGTGATGGAGATGCGCAAGCGCTTCCAGGAGAAGTTCGAAAAAGAGCATGGCGTGAAAGTCGGCTTCATGAGCTTCTTCGTCAAGGCGGCGGTGCATGCACTGAAGAAATTCCCGATGCTCAACGCCTCGGTGGACGGCAACGACATCGTGTATCACGGCTACTTTGATATCGGCATTGCGGTCGGTTCGCCGCGTGGCCTGGTGGTGCCCATTCTGCGCGATGCCGACCAGATGAGTTTTGCCGACATCGAAAAAAAGATTGCCGAGTACGGCGCCAAGGCGCGCGACGGCAAGCTGAGCATCGAGGAAATGACCGGCGGCACGTTTTCCATCAGCAATGGCGGCACCTTCGGCTCGATGCTGTCGACGCCGATCATCAACCCGCCGCAATCTGCCATTCTGGGTGTGCATGCAACCAAGGACCGGGCCGTGGTGGAAAACGGCCAGGTGGTGGTGCGTCCGATCAACTACCTTGCCATGAGCTACGACCACCGCATCATCGACGGCCGCGAGGCGGTGCTGGGCCTGGTGGCGATGAAAGAAGTGCTGGAAGAACCGGCACGGTTACTTTTTGATATTTAGGACCTTGCGGGACAGACCAATAAATGCCGAGCATTTTTGCTCTGTCCCCAACTAACCATGACCTTGCGGGACAGACCAATAAATGCGGAGCATTTTTGCTCTGTCCCCAACTGATTAAACATGAACAAACAATTCGATCTGATCGTCATCGGCGCTGGTCCCGGCGGCTACGTGGCCGCGATACGGGCTGCGCAACTGGGCATGACTGTGGCCTGTGTCGACGAGTGGAAAAGCAGCTTGGGTGGTCCGGCACTGGGCGGCACCTGCACCAATGTGGGATGCATACCGTCCAAGGCTTTGTTGCAATCCTCGGAACACTTCGAGCAGGCGGGCCATCATTTTGCCGAGCACGGCATTGCGGTTTCCGGCTTGAGCCTGGATGTCGCCAAGATGGTGGCTCGCAAGGATACGGTGGTCAAGCAGAACAACGATGGCATCCAGTATCTGTTCAAGAAGAACAAGGTCAGCTTCTTCCATGGACGGGCTTCCTTCGGCAAAGCGGCCGACCCTGGCTACGAGATCAAAGTCAGTGGCGCGACCGAGGAAACCCTGCTGGGCAAGCAAATCATCGTGGCCACCGGTTCCAGCGCGCGCTCGCTGCCTGGCGCCCCATTTGACGAGGAGACGATTCTTTCCAACGACGGTGCCTTGCGCCTGGGCGCGGTGCCGAAAAAGCTGGGCTTGATAGGTTCCGGCGTGATCGGTCTGGAGATCGGTTCGGTCTGGCGCCGTCTGGGTGCCGAGGTCGCCATTCTGGAGGCGCTGCCGGCGTTTCTGGGCGCCGTTGACGATCAAATTGCGAAAGAAGCACACAGGATTTTTGTCAAGCAGGGTCTGAAGATTGAGTTGGGTGTCAAAGTCGGCGCCATCAAGAAGAGTAAAAAGGGCGTCAGCGTGGCCTGGACCAATGCCAAGGGCGAACAGCAGACGCTGGATGTCGACAAGCTGATCGTGTCGATTGGTCGCGTGCCCAACACCACGGGTTTGAATGCCGAAACCATCGGCTTGAAGCTTGATGAGCGCGGCGCGATTGTGGTCGACGACGAATGCCGCAGCAACTTGCCAGGCGTCTGGGCAGTAGGCGATGTGGTGCGGGGGCCGATGCTGGCGCACAAGGCGGAAGAGGAGGGCGTGGCAGT
>JBBQZA010000136.1:0-9942 GCA_038208175.1 Burkholderiales bacterium
AGCCAAGCCACCGGCGCCAGCGTCGACGTAATAGCGCGTCAGCGCGCGTTGGCGCTGGCGGTCGAACTGACGCTGCGCATTCAGTGCCAGAGGGTGCGCGGGAATCACGGTGCCCTGCGCCAGCAAGGTCGTCACGTCTTCAGGCAGGTCAGATCGGTTCAAGGGCATAAGGGGACTCCCGTGTCGGTGATGCCGCGGCTTATCCGAATTCCGGACCCGCGATGGCGTGAATGAGATGGGCTTGCCCGCGTAACGGCTGGTCGCCGAGCAGCATGCGCACAAAACCCCGTTGCGCCGAAAAGCCGGCAGTACCGAGTTGTTGGCCCAGTAAGGCCCGCTGGTCGGGCACATCGATAAATACCTTGCCCGTCAGACCTTGCACTGCAGAGTTCATCAAGTCGACCGCAGTGCTCTCGTCCGGCGCCAGCAGGGGCCCGATCTGGTGGGCGATGCGCCCACGACGCACGATGGCTGCACCTGCTGCGCCATGTACGAAGACGGTATCTGGCCGCGCCAGAAAGTCGGCCAGCAGGGCCCTGCGCGGTGCGCCAAGTGCCTGTGCATCCAGCGCTGCCAGGGCATCGATATCCGTGGGTTTGGTGATCGGCACTGCCGACCCAGCAGCGGACAAGGTGTCGCGCTGCCAGCGTGTCAGGCGCAACACCGGGACAAATCCAAACTGGCCATAGATATGCGCGCCGTCCGGCGTTGCGTCCAGGTAAGCGGTGCGTCCGGCGGTTTGCACCAGTGCCAGACAGTACGCAAACACCGCAGTGCCCAGGCCCTGGCCGCGGACTTCCGGCGCCACCAGAATCATGCTGATCCATGCCACCGTTGCACCCAAGGGCAGCACGGCTCCACTGGCGACAATGCGGCCCTGCTCATCGCGCACGGCGCACACCGTGCCCTCGCGCGAAAAGATGGCCCAATCCTGCGGCGTTTGGTTCCAGCCACTGGACGCCACCAACGCGTCGAGCATGACCTGCACGGCCGGCGTCAGAGCGCCCAGTGTTTCAACGCTGACCCGCAAGTCAGTATTTGCCATCGCGGGACTCGAATTTGGTCGGCTTGCCGTAGAGGCGCTGCTCGCGGGAAATCCAATCCACGATCCAAGCGATTTGCCGCGACAGCGAGACGCGCGGATAGCCAAACAGGCGCTCGGCCTCACCGGTATTCACGAGCCATGCGGTGGGGGCTTCTTCGCCTACGATGTGGGCGGGCTTGTCAAATCGGCGCCCGAACTCTTCGGCCAGCCACCGGATGGAGGTGGTTTCGGGCCCGCTCACGTTCAAGGGGCTGGTCGGTACGGTGGCCACAGCCAGACAGCGCAGCGCTTGCGCGTTGGCATCGCCTTGCCAGATGACGTTGACGTGACCCATGGTCACGTCAATCTTCTCACCACGCCAGATCTTGGCAGCCACATCAACCAGCACGCCATAGCGCAGGTCAATAGCGTAGCTCAGCCGCACCAATCGCCCCGGTGTGTTGTGTATCTGCGAAAAATATTCAAACATGCGCTCCCGGCCGACGCAGGAGTTGGCGTACTCCCCGGGCGGGCTCAGCACAGAAGTTTCAGCCGCACCCTGGCTGATCACTGGCACAAAGGGATAGACGCAGGCTGTGGAAAAGGCCACTATGCGTGAGTTCTTGAAAGTCTCTGCCACCAGCGCCGGCACATGCGTGTTCATGGCCCATGTCAGAGGGTTGTTGGCATCGGCGCCGAACTTGCGCCCGGCCATGAATACGACGTTGGCACATTGGGGTAGCTTGGCCACGGCCTTGCGGTCCAGCAGATCACAGGTGATGGTTTCAATGCCATGACTTTCCAACATGGCGCGTACGCCGGGCTCGCTAAAGCGTGCCACCGCGATCACGCGGCGTCCGGGCATAGCGTTGCGAGCCAGTCGCGCTAGCGTAGGACCCATCTTTCCGCCAACGCCAAGAACCAATAAGTCGCCATCCAGATGCGCCAGGTCCCGTATGAGGTCGCGCGAGGGTGTGGCCAGATAGTCTTCAAGGGCCTGTTCATCGGCGAAACTCTCGGGGACAGGGTAGTCCTCAAGCACTCTGGCGGTCGGGGTTGATGTGGTTGTCATTGAATTCTTGCATCCTGTGTGATGAAAAGCCGCTCCAGCAACAGAACCAACAGATAAAGCAGCACGCCCAGCCCCGTGATGAGCAGCACGGCCATGAATACGGCGGGGGTATCGAGCGAGGCTTGCACTTGAATCATCAGATAACCCAAACCCTTGTCGGAGGCGATGAACTCGCCCACTACGGCGCCGGCCACAGCCAATATGGTGGCGACCTTCATGCCGGAGAAGACGTAGGGCAGGGATCCTGGCAACTGGATGTAGCGAAACAACTGCCAGCGGGATCCTTTGAGCGCGCGCACGAGATCCAATAAGTCAGGTTCAGTCTCATTCAGGCCTCGAATGGTCGTCAGCAGGATCGGGAAGAAGCACAGGCTGAAAGTGATAAGGATGTTGGGTCCGATACCGTAGCTGAACCAGACGATGATGAGCGGCCCCATGGCCACCTTCGGGATCATGTTCAAGGTAACAAGCACCGGGAACACCAGGATCATCAATGTGCGACTGGTAATGAACAGCAGTGCCGACATAATGCCCAGAACCAAGCCTAAGGTGTAGCCGCCGAACACTTCCAGCGCCGTAACGCCGGTGTTGGTCAGCCACCTGAGGTTGGGATTGCTTAAGGTAGCCAGTACCCGCGATGGCGCCGGCAGAATGAAGGACTGGATGGCGAAGATCCGCACCGCGGCCTCCCACAGCAACAAACCGGCCACATGAATGCCGATGATGGTTATCCAGCGCCGCCAAGGTGGACCGCCGTTCATCAGGGACATGGTTTGCGGTATCACCGCACCGTCAAGGGGAGCCGTCATGTGAATTCCTTCTTGAAAGCTGTCATTTTTGGAAATGCTAGCTTGGATGGCACGTATTGTCAACCAACTAGTTGAACCGAGTGAGCAGCATCGAACGATATCAGGGCCGCAAAGCGTTCAGCGTAAATTCAATGACATGGCGACGCCGTTGCACCAGCGCGCCACGTGAGCCCAGTGATTTGCCGAAAATGGCAGACAGCGTGTGGTTGTTTGAAAAGAAAAAATACGAAATCCCGGCAATCGAGATATAGAGATTGATCGCATCAATGTCTGGACGGAACACGCCTTGGGTCACGCCGCGGGTCAGAGTGGTTTCCAGCATATCGATGAAGGGTGAATGCATCTTCTGCAGACGCTCCGATGCCAGGATGTGAACCCCCTGATTGCGGTTCTCATCGGTCAAAAGAGAGATGAATTCTGGGTGCTCAGCCAAGTAGTCAAATGAAAAGCCCACCAACTGGACCATGGCGTCCAGGGGTTCAAGCGCGCCTAGCGAGAGCCTCTTCTCTTTCTCGCGAATCTCGGTGTACACCGACTCCAACGCCACCAGATAGAGTCCCTGCTTGCTGTCGAAATAGTGATAGACCAGTTGCTTGTTGACGCCCGCCGCCGCCGCAATCTCATCCACGCGGGCCCCCGCGAAACCCTTGCGCGAAAACTCGGCCACAGCAGCAGAAATCAAGGCTTCTCGAGCTGACGCCGTATCGCGTTTGACACTGAGTGGAGCATCAGAAATCTTATTTGAAGTCGCCATATTGCATTTCAACCAAATAGTTGATATTATTAATTATAGGCTCGTAAATTTGAGATAAACCATTGATTCTGGAGTTGAACCCATGCGAATACTATTGAAATCAGCCGCAGCGGTGTTGTTGGCAACAAGCGCCCCCTTCGTCATGGCGGCCGACACCATGACGTTGATGTTGAACTGGACGCCTACGGCTGATCATTCGCCGATTTATTTCGCCAAGTCCAAAGGCTGGTACAGCGAAGTCGGCATTGATCTGAAAATTGAGGCTGGCAAGGGTTCGGCGGTTTCGGCGCAGCGTGTCGGCTCGGGTGGTTCTGATGTCGGCATCTCCGATTTGCCGACCGCCATGCAAGCCAAGGGCAAGGGCGCAGATCTCAGGGCCGTGATGGTGATTTATGCCAACTCGCCACAAGGCTTTTATTGGCTCAAGTCATCTGGCATTACGGGTCCCAAGGACTTTGCCGGCCGCAAGATCGGCAATCCTCCGGGCGATGCCGCACGCCTGATGTGGCCCGCCTTCGCCAAAAAAACAGGCCTTGACGTCAATGCGGTGACCTTTGTCAACCTGAGCCCACCCGCAAAAGTGGCCGCCCTGAAAAGTAAGGCGGTTGACATCATCAGTGATTTCTTTAACGAACATGACCTGAAAGTGCGTGAATTCGGTGCCGACCTGGGCTTTGTGGCATGGCGCACTGTCGGCGTGAACGTGTATGGGAATTCGTTTGTCGCCAACGGTGCCTACCTCTCGGCCAACCCGGGGCGCATGAAGAAATTCGTGGCCGTGACTCAGCGCGCCTATGCTGCCTGCGTGCAGGATTTTGCGCCCTGTTTGCAGGCGCTAACGGCCGATGTTAGCGGTCTAAATCCCGACAACCAGCGTGACCAGTGGGAACGCATCAAGCAGCTAATGCGCGACGATGCCACGACCAAGGTGGCTCTGGGCAGTTTTGACGACTCGCGCGTGAAGGCCGACTATGAGCTTGTGCAAAACTTGATCGGTTTCGACAAGCCATTCGACCCGGCAAGCATTTACACCAACGAGTTTCTCGACAAGAACCTTCGGATGTCGACGAATTGACCACAATATGAGTGGCAAACTTTCATGGTCACTTTGGGGGAACATGAGGCCGCAGTAGGCTGGACTGGAGCCATTGAGCGGGTAGGTCGCGGCTAGCCGCAATGGGCACTTTATGTGAATTCACGGCGTCAAGTTGGGTGACAACAATCTGCCAGAAGCGGGTACGCGTTATGGTGCAGCAGCGGTCGGTAATTGGTCATTGATGGGAGCTATTCAGTAAGTGCCGAGGTAGTCGCGCTTTCCGATTTCGACGCCGTTGTGACGCAGGATGTTGTAAGTGGTGGTGACATGAAAATAGAAATTCGGCAGCGCACCACCCAACAGGAATTGCAGGCCCGTGTAATGGACTTCTGTCTCACCGCGCTTGACGACGATGTCCTTGTCCTCGGTGCCATCGATCTGCGCCGACGTCACACTCTGGATGAAGGCCTGCGTTTTGGCAATTCGCGCCTGCAATTCGGGCAGTGTTTTTTCCGTGTCTTCGTGCACCGGATTTTCCAGACCGGAAAGTCGCGCTACCAAACCCTTCGCGGCATCGCAGGCGATCTGCACCTGCCGGTTCATCGGCAACATGTCGGGAAAAAGTCGGAAGCTGGTCAGCGCAGCCGAATCAATTTTCCTGGCATCCACATGGGCCTGGGCTTTGTCAAGAATGGCGGACAGATTGCCCAGCGTCCGGACGAAACACGGAACGCTGGCCTGGTACATGGAAATAGTCATCGGGAAATCCTCGGAATAAAACAGGAAACCTCAGCAAGCGCGAATCTTAGACCATGTCGCCTTCGCAAGACCGGAACTCGGGTGACGACACTGGCTCGTTGCCAAGTAGGCTGGTTGGGAGACGCTGCTCATGTCCCCCGCAGCGTCGACGGTAGCTTGACTGGGAGCCTGGGTAGGCGACTCCGCGAATGTCCCCCGCGCCAGGCTGCGCCAGTCGCTCCGCCTTTATTTCGCTGCACTGAGTGCCGCGCCGGAGTGCTCCGGGTTACAGCCTGAACGCCCCCACCCTACAACTCAATCAAGCTGTTTCTCACCTGGCAGCGTTTGGGAAGAACACCGACTCGCCGCCGATCTTGTAGCCTGCAATCACGTTCTGCCCCGCTGGCGAGACCAGCCAATCGACCAACTTCTGTCCTTCAGCGGCCTTGACATGCGGGTGCCTGGCCGGATTCACCAGCATCACGCCGTACTGGATGAAGAGGCGCTTGTCGCCTTCGACCAGCAGCACCAGATCGCCGCGGTTCTTGAAGTTGAGCCAGGTGCCGCGATCGGCCAGCAGGTATGCGTCGCTGCTGGACGCGATGTTGAGCGCCGGGCCCATGCCGCAACCGCATTCCTTGTAGCCCGCACCTTTTTTGTCTGCCAGGTCGGCCATTTTCCAGAAGCGCAGTTCAGCCGCATGCGTGCCGCTCTTGTCGCCGCGCGAGATGAAGGGAGCATTGCCGATCGCCACGTTCTTCAGGGCTTCGACAATATCATTGCCCCTGGTCCTGGCCGGGTCCGAGGCCGGACCGATCAGCACAAAGTCGTTGTACATGACCGCAAAACGCTTGACGGCAAACCCTTCGGCCACCGCCTTATATTCTGCCACCTGATCGTGCACAAACAGCACGTCGGCGTCGCCGCGGCGCCCCATGTCGATGGCCTGGCCGGTGCCCAGAGCCACCACCTTGACCCCGATGCCGCTGGCCTTCTTGAACTCCGGCAGCAAGTGGGAAAACAGACCTGACTGCTCCGTCGAAGTGGTGGATGCCAGCACCATCGACTGCGCCGACAGGTTCGATGATGCTACTAAAATGATAGCTGCAAAGGAAGAATGCATAAGGGCTACGGGTCTAAAATCCATAATAAATCCGGTCTCAAAGCAGTTGCTCATGCCAACTCTCCTTTGACAAACACATGAGCGGCGGGATATTGCTGCTGCAACAACGATCCACCAAAAAAATCGGCAACTGGCAAGTCAGCCAGCACCTGGCCCTGCTCCAGATAGATGACCCGACTTGCCAACCGCTTCACCTGACCCAGGTTGTGGCTGGCAAACACCAGCGTCATGGCTGGTGACGAGCTGGCAAACTCTTGCATCAGCGCTTCCACTTCGCGCTTGGCGTGCGGGTCCAGACTGGCCGTGGGTTCATCCAGCAGCAGCACCTGCGGACCCAGGGCCCAGGCGCGTGCCATCGCAACGCGCTGCTGTTGCCCGCCCGAGAGCTGACGCGCGTTGCGCTGCGCCAGGTCGGTCAGGCCGACTCTGGCCAGGGCGGTCAACGCCTGCGCTTTTGCTTGCGCCCAAGACCTGCCGCGCAGCCACAGGCCGAGCGCAATATTGCCTTGCACTGTCATGCGCAGCAGGTGCGGCCGTTGAAACAGCATGGCCTGCTCGGCTGCGGCCGCGCGTTGCACCCGTCCGGCGGTCGGCAACAGCAGGCCATGCAGCAAACGCAGCAAGGTGCTCTTGCCGCAGCCATTGGCCCCCACCAGCGCGACCCGTTCTCCCGCTGCAATCATCAGTGTCACTGCCGACAGCGCTCGCAGCGGATCAGCCGAACGACCAAAATGAACACTCGCATCTGACAGCGCAAAGACCGGCTTCATGCGGAAATCTGAAACACAGGGGCGACCTTGCGCCGGCCCGATTCCCGGCTCTCGGCACGCTCGCGCCAGAGCCGCAACAAACCAATCAGCCCATTCAGCAACAGCACCACCAGCAGCAATATGAGTCCAAGGCCGAGTGCCAGCGGCAAGTCGCCCTTGCTGGTTTCCAGTGCAATGGCGGTGGTCATGACACGGGTAAAGCCTTCGATATTGCCGCCCACGATCATGACGGCGCCGACCTCCGAAATGGCGCGACCAAACGATGCAATCAACACCGTGAGCAGCGCATAGCGTTCGTCCCAGGCCAGCAGCAGACTGCGCACCAGCGCTCCGGCGCCGAGCGAGCGCAACTGCTCACCATGGGTGCTTTCGGCATCATCCACTGCCTGACGCGTCAAAGCAGTGACCACCGGCAACACCAGCAGCGCCTGCGCGATCACCATCGCCTTGAAACTGAACAGCCAGCCCAGATAACCCAGCGGCCCGGAACGCGACAGCAGCAGGTACACCACCAGGCCGACGACGACCGAGGGCACCGCCAGAAAGGTGTTGAGCAGCGTCAGAGTCAACGCACGCCCCGGAAAGCGCGCCACACCGAGCCAGGCGCCCAGCATCAGGCCCAAAGCACAGGCGATGGCGCAGGCCGTGGCACTGACCGACAACGAACGACCGACGATGCCGAGCAGGCCGCTGTCCAGTGAAACAATGAGTTGCAGCGCGGTGGACGCGCTTTCTGTAAACGAGGTCATAACTTGAGGTATCGTATCCACCGATCCAATTACCGGCGATATGAAACGCAGTGCATAGGCTCCAGTTCCACTACACCCTGTCACGCCAGAGCAGCCCGGCTTCGGTGCGCAACCCGCTGATCGACTTGTTGCAGGCGGTCAGCACGCAAGGCTCGATCTCGGGCGGGGCCCGCGCACTGGGACTGTCGTACCGCCATGTCTGGGGTGAACTCAAACGCTGGGAAAACGAACTCGGTAACGAACTGGTGGTGTGGGAAAAAGGACAGTCGGCACGATTGACCAAATTTGCTGCCAAGCTGATGTGGGCCGAGCGCCAGGCCCAGGCCCGCCTGGCGCCGCAGATCGAGGCCTTGCGCGCTGAACTGGAGCGCACCTTTGCCCAGGCTTTCGATGACTCGGTGCATGTCGTGATGCTCTATGCCAGCCATGACAACGCCCTGAATGCGCTGCGTGAACAGGCCTTGCAAGGACACGATCCGCTGGCAGGTGAGAGTCATGACCGCTTGCATCTTGACATTCGATTTACCGGCAGCGTCGACGCCATCCGTGCCCTGAACGAGGAACGCTGCGTGATGGCAGGTTTTCACACCCTCGAGAACACCGGAGCACAGTCGCTGACGGCACGCACTTACAAGCCGCTGCTGCAACCGGGTCGACACAAAATCATCGGTTTTGCACGGCGCACCCAGGGTCTGATGGTGGCCCAAGGCAACCCCCTGGGCTTGCAGTCCTTGCATGATCTGCTTAGTCGACGAGCCCGCTTTGCGAACCGCTCGCTGGGTTCAGGAACCCGTGTCGTCCTCGACGAACTGCTGCTCAGGGCGGGTTTGAGCATCAGTGACCTGCCTGAGCCAGAGCGCACGGAACCGTCCCACGCTGCCGTGGCCCAAGCGGTGGCTGCCGGTGAGGTCGATGCAGGTATCGGCATCGCTGCAGCAGCGCAACAGGCCGGACTCGGCTTTGTGCCGCTGGGCGATGAACGCTACCACCTGGTGTGCCTCAAATCGGCTCTGGCCCAACCTGGCGTTGAGGCGCTGCTGAAGCTGCTGAAGACGCGGCAATGGCAGACTGTGATGAAGCAGATTCCCGGCTATGACGCAGCGCAAAGTGGCGAGGTCTTGTCGATGCGTCAGGTGCTGCCCTGGTGGGACTACCGAAAGATCAAGAAATCAGGAAGCAGCGAATCGGCCCCAGGTTAACCCTAGCCCTAAAATATTTGAGTTTGACGGATATTTTCGTCGCAACAGGTTACTCTTGAGCGCACGTGCTGGCACAGCGCAGAACCTGATCTTTAAGGCTGGGCGGCAGACGGCCCAGGTGCTGTTTTCAAATGATGGAGACCCCATGAATGCGTTTCTGAAAATCTCGAAAGCGATCGATTGGCTGAATGGCCAGATCGGCAAATATGTGATCTGGCTGATTTTGGGCTCTACCATCATCAGCGCTGTGAACGCTGCGGTGCGCAAGGCCTTCAATGTCAGCTCGAACGCCTATCTCGAAATCCAGTGGTACCTGTTTGCGGCCTCGTTTTTGCTGGCGTCGGCTTACACCCTGCTGAACGGCGAGCATGTCAAGATTGACGTCGTCTACAGCCGCTGGTCCAAGCGAGCGCAAACCTGGATCGACGTGCTCGGCTTCACCTTTTTTCTGTTGCCCTTCTGTGCGACGATCCTGTGGTTCGGCATTCCGTTCTTTATCCGAGGCTACCAGTCGAACGAAATGTCGGGAAACGCAGGTGGCCTGATCCTGTGGCCGGTCTACGCCATGATGCCGCTGGGCTTTGGCCTGCTGTTGCTGCAGGGCATCTCGGAACTGATCAAACGGCTCGCTTTCTTGCAGGGATTGATCGAAGATCCGACCCACAAGG
>JBBQZA010000137.1:0-9936 GCA_038208175.1 Burkholderiales bacterium
CTGACGCACGGGGAAATTTCAGATCATCTGCCCGACAAGCTGGTGGATGCTGAAACGCTTGAAGTCGTCATCTCCATGCTCAACGACATGGGTGTCGCGGTTTACGAGCAAACACCCGACGCCGAGACGCTGCTCCTCAACAACACCGGTCCGACCGCCGCGACCGAGGAAGAGGCTGAAGAAGAGGCCGAGGCAGCGCTTTCGACCGTCGACAGCGAGTTCGGTCGTACCACCGACCCGGTCCGCATGTACATGCGCGAAATGGGCACGGTAGAACTGCTGACGCGCGAAGGTGAAATTGAAATTGCCAAGCGCATCGAAGGCGGACTGATGGCCATGATGGAAGCCATATCGGCCTCCCCCGCCACGATTGCCGAGATTTTGCGCCTGGGCGAGGAAATCAGGGAAGGCAAGGTCGTCATCACCACCATCGTGGATGGTTTTTCCAACCCAAATGAAGCCGATGATTACGTCGCCGAAGAGGATTTCGATGAATTTGATGCCGCCGATGACGATGACGGCAAGGGCGGCTCCAAGGCGCTGACCAAGAAACTCGAAGAGCTCAAGCGCGAAGCGCTCAGCCGCTTCGACAGACTGCGCGAACTGTTCGAAAAAGTACACAAAATCTACGACAAAGAAGGCTACGGCACGCTGAATTACATCAAGACTCAGAAGCTGCTGAGCGAAGAACTGATGTCTATCCGTTTCACCGCCAAGGCGATTGAAAAACTGTGTGACATGGTACGCGCGCAAGTGGACGACATTCGCAAGAAGGAGCGCGAACTGCGGCGCATCATTGTCGACAAGTGCGGCTATCCGCAAGAACAGTTCATCGCCAATTTCAGCGGTCGAGACAAGAACGGCAACCGCGTTCCAAGCCAATTGCTGAACCTGAATTGGATAGAAAAGCAAACCACCCTGGGCAAGCCGTGGAGTACCATCATGGCGCGAAATATCCCGCCGGTGCAGGATCTGCAACAAAAACTCACCGATCTGCAAGCGCGGGTGGTGGTGCCACTGGACCAGCTCAAGGACATCAACAAACGCATGAACGAGGGCGAATCTTCGTCGCGTGCAGCGAAGAAGGAAATGATCGAGGCCAACCTGCGGCTTGTGATCTCGATCGCCAAGAAGTACACCAATCGCGGCCTGCAATTCCTGGACTTGATTCAGGAAGGCAATATCGGCTTGATGAAAGCGGTCGACAAGTTCGAATACCGTCGCGGCTACAAATTTTCTACCTACGCAACATGGTGGATTCGCCAGGCCATCACGCGCTCAATCGCTGATCAGGCCCGCACCACCCGCATCCCGGTGCACATGATCGAGACCATCAACAAGATGAACCGCATCAGCCGCCAGCACCTGCAGGAGTTTGGCTATGAACCCGACGCCAGCGTTTTGGCCGAACGGATGGAGATCCCGGAAGACAAGATTCGCAAGATCATGAAAATTGCGAAAGAGCCGATTTCGATGGAGACACCGATCGGTGACGACGATGATTCACACCTGGGAGACTTCATTGAAGACAGTGCCAACACGGCGCCGATGGAAGCCGCCATGCAGGCTGGCTTGCGCGACGTCGTGAAAGACATCCTGGACAGCCTGACGCCACGTGAGGCCAAAGTACTGCGCATGCGTTTCGGCATCGAGATGACCAGCGATCACACGCTGGAAGAGGTAGGCAAACAGTTTGACGTGACACGTGAACGTATCCGCCAGATTGAAGCCAAAGCACTTCGCAAGCTCAAACACCCGTCGCGCTCCGACAAGTTGCGCAGCTTTACCGACAATCTCTAGTTGCTACGAAACAAGCGCAAGCACTTCTCCAAACAAGCGCTTGCGTGGTGGCACGTCAGTCGATAAGCGTCGCGTAGACCAGATTGCGAAACAGCATGCGGTAATACTCCCGCTGATTCGGCGCCTGCAGCATCAGAATGGCAAACAGGTCTTCTGCCGGATCGACAAAGAAAGTGGTGCCTGCCATTCCGCCCCAAAAATAGCTTCCAATCGACCCCGGTACCGACGCTTCGCCGAGTACTTTGCGCACCGCAAAACCCAGGCCAAAACCGTGCCCCATCGGTAGCAAATCGCGTGAAACGCCACTGTTGACCGGAATATCGCCCAGATGATCCGCGGTCATGAAAGCAACCGTTCTGGACCCCAGCAGCCGCACATCATCAAGTTCGCCTTGATTCAGCATGAACTGCAGGAAGCGCGCATAGTCGGTCGCCGTCGAAGCCAGGCCACCGCCGCCAGACTCCATCACGGCACTCTCCCGAACATCGATCAGCCGCATTTGCAGGCCGCCTTCAGGATCACGGGAAAATGCCTCGGCAATGCGGTTCTGATGAATTTCCGGTACTGAAAACCAGGTGTTCGTCATACCCAGTGGCCGAAAGACCTGTTCCTGCAAGAATGCGCCCAAGGTTTGGCCGCTGACCACTTCAACCAAACGCCCCAAAACATCGGTGGCCCGACCATATTCCCAGACCCTGCCCGGTTCAAACAACAGAGGCAAAGAAGCAAGTTCAAGGGAGAAATCGGCGTTGCTACGCTTGCGCGAACCGATGCGGGCCTGTGCATACTGACGCTGTACCGAATCGCTGCCCATGAATTCATAAGTGAAGCCGGCCGTATGCCGCAAAAGATCCTGAACAGTGGCGGGCCGCCGGACGGCTTGCAGGTGCGGGACGCCATCGATTGTGCTGGCAACTTGCTGTGCGCCATATTCCGGCAGATACTTGGCTACGGGATCGCTCAACAGGAGCTTGCCCTGCTCCATCAACATCATCACCGCCACCGAAACGATCGGCTTGGTCATGGAATAGATGCGAAAAATGGCATCCCCGGTCATAGTCACGCCAGTCGCCGGGTCAAGCAAACCCAGACTTTCAAACAGCGCCAGCTTGCCGTGTCGTGCGACCAGCACCACGGCGCCCGGCAAACGCTGTCGATCAACTTCCGTTTGCAACAGGTCGATCAGTCGCTTGCTGCGCTGCGGACACAATCCAACGCTTTCGGGCGCTACGGCAGGCAGCACCGACCCCAAAGAGTTGGCCCGCAAGTGGACGCCCTTCATGGCTTGGCTCCAAATTTGAGAAGAAGAAACAATATGTGCTCCGTGATGCTTCGCTCAAAGCACTTCGCGCTAATATACTCGTTGGGCAATGGTCGCGCTCTATGAAGCTATCTGAAATATTCGAGAACGGTTTGGCGCAATGGGCGTTGACCTTGTACTTGATGGCTTCCCTCGGGTTGACCGCGAATGCCTCACCCGAGCTTGGTAGTTGCCAGCATTCCGGGCGTTGCGCCATGCAGGAGTTTCTGTTCAGCCCTTACCTGGACGTCAACATTCCTTTGCAGGCTGAATCGCCACCCGGCAAGTCCGTTTCAGCGGAACAGACTGAACCTGCACCCGAAGCGTCAACGGCGACCATCCCGCATGGCATCAAAGCTTTGACACTCGCCTTTGCTACCGGCGAATGTGGCAACGAGCGTTGGGGTGATATGGATGTACAAACCGTCATCCACACAAGTATTCGAGCCTTCCAGCGTTCCAGAATTGCTTATGTCATCTCGACCGGCGGCGCACAGGGTGTTTTCACCTGTACTAGCGAACAGGGGATGACCGAATTTATCGCCCACTACAACACCGGTTACTTGCTCGGCTTTGATTTCGACATTGAGGCGACTCAGACTGAAACAATGATAGCCAGCCTGGTGGAGCAGGTGCACATCGCAATGCAACGCCACCCCTACCTGCGCTTCAGTTTTACATTGGCGACACTCTCTTCCACAGCGCAGGGCAAGGCCAGCCTGAACCAGCATGGCGATATGGTCATGAACGCCATTGCCAAGGCTGGATTGAAGAATTACTTCATCAACCTGATGGTCATGAATTACGGGGACGCAAAGCCGGATAACTGCGTCGTTGAGTCAGATCGTTGCAATATGGCGGCTTCGGCCATTCGGGTGGTGCAGAATTTCAGCCAGAAATACGATGTTCCGCTACAGCGCATTGAAGTCACACCGATGATCGGAGTCAATGATGTCATCGCCAATGTCTTTACGCTGAAAGACGCTCGATCGCTGGCTCGCTTTGTGAATAGCGATGGTCTCGGCGGCCTGCATTATTGGTCACTTAACCGTGATCAGCCCTGTGCCAATAACTTGATCGCCGTGTCTCCCACCTGCAGCAGCATCCTTGGCGCTGCCAAGCTGGAGTTTGCAACAACCTTCGCGGCCAACCTGCGTTGATTCGCCCATGTAGCGGTCCACCCTGGCACGGAACCTGCTGGATTTTGGGGATGATGACAATTGGCGAAGAGTCGGTTTTTGAACTCTTGGCATCTTGTGCAAGAGTAAACCCCGATGCTTGGCTTATGCTGATACTGCTACAGTCCCCCCCCGGGGATCGCCTTGTGGGTCGCGGTGTCTACCGATTTTGATTCAACTTTTTAACTGGAGTAACGCATATGCATTTGAATAAACTGAAGACTCTGGCCGCTGTCATGGTTGCCATGGGCGCCGTAATCGCCGTCCCAGCCCATGCCGGCAAGACATTGGACGGCGTCAAGGCACGCGGTCAAGTGGTGTGTGGCGTGCACACTGGGCTGGCAGGCTTTTCAGCCGCCGACTCCAGCGGCAAATGGGCCGGACTGGACGTGGACATGTGCCGTGCTGTTGCCGCCGCCGTGCTTGGAGACAGCGAGAAAGTGAAATACGTTCCGCTGACGGCGCAACAGCGTTTTACCGCGCTGCAATCCGGCGAAATTGACCTGCTCTCACGCAACACCACTTTTACACTCACTCGTGACGCCTCGCTGGGACTGAACGTCACGGTCGTCACTTACTACGATGGCCAGGGTTTCATTGTTCCGAAAAAGAGCAATATCAAAGACCCGAAACAGTTCAAAAATCAGACCGTCTGTGTGCAATCGGGCACCACCACTGAAAAAAACCTCACCGATTACTCGAAAACCAACAACCTGAACATCAAGCCCGTGGTGTTTGAAAAAGAAGAAGCGGCAACCGCCGCCTACTTCGCTGGTCGTTGCATCTCCTACACCACCGATGCTTCGGGCCTGGCCTCGATTCGGAACAAGGTTGCTACCACTCCAGCCGATCATGTCATTCTGCCCCAACTGATCTCCAAAGAGCCTCTGGGCCCCTTGGTACGACGCGGTGACGACGAGTGGTTTGCGATTGTCAAATGGGTGATTTACGGGCTGATTGAAGCTGAGGAGTATGGTATTACCCAGGCCCAGGTTGACCAGCTCAAAAACTCCAGCCAGGACCCGGTAGTCAAGCGCATTTTGGGCAGCGGCGAAGACACCGGCAAGCTGCTCGGTCTGGACAAGGACTGGATGTCCCGTGCGATCCAGGCCACCGGCAACTACGGCGAGATTTTTGAACGCAACGTCGGACCGAAGTCGGCGCTCGGCCTGCCGCGCGGGATCAACAACCAGTGGAACAAAGGCGGCTTGATGTACGCCTACCCGGTGCGCTGATCCTGTACGGACGCCGCCATGCCCCTGAAGAGTCATCCCAAGAAAAACAAATGGTCATGGCGAAGTCAGGCCTTCAGGGGCCTGATCTACCAGGTCATCGCCATCACCTTGATAGGGTTGATGACCTGGTTTCTGGTTTCCAATACCCTGCACAATATGCGGGTGCGCGGCATCCAGAGCGGCTTTGATTTTTTAAACCAACCAGCCGGTTTTTCGATTGGCGAGAGCCTTTTTCCCTTCGATTCATCGGAAAATTACTGGCGCGCTTTTCTGGTCGGCCTGAGTAACACCTTGCGCGTCGCCGTTGCCGGCATCATTGTCTCGACCATTTTGGGATCTCTGCTAGGTATCGGTCGCTTTTCCCGCAATGCGCTGGTACGCGGCATCTGCGCCGCCTATGTCGAGTGTTTTCGCAATATTCCGGTGCTGCTCCAGTTGCTGATGTGGTACCTGGTGCTGACGGAGATCTTTCCACCGATTCAGAATGCGTGGAAAGTCGGCCTTTTTTTCCTGAGCAAGGGAGGAGTGAACTTTCCAATTCCGGTTTGGGCAGCAGGCCAGGCCTGGGCTGCTGTCGGCTTGATCGCGGGTAGCGCATTGGCCTTGATTTATCGCCGTTGGGCCAAAAAAAGATTTGACGCTACCGGGATTGCCAAAAGCGGGTTCTGGATCCCGATAATCATCATATTGGCGACGGGCCTGCTGGGCTGGTTGCTGGGCGGCGCACCGACAGCGATGGACAGTCCGGTCAAAGGCGAGTTTTCGGTTGAAAACGGTGGTGCACTGACCCCGGAATTTTTGGCTCTCTTGTTGGGTCTGACGATTTACACCGCCGCATTCATTGCAGAAGTGGTGCGCGCCGGCATTGCCTCGGTGCCAGACGGTCAGGGCGAAGCCGCCGCTGCACTTGGGCTGGACCGAGGCCTGGAGATCCGACTGGTGATTCTGCCTCAGGCTTTGCGCGTTATCATTCCGCCGCTCACCAACCAGTACTTGAACCTGACCAAAAACTCTTCGCTGGCGGTGGCGATTGGCTACCCCGATATCGTCTCGATTGCCAACACCGCCATGAACCAGACCGGGCGCGCCGTGGAATGTATTGCCATTTTGATGGCGGTCTACCTGAGCCTTTCGCTGCTCACTTCGGTATTGATGAATTGGTACAACGCACACGTGGCGATCAAAGAGCGCTGATCAGAACACCTTCGTCATGAACGCCTCTACCTATCAACCGATTGCTGCGCGCCCTGCTCCGACGAATACCCAGGGGCTGCTGGGCTGGCTGCGCGCCAACCTGTTTGGCGACTGGAAAACAGCGAGCTCGACCGTCATTCTCGGCGGATTACTGCTGTGGTTTGTGCCGCAACTTCTGAACTGGTCCCTGTTCAGCGCGGTCTGGCTGCCGGACCTGAAAGCCTGCCGCGCCGCAGAGGGGTTTGGGGCTTGTTGGGGCGTGGTGGCAGAAAAATACCGGTTCATTATTTTTGGCCGTTATCCGTTTGCGCAGCAGTGGCGCCCGCTGGTGGCCACGCTGCTGATGCTGGTCATGCTGGTGGCCAGTTGCATGCGGCCGTTCTGGCGGTCGTGGCTGGTCGGGCTGTGGCTGGCAGTGCTGGCGGTCTTTTTTGTTCTGATGTACGGCAACACGCTGGGCCTGAGCAAGGTGGAGACTGATCGCTGGGGCGGCTTGCCACTGACCATTTTGCTGTCTGCCTTGTCGATCGTGATGGCTTTTCCGATTGCCCTGGTCGTCGCACTGGGGCGCCGTTCCAATTTGCCGGCGATCCGGACTTTTTGCACGATTTATGTCGAGCTGATTCGTGGTGTGCCCCTGATCTCGGTACTCTTCATGGCTTCCTTCATGTTCCCCCTGTTCATGCCCCAGGGGCTGACCATCGATGTGCTGATCCGCGTGCTGGTGGGCATCACGCTGTTTGCTGCGGCCTACCTGGCCGAAGTCATACGCGGGGGCCTGCAGGCAATTCCGAATGGCCAGCTCGAGGCGTCGGCCACACTCGGGCTGTCATACTGGCAAACCCAGCGCAAGATTGTCCTGCCGCAAGCGCTGGCCATGGTTGTTCCCAGCATCGTGAACAGCTTTATTTCCATCTTCAAGGACACCTCCCTGGTAAGCATCGTAAGCCTGTACGAGCTGACCGGCGCGATGGACATGGCAATCAACGCGGACGCTGACTGGAAGCCGTTCAAGCTGCAAGGCTACCTTTTCATTGCGCTCATTTATTTCGTCTTCTGTTTTTCGATGTCACGCTACAGTCAGTGGGTCGAAAAACAGGTCAATAAAAACAAACAAAGGTGATTTTGCGGGACAGACCGCAGCTACGTGAAACGAGCCAGCTCTGTCCCCAACCGATTAGGATGCATCATGACCGAGATCAAAGCCCCCTCTCCCATCATTAGCTTTGACAAAGTCAACAAATGGTACGGCAACAACTTTCATGTGTTGCGCGATATCGACCTGCAAGTGGCCCGCGGCGAACGGATCGTGATTTGCGGCCCGTCGGGTTCCGGAAAGTCCACACTTATACGCTGCATCAACCGGCTCGAAGTGCATCAGCAAGGCCGCCTGGTGGTGGACGGTGTGGAACTGGCGGACGATGTCAAGGCAATTGACGAAGTCCGAAAGAAAGTCGGCATGGTGTTTCAGCAATTCAATCTTTTTCCCCACCTGACGGTACTGGAGAATCTGACGCTGTCGCCGATGTGGGTCGGGCGGATGCCAAAAAAGGAAGCTGAAGAAAGGTCCATGGTACAGCTCAAACGGGTGCGCATCGCGGAGCAGGCCAACAAATATCCATTGCAGCTCTCCGGCGGTCAACAGCAGCGGGTGGCGATTGCCCGGGCGTTGTGCCTGACGCCAAAAATCATGCTGTTTGACGAGCCCACTTCAGCGCTTGACCCTGAAATGATCAAGGAAGTGCTTGACGTCATGGTTGAATTGGCCAACCAGGGCATCACCATGCTGTGTGTGACCCACGAAATGGGTTTCGCCAAGGCCGTGGCCGACCGTGTCATCTTCATGGACGAGGGTCAGATCGTCGAACAGAACAACCCGCACGACTTCTTCAACAAGCCGCAAAACGAACGAAGCAAAGACTTTTTGTCCAAAATTCTGGGGCACTGAATCAACGTCCGATCAAACCGATGAACCTGCCACACACAACCGCCGGATCCATCACCCAGGTCGGTGGCATCGAAGTCGGTCACTTCACCGATACACGGCGCCCGACCGGCTGCACCGTGATCATCACGCGCATCGGCGCTGTGGCCGGAGTCGATGTGCGCGGTGGCGCACCGGGCACGCGCGAGACCGAGCTGCTGCACCCCAGCAATCTGGTGGAACGTGTGCATGCCATTGTCTTGGCGGGGGGCAGCGCCTGGGGGCTAGATGCGGCCAGCGGTGTAATGCGATGGCTGGAAGAAAACCATATCGGATTGGATGTGGGTTTTGGTCTGGTGCCCATCGTGCCGGCCGCTGTGCTATTTGATTTGCCGGTCGGTGACGCCCGGATTCGACCTGATGCCAAAGCCGGTTACGAGGCTTGCGCAGCAGCCGGTTGCCACGCGCCCGAAGAGGGAAATGTCGGTGCCGGAGCCGGTGCGCTGGTGGGTAAAATTTTTGGGCTGGATCGTGCCATGCGCGGTGGTATCGGCAGCGCATCGGTGACCGTGGATGGCATCACGGTTGGCGCCATCATTGCCTGCAATGCCGTTGGCGACGTCATTGACCCCGGCAGCGGCCGGGTGCTGGCCGGCGCCCGGACCCCTGACGGCGCATCCTTGCTCAACTGTCGCGACGCGATCATGGCTGGCGCCAGCCCGAAGTCACCCTTGGCCGGAACCAACACGACCATCGGCGTGGTCGCCACGGATGCCGTATTGACCAAGCCGCAGGCGCACCGCCTGGCGCAGGTGGCCCACGACGGCTTGGCGCGTGCGATCAATCCGGTTCACACCCTGTTGGACGGTGACACCCTGTTTGCGCTGGGCACCGGTCTGGCGGGCAAGAGCGCTAGCATGTTGATGCTGAGTACGCTGGCTGCGGAGGTAACTGCGCGTGCGGTCGTGCGCGCGGTCATGGCGGCCGGGAGCCTGCGCTGTGGCGTCATGTACTGGCCCGCCGCAACTTCTCTGTAGAGCACTTACTTGAGTGCCTTGAAGCGCATGCGCTTCGGCTTGGCGCCCTCTTCACCCAGACGTTTGCGTTTATCGGCCTCATATTCCTGGTAATTGCCACCAAAGAAGGTCCACTGGCTGTCCCCTTCACAGGCCAGAATGTGCGTTGCAATCCGGTCCAGAAACCAGCGGTCGTGACTGATCACCATGATCGAGCCGGCAAACTCCAGCAAAGCCTCTTCCAGTGCACGCAGGGTTTCCACATCGAGGTCATTGGACGGCTCATCCA
>JBBQZA010000138.1:0-9821 GCA_038208175.1 Burkholderiales bacterium
CGCCGAGACCGCCGCCCTGTGCGCGCTGGCAGCGCTGCGGATTTAGACCGCAATCACGTATCATCCGGCTTCGTTCGCTTCAACAGGAGTTGCACATGGGACTGATGGACTTCGTCAAGAAACAGTTTATCGACGTAATCCAGTGGACGGAGGAGGACGACACCACGCTGGCCTGGCGCTTCCCCATGCGCGACCTGGAAATCCAGAATGGCGGCAGCCTGACCGTGCGCGACTCGCAGGCCGCTGTATTCGTCAATGAGGGGACGGTAGCTGACGCTTTCGGGGCCGGGCGCTACACCTTGAAAACGCAGACGCTACCGGTGCTGACCTATCTGAAGAACTGGGACAAGCTGTTTGAGTCGCCCTTCAAAAGTGACGTCTATTTCTTCAGCACGCGCCAGCAGGTGGACCAGAAGTGGGGTACACCGCAACCGATCACGATTCGTGACAAGGACTTTGGCGCCGTGCGTCTGCGGGCCTTTGGCAATTACAGTTTCCGCGTCGCCGACCCGAAGCTGTTTTATACCGAAATTTCAGGCACGCGTGAGAGCTACGGCGTGGCCGATCTTGAGGGTCAGTTGCGCGGTTTGGTGCTGCAAAACATCAGCAACGCGATTGCCAGCAGCGGCACTGCGTTTTTGGATTTGGCTTCGAACCAGCTGGCGTTTGCCCAGGCCTTGACGACGCAACTGACGCCGGAGTTTGCCAAACTCGGCCTGAAGCTCGAAGGCATGACGGTGCAAAACCTCTCCTTGCCGGAAGATCTGCAAAAAGTGCTGGATCAAAAAATCGGCATGGGCATGGTCGGCAACGACATGGCCAAATTCATGCAGTACCAGACGGCGCAGGCGATTCCCAAATTTGCCGAAGGTGCGGGTGGTGGCGGTGGCGGGATAGCCGGCGACGCCATGGGTCTCGGCGCCGGTGTCGCACTCGGCCAGGTACTGGCGCAAAATCTGGCTGCCGGTCTGCAAGGTGGCGCGAGCGCCGGGCAGACGGCGGCGGCGCAAGCGACAGGTGTCAAAGCCGAGGACGTGATGGAGACACTGGAAAAACTTGGCGATCTGAAAACCAAAGGCATCCTGACACAGGAAGAGTTTGACGCCAAGAAGGCGGAACTGCTGAAAAAGCTGGTCTGACACCAGCCAGAGATGCGGCTCTGAGCGTGGCTTCTGAATCGCCCCAACGCAGCTATCGGGCTCCGTGTCCGGGTTGCGGTGCACCGCTTGAGTTTCGCAGCGCGCAGTCGACTCACGCCGTCTGTGCCTATTGCCATAGCATGGTGGTGCGCAATGGCGATACGCTTTCGCGCCTGGGCAAAATGGCCGAGCTGTTTGACGACCACAGTCCGCTGCAATTGCAGGCCTCAGGCAGCTGGAAGAACAAGGCATTCACGCTGGTCGGACGTCTGCAGTACAAGTACGCTGAAGGCACTTGGACCGAATGGCATGCTGTGCTGGACGATGGCTCCAGCGCCTACCTGAGCGAAGACAACGGCGCTTACGTCTTTGCCACGCCGTTGCCAGGCCAGCGTCAGTTGCCTAATGCTGAACACTTCCAGGTTGGAGCCAGCACAGCCATCAACGGCAAGTCATTCAGCGTTGCCTCTAACAGCCAGGTGGCGTTGCGGTCGGCGCAGGGCGAACTGCCACGTCTGCCGGTGCTGGGCCAGCCCTTCGCTATGGTCGAACTGCGCAGTCAGGGTGGTGGAGCAGGCCCGGCTGAAATGCTCAGTATTGACTACAGCACCCAGCCGCCTCAATTGACTATCGGTCAATCGGTGTTACTGGAAGAACTCAAGCTTAGCGGTCTGCGTACCGAGTCCGTCAAAAACGAGATGGGGCGCCAATTCAGTTGCCCCAACTGCGGCGCGCAATTGTCGGTGCTGTTGGTCAGCAGCAAGAGCATGACCTGTGCTTCCTGCAACAGCATCATCGATCTGTCACAGGGCGTCGGCGCGGAGCTCAAGCACGCGGTTCAGGACGAACCGGTGGTACCGCTCATCCCACTGGGCAGCCAGGGTCCGTTGCAGGGTGTGTTGTGGCAGGTGGTCGGTTTCCAGCATCGCATGGGTACCGAGACTAGCGACCCCGATGAGCAATTCGGTTGGGAAGAATACCTGCTCTACAACATCCAGCGCGGCTTCATCTTTCTGGTCGATTCAAGCGAGGGCTGGAGCGTGGTGAAACCCTGTACCGGCGCACCAGTCCTGAGCGACAACCAGCAAAGCGCCAGCTACCTGGGCAGCCGCTATCAACTCAAAGAAGGCTATCAAGCCGAAACCACTTATGTGGCAGGCGAGTTTTACTGGCAGGTCAGTCGCGGGCAAAAGACCTTCAACCGTGACTTTGTCAGTGGCAAGAACCTGCTGTCGATGGAACAGTCCGCCAACGAAGTCACCTGGTCAGTCGGCAGTCAGATTGACAGTGACCTGGTCGCCAAAGCGTTCAAGCTGGAAGACAAGAAAGACCTGCTCATGCGCAGTGACGCAGGGCCATTCAGTGCCGCACGCCAGGTTGGCATCGGCACGGTCATCGTGCTGGTCGTGATCCTGCTGGTTTTTCTGCTGCTGATCAGCCGCTGCTCAAGTTGCAACCCGGCGACCGAGAATTGCAGTTCCAGCAGCAGTTCACGCAGTTCCGGCGGATCATTTGGTGGCTATTCAAGTGGTGGCGGGCACAAATGAAACACTTTATTTGAAGGAGGTGGGTATGGAATGGATAAAACCGGGAGTCCTGTTGGGTTCTCTCGTCTATGCGTTGATGGGCGTGCTGATTTTCTGGCTTTGCTTTGTGGTGATTGACAAACTCACGCCCTATAACCTGTGGAATGAAATCATCGAAAAGCAAAACCGGGCATTGGCGCTGATCGTGGCCGCCATGTCGCTGGGCATTTGCATCATCATCGCGGCCGCCATCCACTGATGAGCGACACACAGTCGGGTCCACGCCCGGTTGAAGTTGCCCTGCTGGCGTCGGTATTTGTTGTCTCGGCCTGCGGCCTGGTCTATGAACTCGCCGCGGGCGCGCTGGCCTCTTACCTGCTGGGCGACTCGGTGCTGCAGTTCTCCACCGTCATCGGCAGTTATCTGTTTGCCATGGGTGTGGGCTCCTACCTGTCGCGCCACTTCGAGCGCCAGTTGCCGGCCCATTTTCTACGCATAGAGCTGCTGGTCGCGCTGGTTGGCGGCACGCTGCCAGCCCTGCTTTTTGCAGCGCATGCGTGGCTACCGGGCTCGTTCCGCTTCGCCCTGTACGCGCTGGTGCTGCTGGTGGGCACACTGGTCGGGCTGGAGATTCCACTGGTCATGCGCATCCTCAAGCGCAACGTGGCGCTGAAAGACCTGGTGTCGCAGGTACTGACCTTCGACTACCTTGGCGCACTCGCAGTGTCGCTGGCGTTTCCGCTGCTGCTGGTGCCGAACCTTGGCCTGATTCGCACCGGTTTGCTTTTTGGGTTGATGAACGCCGCGGTTGCGCTGTGGGCGCTGTGGCTGTTCCGCCATGAGCTGCGCCGCTTCCGAGCGCACGCACTGGCCTGCGGCCTGACGCTGATCGCGCTCAGTGGCGGCATGGCCGGCGCCGACCAGCTCACCAGTTGGGCTGAAGACAAGATGTACCAGGACCCGGTGCTGTTTGCCGTCAGCTCACCCTACCAGCGCATTGTGCTGACCCGCGCCGGCGGCGAGGGCAACATCGGTTACCGCCTCTTTTTAAACGGCAATCTGCAGTTTACACAGCGCGACGAGTACCGTTACCACGAAGCCCTGGTGCACCCGGCGATGGCAGCGCACGGCGGGCCGCGCAGGGTGGCCGTACTGGGCGGTGGCGACGGCATGGCGGTGCGTGAAATTCTCAAGTATCCGGGTGTGCAAAGCGTGACTCTGGTCGAGCTCGACCCCGCCATGACCGAACTGTTCTCGCAAAAGCCGGAACTGGTGCAGCTCAATGCCGGTGCCCTGCAGTCGCCTAAGGTCAGGATCATCAACGCCGACGCCTTCAGTTGGCTCGAGACCAGCAGCGAAGCCTTTGACGTGATGATTGTTGACTTCCCTGATCCAACCAATTTTTCCATCGGCAAGCTTTACACCAACTCGTTTTACGCGCTGCTCGACAAGCATCTGGCCGCCAGCGGTTATGCCGTCATTCAAACGACCTCGCCACTGGTCGCGCGCAAGAGTTTCTGGACCGTGGTCAACACCGTCGAGTCAGTCGGCTTGATCGCCACGCCCTACCACGCCCATGTGCCCAGCTTTGGCGAATGGGGCTATGTCGTGGCGAGCCGCCGCCCCTACCGGCTGCCGACGACCCTGCCCGAGGACCTGCGCTTTTTGAGTCTGCAAAGCCTGCCAACGTTGTTTGATTTCCCGCTCGATATGGCACGAGTTCCGGCCGAGGTGAACCGCTTGTCGAACCAGGTGCTGGTGACAACTTACGAGGCAGAGTGGGGGAAAGTGGCGCACTGACTCTGTTCATGCGAACGCAGTAGCACCCATGAGTCATGAAAGGCCTTTTTTTCCCACTCATACCCCCCGCCCTCTCCCGCCCCGCCGGGCGGAAGAGGGAGCCAACAGCCGTATTTGGCCGCGTCTTTAAACGAAGGAATACTCGCGCCACTGCACGCTGGGTGGCACGATGAACAATTTTTTCAATCGTCATGGTGCCAAGCTTGTTTACGCCCAACACAGACAGGCCACGTGCCAATCAGATCAAGCGTTATTGCCACAAACTCCAGCGGTCAAAACCATAAAGAAGCACTGCACTTGTTTCACACGCGGCCACATGAGGCTCCCCGCTTCCGCCCGGCGGGGCGGGAGAGGGGCGGGGGGGTGTGAGTGGGGAAAAGAAGGGTTCTGATGCAACGCCGTCAATTCATCACCGCTTGCACCCTGCCGCTGCTGGGCTGTGCCAAAACGCAGGAGATCACGGGCGGTTTCACCGGCGTCAACCATCAGCGCGGCCACCTGCTGCGCGACAGCGGGCTTTGGTCGGAGCGACCGCGACTTCGCAAAACCAGTGTGCTGATCCTGGGCGGTGGTGTTGCCGGCCTGGCGGCGGCACGTGCGCTGCGCCTCAAGGGTATCGATGACTTTGCCCTGCTGGAGCTCGAAGACACGGTCGGCGGAAACAGCCGCAGCGGTAGCATCAACGGCATCGCCTGCCCGCTCGGATCGCACTACCTGCCGTTGCCGAACGACGACGCATCAGCGCTGCTTGACTTGCTCGAAGAACTGGGTTTACGCCAGCGTCTGGCGGGACGCTGGCAATACGATGAACGTCATTTGTGCCACAGCCCGCAGGAGCGCCTGTTTTTCAACGGCGCCTGGCAAGACGGCCTACTGCCTGTGCAGGATGTCGCTGCGGCAACGCTGGCGCAGTACCGCAAAATGGCGCTGCTGGTGGAGCAGCTTCGCAAGCAGACGCGATGGACCATTCCGAGCTTCGGCAGGCCGCTCGACGCCCTGCAACTCGAGCTGGCAGCCCTGCCTTTTTCGACCTATCTGGATCAGCAGGGATTCAGCGACCGGCACCTGCGCTGGTACCTGGACTACTGCTGCCGCGACGACTACGGTGTCGGCGCCTCCAACGTCTCGGCCTGGGCCGGCATTCATTACTTTGCCAGCCGCCACGGCTTCAACGCGCCGGGCCTGGAGACAGCCGAACGCGAGGCCCTGCTGACCTGGCCAGAGGGCAACGCCTGGCTGATCCAGCGCATGGCAGCGCCCTTTCTGGAGCGAGTGCACAGCGCGCAGGTAGTGCTGAAGATCGCCAACGTCAAACACGGCGTCGAAGTGGACACCTTCAATGCAAGGACGCAAACGCTGGAGCGCTGGCAGGCGCGGCGCTCGATTGTGGCGCTGCCCCTGCTGGTGGCATCAGCCGTCATCGAGAATGCACCCGACTTCCTGCGTCAGGCCGCCGCCCAGGTCCGCTACGCGCCGTGGCTGGTCGCCAACATCCACATCCACAGCGCTTTGCACGACCGTCCGGGTCCGGCCCCGAGTTGGGACAACGTGCTGTATGGGACCCCGGGACTGGGCTATGTGAACGCCATGCACCAGAGTCTGCAAAGTGTGCCTGGCGCGACCGTGCTGACTTATTACCGCTCGCTTGGTGATCTGCCGCAGGGTCGCGAAATGCTGCTGAACCGGCCCTGGGCCGCCTGGCGCGACGAGATCCTGAGCGAGTTGTCGCTCGCCCACCCAGACCTGGCCGACAAAACGACCCGCATCGACATCACCCGCTACGGCCACGCCATGGCGATCCCGGTGCCGCGTCCTCCAAATCGAATGCCCTCAGCAGGGTTGGCAAGTGAGCGCCTCAGCTTCGCCCACAGTGACTGGGCCGGTTACTCGATTTTTGAAGAAGCCTTTATGCTGGGGCACAACGCTGCCTGAGAAGGTACTGGCCGTTCGCACGCTATCCTTGAGGTTTGGAGCCTGACCTGATACCCGAAAGCCGACCCCATAAGAACCTGTGGTTCAACCCCAACTCGCTGGAAAGTTTCGCCTCCAGCGTGACCTGGTCGCGCGCGCGGATGCTCTACATCAGCCAAAAAGTGCTGGACTTGCAAATTTCGCCGCAAGCTGACCATTGGCTGCTGGAGGGCAAAGTGCAGGGCAGCCAGCGCTGGCCGTACGAACTGTCGATCGAACTCACGCTGACCGCCGATGGCGAGCTCGACAACTGGGACAGCGATTGCACCTGCCCGGTCGGCTACAACTGCAAGCACGGCCTGGCCCTGAGTATCAAGGCAGCCTATCAAGGCCTGAACATGCTGGGCCATGTTGCGGCCTACAGCGCAGTGCCTGGCTCGATTCGCACCCCACCCACCGCCGAAGAAATTGAAGCCGCGCGCCAGGCCACCCAGGCCCGCATCGATGAGGCCGAACGCGTTCAGGCCGAAGCCCAGTTGCTGAACTGGTTCCAGGAAATGGACCGCGCCAGTGGTATGAGTATGCCTGTCGCCATCAGCCAGCGCAGTCAGAGTCGGCCTGAGCAGTATCTGTATTTGCTCAAGCCTTCGGGTCCGACTAACGGGCCGCAGCAATTGCTGATGGATGCGGTGGTGTCTTACCCCAAAGCCAACGGCGACTGGGCCAAACCGAAGCCGATTCGCACCCCGCCGCACCCGGGCCAGCCGGTGTATGAACTGTCCAGCGATGCCGACCGCGAGGTCCTGCAACTCCTGCTGGCCATGCCCGGCAACAGCCACACCTATTACTCCGCCTACAGTAGCAGTCCGCGCGCCGTCCTGCACGGTCAAATCGGTTTGCACGCGCTGCAACAAGCCGCCAGTACTGGCCGCCTGTTTAGCTGCCTGGAAGACGGCAGCCCCGGGGCGCTCATCCAGTGGGGACCGCCACAGACTCTGGACTGGAGCTGGCACGAAGTGACTGCCATTGCCAGCGGCGTGCCCGGCTGGGCCTTGCGTGCCAGACTGAGCCACTCCAGCAGCGGCACCACTGGTGCAGCAAGCGACCGAAGCGGAAAACTATTCCTCAACACACCCCCTCTGTATCTGGATATCGCGCGCGGCCTGTGCGGCGTGGTGCAGGTGCCCGGCATTCCCGACGCCCAGCTCGCAGTGCTACTCAAAGCCCCGGCGCTCAAGCCTTCTGCCCTGCAAAAGCACCAGCTGGATCTGTTGCAGCGCCTGGGCAGCCTGCCGGCCCCACCGATGCTGCAAAGCCTCACCAAACTCGACGGCATTTCGCCCACAGCCCAACTGCACCTGGCGCCCCACACGGCGCAAGACGTTCGCTCCCGGGGTCTGATGAATGCGCAACTGCGCTTTGACTATGCAGGCTATCTTGGCTGGTGGAGTGGGCAGGGCCTGACGGTGCTGGTCGATGGCCCACAGGGTCGCGTGTTGCTACAGCGAGATGGCGAGGCCGAGCTGGATTTCATCACCCGCTTGACGGGTTTGGGACTGAAGACGACCGAGAGCGGTGATTTCTTCAGACCCGGTAGTGAATCCCAACAAAGCTGGCTGCTGTGGGCCGACAGCGACTATGCCGTGCTGAGGGAAGCCGGTTTTGAAGTCACTCTGGAAGACAGCTTGCGCGGCTGGATCAGCCATGCCGACGAACTGCATGTACAGCTAGAGGCGCCGGGCAGCGAAGCCACCTCGCCGTGGTTCGACCTCTCTCTGGGCATGGAGATCAACGGCCAGCGCCACAACATCCTGCCCTGGCTGCCCGACCTGATCAGCGCCGCTACCAGTTCGCTGGACCCGGCCACTGGCTTGCCCGACATTCCTCCTTTTGTCTATGTGCCCGATCTAGCGGGCAGTGGTTTTATCCGGCTGCCCACTGAAGCTCTCAAGCCCTGGATGGCAGCCCTGCTGGAACTGGTGGGCGACCGCAGCCACGACTTTTCCGGAGACAGTCTCAAGCTCTCGCGCATGGACGCCCTGCGCACCTGTGCCGCCCTGGGCGAAGGTGCGGTTTGGGTAGGTGCCGAGTCCTTGCGTGAGATGCTGCGCCAACTCAGTGGCCGCAGCGAAATCACCGAAGTACCACTGCCCGAGAGCGTCAGGGCCAGCCTGCGCCCGTATCAGCAGCAGGGCGTGAACTGGCTGCAGTTCTTGCGCCAATATGGCCTGTGCGGCATTCTGGCCGACGACATGGGCCTGGGCAAAACGTTGCAGGCTCTGGTCCACATCCAGATTGAAAAAGATGCGGGTCGCCTGGCGCACCCGGCCCTCATCATTGCCCCGGTCAGTTTGATGGGAAACTGGCAGCGCGAGGCGGCGCGTTTTTGCCCGCAGTTGCGCAGCCTGGTGCTGCACGGCAAAGACCGGCACGACGTCGCTGCAACCATGAGTGAGCACGACATCGTGATTGCACCGTACTCGCTCTTGCAACGCGACCGCGAGCGCTGGCTCGAAGCCAAATGGCACCTGGTGGTGCTGGACGAAGCGCAGAACATCAAGAACGCCAGCACCCACGCGGCGCAAGTGGCAAGTGCGCTGCAAACGCGCCATCGCCTGTGCCTCTCGGGCACGCCGATGGAAAATCACCTGGGCGAGATCTGGAGTCTGTTCCACTTTTTGATGCCCGGCTTTCTGGGCAGCCAGACACGCTTCAAGGAACTGTTTCGCACTCCGATTGAAAAGCTCGGGGATTCCGAGCGACTGACTCAGTTGCGCGCCCGCATCACGCCCTTCATGCTGCGCCGTACCAAGGCCGTGGTGGCCGACGAATTGCCGCCCAAGGTGGAAACCGTGATGCGCGTGGAGTTGTCGGGCAAGCAGGCCGACCTGTACGAAACCATCCGTCTGGGCATGGAAAAATCGGTGCGTGAAGCCCTCAACACCAAAGGCCTGGCCAAGTCGCAAATCACCATTCTGGATGCACTCTTGAAGCTGCGCCAGGTCTGCTGCGCCCCCGCCTTGGTGAAGCTGGAGGCGGCGCAAAAAGTCCAAGAGTCTGCCAAGCTGGAACAGCTGATGGAGATGCTGCCCGAGATGGTGGCCGAGGGACGGCGCATCCTGCTGTTCTCGCAGTTCACCAGCATGCTCGGTCTGATCGAGGTCGAGCTGAAAAAACGCAATCTCACCTGGGTCAAGCTGACCGGCCAGAGCCAGAAGCGCGATGCCCTGATCGAGCAGTTCACCAGCGGCCAGGTGCCGCTGTTCCTGATCAGCCTGAAAGCCGGCGGCGTCGGCCTGAACCTGCCGCAGGCCGACACCGTGATCCACTACGACCCGTGGTGGAACCCGGCCGTCGAGCGACAGGCCACCGACCGCGCCCATCGGATCGGGCAGGACCGGCCGGTGTTCGTCTACAAGCTCATCGTGACGGGCAGCGTCGAGGA
>JBBQZA010000139.1:0-9776 GCA_038208175.1 Burkholderiales bacterium
GGGCCGATGCTGGCGCACAAGGCGGAAGAGGAGGGCGTGGCAGTGGCCGAGCGCATGGCCGGTCAACATGGCCATGTGAACTTCAATACCATTCCCTGGGTCATCTACACCAGTCCGGAAATTGCCTGGGTCGGTCTGACCGAGCAGCAACTCAAAGCCGCAGGACGCGCTTACAGGTCCGGCACTTTTCCGTTCCTCGCCAACGGCCGGGCGCGTGCGCTGGGCGACACCAGCGGCATGGTCAAGATGCTGGCCGATGCGGTGACCGACGAAATTCTTGGCGTTCACATCATCGGTCCGATGGCCAGCGAATTGATCGCCGAGTGCGTGGTGGCGATGGAATTCAGGGCCAGCAGCGAAGACATCGCCCGCATCTGCCACGCCCATCCCAGTTTGAGCGAGGCGACCAAAGAAGCTGCGCTGGCAGTGGACAAGCGCGCCCTGAATTTCTAATCAAGTGGCTCGATTTTGACGATCACCAGCGATAGATTGTCGCCACCGCCCCGGCTTCTGGATCGGGCTTTTGCAATCAGGAACTCGGTGGCTTCGCGAGCTGACAAACTGCAAAGAACCGAACCGATTTCGCTGTTGCTGAAGTAGTGCCATAAGCCGTCGCTGCAGGCGAGCAGAATATCTCCGGCACTCAGCTGAGGGATGAAATGGACGCTAACCGGCGGTTCTTTTTCAGTACCCAGGCAACCCAGCAAGATGTTTGATTTGGGATGATTGTTGGCCTGTTCTTCCGTCAGTTCACCACGGTCGACCAGTGTTTGAACATAAGAATGATCGGTCGATCGTTTGACAAACTTGCTTGCGTGGTAGTGGTAGATGCGTGAGTCACCGGAGTGCGCCCAGTAACAGTCACCCCCTGGATTGATCAGGAACGCAGCGAAGGTGCTGTGCGGTTCTTCTTCAGAGGAGATGGCGGTCAACTTGATGACCGTGTGTGCTTCCGCAGCCACTTGCTTCAACATCGACGCCGGGTCGTCGGTTTCAGGGGCGTAGCGCTCAAACAACTGCTTGGCCGTCAGCATGACCTGATCAGACGCCTTGCGGCCACCGCTGCGTCCGCCCATGCCGTCGGCAACCACGGCCAACACGCAGCCGACGGCGCGCTTGTGACTCAGCAAGATCACCTGGTCCTGCTGGTATTCGCGGTCGCCCTTATGGATTCCAGTTGAGGCGCTGAGTCGATAGCCTTTAGACATGGGAGCAGTTAATAAGGGAAGATGTCTTGCGATTGCTTATTCAATTTAGTCGTATTATTGCGCCACAAAAGAACAAATCCTGATCGACTTAATCGATTATCCTTTATTGACTGAAGCGAAACCGTGGAATCCAACCTGCATTCTCCCGAACGTCGGCTGATTGACTTGCGAATTGAGCATGGAGATCTTGATGCCATGATAGACCGCGCCAGTGAGGTGGTTCCGATGGATGAATTGTTGATGCGACGGCTCAAGAAGAAGCGCCTGAGTTTGCGCGACGAGATCGCCCGACTCGAGCGCATCGTCAATCCCGACGAGCCCGCCTGACGAATGAGTCTTGAAGACCTTGTGCGCGAGACCTTCGCGCCGGGTGCTTTGTTGTCCAGAGCAGTCCAGGAGTTCAAGTCCAGGGAGGGACAAACCGAGATGGCAGCGTCGATCGCACGCACCATCGATAACGGCGGGGTGCTTGTGGTCGAGGCGGGAACCGGCATTGGCAAGACATTTGCCTATCTGGTCCCGGTCTTGCTCAGCGGTACCCGGGTCTTGCTTTCCACGGCGACCAAGACTTTGCAGGACCAATTGTTTGGGCGGGACCTTCCGCTTCTGATCAGGATTCTGGGTTTGCCGGTGCGCGCCGCCCTGCTCAAGGGGCGTGGCAGTTATCTGTGTCTGCAGCGATTGCAGGCGGCGCGCCAGCAATCGAATCTGACGGGTCATGGCACGCTGCGAACGCTGGCCCGAATCGAAACCTGGGCCCAGGTGACGGCTACCGGTGATCTGGCTGAATTGCCTGGGCTCGATGAGCGCTCGCCAGTGATCCCGCTGGTGACTTCGTCACGCGACAATTGCCTGGGGGCGCAGTGTCCACAGTTTCGCGCCTGTCATGTCAATCAGGCCCGCCGCGATGCGCTGGCCGCAGACATCGTCGTCATCAATCATCACCTGTTCTTTGCTGATCTGGCGGTTCGAGAATCGGGTATGGCTGAACTGCTGCCCACGGTGCGGACCGTGATCTTTGATGAGGCGCACCAGCTTAACGAAACGGGCGTCCAGTTTCTTGGCAAACAGTTGACCACTGGCCAGTTGCTCGACTTTGCCCGGGACCTGCTGGCCACCGGTTTGCAGCATGCGCGCGGGCTGGCTGACTGGCAGACGCTGGCCAGCGATGTCGAGCGTAGCGCGCGTGACTTGCGTCTGCTGGTTGGCAAGCCCTTGTCCAATAGCAGGCGACGCTGGGTCGGTGTGGTTCCGGACCAACTGCACGCTGCCGATTGGCAGGACGGCCTGAGCGCCTTGCAGGCCGCCTGCAGCGCGGCCATGCTGGGACTGGGCAGCGTGCGGGAGGCGACACCGGATCTTGCGCGCCTATTTGATCGGGCCAGCGGTTTTGTGGAGCGAATAGATTTCTTTTCGAAGGTCTGCGCGCCGGATTCGGTACGCTGGCTTGACGTCGGAACGCAACTTGGCCTGGTGGAGTCGCCGCTGGACATCGCTGAAACGGTCAAGACCCGCTTGCTCGGGCCGGCGTCGGTTGAGGCGACGCAGCGCTCCTGGATCTTTACCTCGGCCACGCTCGGAGAGGATGCCACTCTGAGTTGGTTTACCGAGTCATGCGGTCTGAGCGGGGCCGAAATTCTGAAGGTGAAAAGTCCATTCGACTATGCGCTTCAGGCAGCGCTGTATGTGCCTTTGAACTTGTCGAAACCAAGTGACCCGGGCCACAGTTTGCAGGTGGCCGATTTTGTTGCCAGGACGGCAAGGGCGATGGGCGGCCGTACGCTGGTTTTGACGACGACCCTGCGCGCGTTGCAGATTGTCAGTGAAGCGCTACAGCGACAGTTCATGGAGACAAAAGATCTGGAAATTTTGGTTCAGGGGCGCCAACCCAAGCGTCAGCTGATGGAGAGGTTTCGTCTTGGTGATGAAGCGGGTCGTCCGGGCTGCGTTCTGGTGGCGTCAGCCTCATTCTGGGAAGGTTTCGATGTGCCCGGCGCTGCGCTGCAAGTGGTGGTGATTGACAAGCTGCCGTTTCCGCCGCCCGCCGATCCCTTGGTCGAGGCGCGGTCCAAGCGGCTGGAGGCCAATGGCCGCAGCGTATTCAACGAATACTTCATGCCGGAGGCTGCGATCGCGCTCAAGCAGGGAGCAGGGCGCTTGATTCGTCGCGAAACTGACCTCGGCATCCTGGTGGTCTGTGACACCCGGTTGGCCCTGATGGGCTATGGCAAGCGGCTGCTGGCGGCCTTGCCACCGATGCGGGTCATCAATTCAGAAGAGGACCTGTCTGTGACGCTGGAAATGCTTACCAGAATTGCCACCACGGATCGAATTTTTCCTTGAAGCCGCGGATCAGGTACTCTGATTTCGGAAAGTTCTTTTCGAGCACGCGCCTGGCATCGTCACGCAACTGCGTCAAGCCCAGGGCGTCGTAGGACTTGACCATGATGTACAGCGCTTCTTCAAGCGCCGGAACTTCCTGATAATCCGTGACTGCCAGTTGGGCCCGGTTGATGGCCGCCACATAGGCACCGCGGCCAAAATAATAACGTGCCACATGCAACTCGTAGCTGGCCAGTGAATTCACGATGTAGGTCATGCGCAGGTTGGCGTCCGGCGTGTAGCGCGAAGCCGGAAAACGCGTCACCAGTTCCTTGAAAGCCTCAAAAGATTCCTTGGCAGCCTTCTGGTCGCGTTCCGCCAGATCCTGGCGCGCAATATAGGAAAGAAAACCGAGATCATCATTGAAATTGACCAAGCCTTTCAGGTACAGCGCGTAATCAAGCGCCGGACTGGTCGGGTGCAATTTCATGAAGCGATCCAGCGTGGAGACGGCCTGCGCTGATTCGCCGGACTTGTACTGGGCATAGGCCTTGTCCAACTGGGCCTGTTGCGCCAGTGGTGTGCCGGCCGCCCGACCCTCCAGTTTTTCCAGATGCGATATGGCCTTCTCGTAGCCACCCGAACTCAATTCGTCTTTGGCTTCGGCATAGAGCTTGCTCGGACTCCAGTTGGCCGCCTTGTCTTCCGATGTCGATGAACAGCCTGCCAGTAACAACAGGATGCTCGCCATCCACCAGGTGCAGACAACCGATAATTTGGCACGAAGCATGTAGGACAACTTTCTTGAAAAATTCCGAATTGATTATATCGAGCGGGCTTGACAGCGAAGATTTGGAGGATTGCGCCGACACCGGGCCAGAGGTCGAGTTGCGTCAATTGGTTTTTGGCGAGACTCAGCACGGCTTGCGTCTGGATCATGCCCTGGTTGAATTGGTGCCAGAGTTTTCACGCAGTTATTTGCAGCAGTTGATTCAATGCCGGGCCGTGACCGTCAATCGCTTGCCGCTGTGCAAACCGTCGACGCGGGTCAAGGCTGGCGACTGCGGCGCGATAGAGTTGCGACCGACACCGCAAAGTCAGGCCTTCAAGCCGCAAGCCATGGCGCTGGAAGTTCTGCATCAGGATGAGTATTTGCTGGTGCTCAACAAACCGGCTGGCCTGGTGGTGCATCCGGCGCCGGGAAACTGGAGCGGCACACTGCTGAACGGTTTGCTGGCGCATGACGCTGCTGCCCTGCAACTGCCCCGCGCCGGGATTGTTCACCGGCTTGACAAAGACACCAGTGGTTTGATGGTGGTGGCACGTACCCGTCTGGTGATGGATGCCTTGATCCGTTGCATCGCGGCGCGGGAAATTGGCCGGCAGTACCTGGCGCTAGCCCATCGACCCTGGGTTGGCGCCAGCCGGCGACAAGTGGACCAGGCGATTGGACGCGATCCGCGCAATCGACTCCGGATGGCGCTGGTTGACATTGGCAAACATCCCGGGAAGCTGGCCAGAACCGATATTGAGCTGCTACAGAATGCAGAGCACGGGTGTCTGGTGCGCTGCACCCTGCACACCGGCCGGACGCATCAGATCCGGGTTCACATGGCGTCGCTGGGTCATCCGCTGCTGGCCGATGAACTGTATGGCGGCAGCGCCGCCGCTGGCATGCAGCGACAGGCCTTGCATGCCTACCGGCTTACTTTCAAGCACCCTGTGACGGGGCAGGCGATGCTGTTTCGGGCTGACCCGCCGGACGATTTTTGTCAGGCTATGCGGCAGTGGGGCCTCAGATATAATGAACCGTGATGGCATAAAAGCCAGTACCCCGGCCGGCAGCTGGGGGACGGCGCTGCGGATTTATCAATCTGCCTGGCGCGCCCCAACGAATCAAACTGATTTTGCACCCTGATGGTGCCCTTCCCGGAAATAGCAAGACCATGGATATGGTGGATGCCAAGCGCGTATTAGAAACCGCCTTGATTTGCTCGCAACAACCCTTGCCTGCGGCAGACCTGCGCGTGTTGTTCAACGATGCCCTGAGCGTCGATGCGATCCAGATCCTGTTGCAGGAACTGCAAGCAGACTGGACGCAGCGTGGTGTGGAACTGGTTGAAGTTGCCAACGGCTGGCGCTTTCAGAGCCGACCCGAGATGCGTGATTATCTGGACCGTTTGCATCCTGAAAAACCGCCTCGCTACAGTCGGGCCACTTTGGAGACTTTGGCCATCATTGCCTACCGTCAGCCGGTAACACGCGGTGATATCGAAGACATACGCGGTGTGACAGTCAACTCACTTTTGCTGAAACAGCTTGAAGACCGAGGCTGGATCGAAGTCATAGGGCACCGTAGTACAGTTGGCCGACCGGCACTGTTTGCCACGACCCGGCATTTTCTGGATGACCTGGGTCTGGCTTCACTCGATCGGCTGCCACCGATGGAAACACCTGGTACCGCTGAACCCGGGTCTGGCAGCGATTTTTTTTCTTGACGAAAGCTCTAACATGACCGCAACCAGTGATGACTCGTTGGCCCCCTCTGGAGAGATTGCTGTGCAGGCTGTGGTCGCAGCGTCAGAGCAGAAACTCGACGAAGTTTCCGACGAGTTGGCCTCGGCGCCGACGCTGGCCATGGTGGCCCCGGGAAGTCGTTTCGAGGAAGTAGTCTCCGGACAGTTCGATGTCGAGCAGGAGAGCGTCGATCCGCTGCCTTTGAAACGGGTACTGGCGCCGCAGGCGGAGTCCCCCAAATTGCATAAAGTGCTGGCGCAAGCAGGTATGGGATCGCGCCTGGAGATGGAGCAACTGATCATGGAGGGCCGCATCACGGTCAACAATGAGCCGGCTCATATTGGTCAGCGCATCCAGTTTGGTGACCATGTCAAAGTCAACGGCAAGCCCATCAGGTTTCGCATCGAGGCGCCGCCAGCGCGCGTGATTGCCTATCACAAGCCGGTGGGGGAGGTTGTGACGCATGATGATCCGCAAAATCGGCCCACCGTATTTCGTAAATTGCCCAAGTTGTTTCAAGGCAAGTGGCAATCGGTTGGCCGACTTGACCTCAACACCGAAGGATTGCTGTTGTTTACCAGTTCGGGGCAGTTGGCCAACAGCCTGATGCATCCGCGTTTTGGCCTGGAGAGGGAATATGCGGTACGCGTACTGGGGCCATTGAGCAAGGAAGAGAAGCAAAGACTGCTCGAAGGCGTCAGGCTCGACGATGGCGTCGCCCAGTTTGGCTCGATCGAAGAGGGCGGCGGCGAGGGATCAAACTGCTGGTACCGTGTCACCATCAGCGAGGGTAGAAACCGCGAAGTCCGGCGCATGCTTGAAGCAGTTGGCCATGCCGTCAGTCGCCTGATTCGTATCCGCTATGGCGCGATGGTGCTGCCGCGCGGTTTGCGTCGTGGCGCCTGGATGGAACTCGATGCCGGTGATATCAGCTTGCTGACACAGGCGGCCGGGACCCGCGGTTTTCAGGAGTATCCTGACGGACCCGGTCGGTCGGCGCAGGCGCCGGGGCGTGACGCTGGCGCGGCGGATGCAGGAACCCGCAATCGGCGTCGTGGCGGCCGTGGCAATGGTCCACGCAGTGGCGCAAACGCCCCGCGCGGGCCATCGGCCGGTGACGGAAAAGACCCGACGCAAGGATTTTCAACCGGTGTCGGTGGCAAGAATCGTGGCGAGCCTGGAGAACGGCTCAACAATGCGGCGCAACCCGATCCGATGAAGACCTCATTTGGCTATATTGGTGCGGACAGTTTTACCCGGCAGCGACAGGATCAGGGACAGCGCCGTGGCGGCTCTGCTCCCGGTGGTGGACAACGGCGCGGCGGCAAAGGTCGTTGACTTTCAAGATAAAATGCACAGCTTTGCCCAATGGGCGAATATCATAAATACCCAGCTCAGGAAAAACCCATGACTATCGAACGCACTCTGTCCATCATCAAGCCCGACGCGGTTGCCAAAAACGTGATTGGCCAAATTTACGCGCGCTTTGAAGCCGCAGGTCTGAAAATAGTCGCCGCCAAGTTGGTTCGTTTGGCGCGCGCCGAGGCCGAAACTTTTTATGCCGTGCACAAAGAGCGTCCTTTTTTCAAGGATCTGGTCGATTTCATGATCTCCGGCCCGGTCATGATTCAGGTGCTGGAAGGCAAAAACGCGGTGCAGAAGAATCGCGACCTGATGGGTGCAACGGATCCGAAAAAAGCGGCTCCGGGCACCATCCGCGCCAGCTTCGCTGACAGCATTGACGCCAATGCGGTGCATGGCTCCGATGCCGCTGAAACTGCCGCTGTGGAAGTCAGCTTTTTCTTCCCCGGCATGAATATTTACTCCAAATAAGTCTTCAATGACGGCCAATCTGCTCGATTTCGATCTCGAGGGCTTGGCCGGGTTTTGTGAGCGGCTGGGCGAAAAGCGCTTTCGCGCTGTCCAGTTGTTTCGCTGGATCCATCAAAAAGGAGCGTCTGATTTCGACGCCATGAGCGACCTCGCAAAATCCTTGCGGGAAAAGCTCAAGGCGGCTGCAATAATTGAAGCGCCGAAGGTCCTGTCCCAGCACATCTCGTCTGACGGCACCATCAAATGGCTGTTTGATGTCGGCGCCGGCAACGCCGTCGAGTCGGTCTATATTCCAGAGGAGGATCGGGGAACACTGTGTGTTTCGTCACAGGCCGGCTGTGCCATGGGCTGTCGCTTTTGCTCGACCGGGCATCAGGGCTTCAGCCGAAACCTGAAAACGGGTGAAATCATTGGGCAACTCTGGTTTGCCGAGCGCTTCCTGAGAAAGCATTTGCAGCGCGATGAGCGCGTGATCTCGAACGTGGTGATGATGGGCATGGGGGAGCCATTGCAGAACTATGCCGAACTGTTGCCGGCCTTGCGCACCATGCTGGATGACCACGGCTATGGTCTGTCGCGGCGCCGCGTCACAGTTTCGACTTCCGGCATTGTGCCCAAAATGGACCTGCTGGCCCAACAGTGTCCAGTGGCCCTGGCGGTGTCCCTGCACGCGCCAAATGATGCTCTGCGTGACCGCCTGGTGCCGTTGAACCTGAAATACCCGCTGATCGAATTGCTGGCAGCCTGCGACCGCTATCTTGCCTTTGCACCGCGCGATTTCATCACTTTTGAATATTGCATGCTGAAGGATGTCAATGACCAAGCGGAACATGCACGTCAATTGGTCGATTTGGTACGGCAGAATTCAAGCCGCAATGGCTGGTGCAAATTCAATTTGATTCCGTTCAATCCCTTTCCTGAATCCGGTCTGGAGCGATCTTCAGCCGGACAAATTCAGACCTTTGCCCGGATTCTGACGGAGGCTGGTATGGTTACGACTATTCGCAAGACGCGAGGCGACGATATTGATGCTGCGTGCGGCCAATTGGCAGGCGATGTGATGGACCGAACGCGAGTAGGCGAGCGTATTGCGCGTCAGCGCACTGTGATGCTGAAGCCGATTTCAGTGCTTAATCGGACCGTCAAGGAGACTTGAAGCATGAACAAGAATGAGTCGGCATGGCGCTGTACCCGACACTGGTTTCTTTATGCCTGTCTGGCCATCGTGGCGCTGACAGGAATTTCGGGCTGTGCGTCGAAAATGAACGATTCGATGTCGACCGACGGCGATGGCGAGATCGTGACCGATTCCGATGAGCCGGAATTACGCAAGCGCGCCCGTATCCGGCTTGAACTTGCTGTTGGCTATTTCGAACAGGGGCAAACCAACATCGCGCTGGACGAACTCAAGCAGTCCCTCTCGACCGATCCCAATTACGCCGACGCCTACAGTCTGCGTGGTCTGATTTACATGCGTCTGAATGACTTTCGCCTGTCTGAGGAGAGCTTCAAGAGAGCGTTGACTCTGAGCCCGCGCGATTCAAACATCATGCACAACCTGGGCTGGCTCTACTGTCAGCAGGCCAGATACCCGCAGGCGCTGCAGCTCTTTTCTCAGGCCCTTGCCAATCCGCAATATGGGGAACGGGCCAAGACCTTCAGGGCGCAGGGTTTATGTCAGGTGCGCGCCGGGCAGTCGGCAGACGGTGAGCAAAGTCTCCTTAAGTCTTACGAGTTTGATGCCGGCAACCCGGTGACGGCCTATAACCTGGCGATCTTGCTGTTTCACAGAGGTGACTATGTTCGCGCTCAGTTCTATGTGCGGCGCTTGAACAACAGCGAGTTGGCCAATGCCGAAACGCTCTGGCTGGGCGTGAAGGTGGAGCGTCGACTGAA
>JBBQZA010000140.1:0-9712 GCA_038208175.1 Burkholderiales bacterium
CAGCCGATAAGCCTGGCGCTGGGGCGCACGTTTGCTCAGCGGCAAGCCACCCGAGACCGCAAAGATCTTGCCAAAATCTGCCGGCAAAACGCGGACCGTTGCCTTGTGTGCCTGCGCCATCTTCGCCAGCCGCGCATGACCGAGGTAGCTCCAGGGGCTTTGTGGAGGAAAGTAGTAATCGATTGTTTTGCTCATTTCATTTCTCCTGACTTGCGAATTGATTACGCTAAACTGAAGCGCGAGTTTACGCAATATGTTAGATCGTACTGGCAACTCCTGCCGAGCACGTTGACACCCCATCAAGATACTGCAAAATGCCCCAACAGGCGGACTTCATCATCATCGGCGGCGGCATCGCCGGCGCTTCGGCAGCCTACTGGCTGGCGCCGCACGGTCGCGTGATTCTGCTGGAACGCGAAGCGCAGCCCGGCTACCACTCCACCGGGCGCTCGGCGGCCATCTTCATGGAAAGCTACGGCACACCTCAGGTACGCGCACTCACCATGGCCAGCCGCGCCTTTCTGTTTGATCCGCCTGCCGGCTTTTGCGAACACGCGGTGATCTCGCCGCGTGGTGCGATGATGGTGGCCACGCAGGGCGAAGAGGCTGCGCTGGCCGAGCACTGGGACAGCCTGCGACCGATCTCGAAAAGCGCCAGATTGCTCGACCCTGCCGCTGCCTGTGCACTGGTACCGGTGCTGCGAGCCGAAAAAGTGCTGGGCGCAGTGTTCGAGCCGGACGTAGTTGACATTGACGTCGATGCCCTGCACCAGGGTTATCTGCGTGGCATGCGGCGTGCCGACGCAACACTGGTCTGCAATGCCGAGGTGACGGCGCTAAGTTGCTCAGATGATGTGTGGCAGGTGCAGGCCGGTGAGCTTCTCTACGAAGCGCCTGTGGTCCTCAACGCCGCCGGCGCCTGGGCTGACGCGGTGGCAGCGCTGGCCGGGGTGCGCACCCTGGGTCTGCAACCACGGCGGCGTTCGGCCCTCATCTTTGCGCCACCGGCAGGCTTATCCTGCGCCCGCTGGCCGCTGACCATTGGCATCAGCGAAGACTGGTACTTCAAGCCCGACGCCGGCATGCTGCTGGGCTCATCCGCCAATGCCGACCCGGTGCCGCCGCAAGACGTACAGCCAGAGGAGATCGACATTGCACAGGCCATCGACCGCATTCAGGACATGACCACACTGACCATCCGTCGTCCGACCCGGACCTGGGCCGGCTTGCGCTCCTTCGTGGCCGACGGCGACCTGGTGGCCGGCTTCGACCCCTTGGCGAGCGGCTTCTTCTGGGTCGCCGCCCAAGGCGGCTACGGCATACAGACCTCGGCCGCGATGGGCGAGGCCAGCGCCGCGCTGGCGCGCGGACTGCCACTGCCCGAGCGCATTGCAGCCTTTGGACTGAGTGCCGACATGCTCAGCCCGGTCCGTCCAGGTCTTTCAACCAAACACTAACCACTCCACACCATGCGCGTCTTTAGCGGTTCTCTCGCCACCGAAACCAACACCTTTGCTCCGATGCCGACCAGCCTGGCTTCGTTCCGCGACCGCGGCTACTTCCCTGCCGGCCAGCATCCGGACCAACTGACCTTCTTCTCGGGACCGCTGTGGGCGGCGCGCCTGCGCGGCAAGGAGCACGGCTGGGACCTGCATGAGGGCATGGTGGCGGGTGCCCAGCCCAGCGGCACCACCACGCGCCATGCCTACGAGACCCTGCGCGAGGAACTGCTGGCCGACCTGCGTGCGGCACTGCCGCTGGACATGGTGTTGCTGGGTCTGCACGGCGCCATGGTGGCCGATGGCTACGATGACTGTGAAGGCGACCTGCTTGAGCGGGTGCGCAACATCGTCGGACCCGGGGTCGTGATCGGTGCCGAGCTCGATCCGCACAATCATTTGACCGAGGCGATGGTCAGCAACGCCGACCTGCTGATTGCGTTCAAGGAATACCCGCACACCGACGTGCTGGAACGTGGACTCGAACTGGTGGACCTGTGCGCCGCCAAGGTGCAGGGCAAGCTGCGACCGGTCGCCGCCGTGGTCGACTGCGAGATGATTGTCACGCTGCACACTTCGCGCCAGCCGGCGCGCGGCTTTGTTGATCGCATCCAGTCGCTCGAAGGCAAAGACGGCGTGCTCTGCATTTCCATCTCGCACGGCTTCGCCTGGGGCGACGTGCCGGACATGGGAACCAAGGTACTGGTCTACACCGATGGCGACCCGGCCAAGGCGCAAGCGCTGGCGCGCCAACTGGCCGACGAGCTGATCGCGATGCGCGCGGCGCTCACGGTGCGCTACCCGGCCATCGACGCCGCGCTGGATGAAGCGCTGGCTTTCGACGGCGGCCCGGTACTGTTGGCCGATGGCGCCGACAACCCGGGTGGCGGCGCCTCCGGCGACTCGACTTTCATCCTGCGCCGCATGGTCGAACGCGGCATCAAGAACGCAGCCATCGGTCCGCTGTGGGACCCGATCGCCGCACGCATCGCCTTCGATGCTGGTGTCGGCGCGCGCCTGATGCTGCGCATCGGTGGCAAGATCGGCCCGCTGTCGGGTGACCCGATCGATCTTGAATGTACGGTCATGGCGCTGAAGCCCGAGATGGTGATGACTGGCCTGGCCAACACCCCTTTGGCGCTCGGCGACTGCGCGCTGGTCGAAGCCCAGGGCATTGAAATTGTTCTTATCACCTTGCGCAACCAGGCTATGGGAACCGATCTCTTCACCCAGCTCGGTTGCGACCTGGCGGCCAAAAAGATCATCGTCGTCAAATCGTCGCAGCACTTCTACGCTTCGTTCTCTCGGGTCGCCAGGCACGTGATCTATGCCGGGGCGCCCGGTGCCGTCACGCTCGACCTCTCGACCCTGCCCTACCGCAAAGTGCAGCGCCCGAAATGGCCAATCGACGCGGTTACCGCATGAACACTGCCTTCCCAGCCATTATCAACACCCATGGAGACTCGAAGATGAAACACCCCACGCTTGCCGCACTGGCCTCATTGCTGCTGGTCGGCGCCGTCGGCTTGACCAGCCTTGCAGCGCAGGCACAAAGCAAGACCTTTCGCATGGTCGCCCACGCCGACTTGAAGATCCTGGACCCGACCTTCACCACCGCCTACATCACGCGCAATTTCGGCTACATGGTCTATGACATGCCGTTCGGCCTGGATGCTCATGGTGTGCCGAAACCGCAGATGGTGGAGAAGTACACGACTTCGAAAGACGGCAAGCTCTGGACCTTCACGCTGCGTCCCGGCCTCAAGTTCTCCGACGGCAGTGCCGTCACAGCAGCCGACGCGGTAACTTCCATGCAACGCTGGACCGCACGCGACAGCATCGGTCGCGCCATGGCGGTCGCCACGCCCGAGTGGAAGGCGGTCGATGCGCGCAGCTTCACGCTGACGCTGAAGGAACCGTTTGGCATGGTGTTGGAAGGCATGTCCAAACCGTCCGGCTTTCCGCCGGTGATCATGCCCGAACGGCTGGCCAAAATGCCGACCACCTCGCCGCTGACAGAAGTGCTGGGCTCGGGCCCCTACATGTTCAAACGCGACGAGTGGGTGCCCGGCAACAAAGTGGTGTTCGTCAAGAACCCGCATTACGTGCCGCGTACCGAGCCGGCCAGTGCGCTGGCGGGTGGCAAGAAGAGCGCCTTCGACCGCATCGAATGGCTCTACCTGCCGGACTCCAACAGTGCGGTGGCAGCCCTGAAAAAAGGCGAGGTCGATTACATCGAGCAATTGCCTGCCGACTACATCACACCGCTGCGCAGCGACCCCAACGTCAAGATTGGGTCCGGTGGCGCGTACCAGGGATGGATGATCATGAACCAGTTGCATCCGCCTTTTGACAACCCCAAGGTACGCCAGGCCGTGCTGAAGGCCGTCAACCAGGAGCGTTTCATTGCCGCCATGGGCTATCCGCTGAATATGCGCGTGACTTATTGCGCAACATTTTTTGTCTGCGGCGGCCCCAACGAGACCGCGGCCGGCTCAGAGCCGTTTCGCACACCCGACGTCGCCAAGGCCAAGCAGATGCTGGCGGAAGCCGGCTACAAGGGCGAGACGGTGGTTCTGTTGGTGCCCAGCGACATCACGTACCTCAACGCTGAAGCCCTGATGGCTGCGCAGACACTTCGCAGCATCGGCATCAACGTGGACATGCAAACCATGGACTGGGCCTCGATCGGCGCGCGCCGCGCCAAGCGCGACGCGCCCGCCGCCGGCGGCTGGAACATGTATGTCACCGTAGCGGGTGAGTTTGATGCCAACTCGCCCATCAACAGCGCTTACCTGGGTGCCGCCTGCGGCAACGGCCTGCCGGGCTGGGTCTGCGACAAGCCACTCGACGAGTTGCGTGCCGCCTGGATCAAGGAAACGGTGCCGGCCAAGCGCAAGGAGTTGCTGGACGCTTTCCAGAGGCGCGCCTATGAGGTTGTTCCCTACATCAGCGTCGGTCAGTACACGCAAGCCTATGCAACGCGCAAGGAAATCAAGGGCGCGGAGAAACTCTGGGGCGGCCTCCCGCTGCTCTGGATGCTCGACAAGTAAGCCCCTCATCCTGCCCAGGAGAATCCAGCTTCATGCGTGTCTTCAGCGCTTCGCTCGCCACCGAAACCAACACCTTCGGGCCCATGCCCACCGGCCTGGCCTCGTTTCATGACAGGGGCTACTTTCGGGCCGGCCAGCACCCGAAGGAGTTGACCTTCTTTTCCGGCCCTTTGTGCGCGGCGCGTGAAGTGGCGGCGAAAAAGGGCTGGACGCTGATCGAAGGCATGGTGGCAGGCGCGCAGCCGAGCGGCACCACCACGCGCGAGGCCTATGAAACGCTGCGCGATGAGCTGCTGAGCGACCTGCGCGCGGCGCTACCGCTGGACCTGGTGCTGCTGGGACTGCACGGCGCCATGGTGGCCGACGGCTACGACGATTGCGAAGGCGACCTGCTGGCGCGGGTGCGCGCACTCACTGGAGCGACCACGGTGGTCGGCGCCGAGCTCGACCCCCATATGCACCTGACGCAGGCCATGGTCAACATTGCCGACGTGCTGGTGTCCATGAAGGAGTATCCGCACACCGATGTGATGGAGCGGGCGCGCGAACTGATCGCCTTGTGCGAAGCCAAGGTGCTCGGGCGCATCCATCCGGTGGCGGCGCTGGTCGACTGCCGGATGGTGGTGCCGGTTCACACCACGCGCGAACCGGCGCGCAGTTTCATCGACCGGGTGCAGGCCATGGAGGGCAAGAACGGCGTCCTGTCGATCTCCATCGGCCAGGGCTTCGCCCATGGCGATGTGCCAGGCATGGGCAGCAAGGTGCTGGTTTATACCGACGGCGATGCGGCACGCGCCGACGCACTGGCATTGCAACTGGCGGCAGAGATGATCGCCATGCGCGACCAGTTGGCGGTGCGCTACCCGGAGATCGACGTGGCGCTTGATGAAGCGCTGGCGCTTAATGCCAAAACACCCTTGGTGCTGGCCGACCGCGCCGACAACCCCGGTAGCGGCGCCCCTGGCGATTCGACCTTCATCCTGCAGCGCCTGATCGAACGCCACATCACGAACGCAGCCGTCGGCCCGATGTGGGACCCGGTGGCGGCGCGCATCGCCTTCGATGCCGGCTTGGGCGCTCGCCTGATGCTGCGCGTCGGCGGCAAGATCGGGCCGCTCTCCGGCCAACCGCTGGATCTGGACTGCACCGTCAAAGCGCTCAAAGCCGACTTGCACATGACCGGCCTGGCGGGTGCAGCAACGCCGATGGGTGACTGCGCGCTGGTCGAAGCCGAGGGCATCGAGATTGTCTTGACCACACTGCGCAACCAGGCGCTGGGCACCGACGTGTTCACTCAGCTCGGTTGCGATCTGGCTGCCAAGTCGATCATCGTCGTCAAGTCGGCTCAGCATTTCCACGCCGCCTTTTCCAGGTTGACGCCGCACATCATCTACGTCGGCGCACCGGGTGCGGCAACACCGCACACGGCCACCTTGCCCTACCGCCATATCACGCGCCCGCGCTGGCCGCTGGACGATGTCGCCAGCGCCGTTCTGCTGCCCACAACACGTCGTTGAAACCTGCACTGAAATTGACCATGAATACCACCTGCAAACCCACACACTTTTTTACTCGCTGTGCGCTCGCCAGCGCTGTCCTGCTGGCCGCATTGCACGGCACTGCAGCGACACAGACACAAACAAAAACGCTGCGCTTCGTCGCCCACGCCGACGTCAAGATACTGGACCCCAGCTTCACCACCGCCTACATCACGCGCAATTTCGGCTACATGGTGTACGACACGCTGTTTGCACAAGACGCCCAGGGCCAGCCCAAGCCGCAAATGGTGGAGAAGTTCAGCAGTTCAAAGGATGGCAAGGACTGGAGTTTCACCTTGCGGTCGGGCCTGAAGTTTTCCGATGGCAGCGTCGTCACTGCGGCCGATGCTGTGGCCTCGCTGCAGCGCTGGAGCCTGCGCGACACCTTTGGCGCCGCCATGAAAGCGGCCGGCGCCGAATGGAGCGTCATCGATGCCCGCACCTTGCGCCTGACTCTGAAGGAGCCCTTTGGCATGGTGCTGGACGCGCTGGCCAAGCCGTCCGGCTTCCCGCCGGTGGTCATGCCCGAGCGGCTGGCGAAAATGCCGACCAACGCGCCGCTGTACGAAGTCATTGGGTCGGGTCCGTTCCTGTTCAAGCGCGACGAATGGGTGCCGGGCAACAAGGTGGTGTTCGTGAAGAACCCGAACTACCTGGCGCGCAGTGAACCGGCCAGCGGATTGTCCGGCAGCAAGAAGCCTAATTTCGACCGTGTCGAATGGTTTTATCTGCCGGATGCCAACAGCTCGATTGCCGCGCTCAAGAAAGGTGAAGTCGATTACATCGAGCAGGTGCCACCCGACTACGTGACGCCGCTGCGCAGCGACCCCAACGTCAAGCTGCTGGCCGGCAGCGCCCAGCAGGCGCAATTGATCATGAACCATCTGCACCCGCCTTTCAACAATCCGTTGGTACGCCAGGCCCTGCTCAAGGCGGTGAGCCAGGAGCGCTTCAATGCGGCAATGGGCTATCCGCTGGACATGCGCATGAGCTACTGCGCCACCTATTTCATCTGCGGCAGCGCCAACGACACGGCTGCGGGTTCCGAGCCGTACCGCACGGCAGACATCGCCAAGGCCAGACAGATGCTGCTTGACGCCGGTTACAAGGGAGAAAAGGTGGTGTTACTGGTGACCAGCGACGTGCCCTATCTGAATGCCTTGTCGCTGACGATGCTGCAGACCATGCGCAGCATCGGTTTCAACGTCGAAGGTCTGACCATGGACTGGGCTTCGATCGGCGCGCGCCGCGCCAAACGCGACGCACCCGAATCCGGCGGCTGGAGCGCCTATGCCACGGTCGCCAACGAGTTCGCCATCAACAGCCCCATCGTCAGCACCTACCTGAGCGCCGCCTGCGGCAACACGCTTCCGGGCTGGCCTTGCGACAAGGCGCTGGACGATTTGCGCACCGCCTGGATACGCGAAACCGTGCCGGCAAAACGCCGCCAACTGCTGGAAGCCTTCCAGCGCCGTGCCTTCGAGACCATTCCCTACATCAACCTCGGGCAGTTCTATCCTGCTGCTGCTGCGCGCAAGGAACTCAAGGGCGCCGACCGGATGTGGGGCGGCATGCCCAACGTGTGGGTGCTCGACAAGTGACTGCCACATGAGCTATTTAATTCGCCGCCTGCTCGCGACACTGCCGGTTATGGCAGTGGTGGCGGTGGTGGTGTTCCTGCTGATCCACCTCTCGCCCGGCGACCCGGCGGCGCTGATTGCCGGCGACCTGGCAACCGAGGAGGATATCGTCAAGCTGCGCGTGGCACTGGGACTGGACCAGCCGCTGTTGCAGCAGTTCGTGCTCTGGTTAGGACGTCTGCTCAGCGGTGATCTGGGCACCTCGATCTTTACCCAAGTGCCGGTGTCTACCCTGCTGGCGCAGCGGCTCGAACCCACGGCGTCGATCGCCGTGCTGACCATGACGCTGACGCTGCTGGTAGCCGTGCCGCTGGGCACGCTGGCGGCCTACCGCGCCGGCAGCTGGATCGACCGTCTGGTGATGCTGTTCGCCGTGCTCGCGTTCTCGGTGCCGATCTTTCTGGTGGGTTATCTGCTGATCTACACCTTCGCGGTCCAGCTCGAATGGTTCCCGGTGCAAGGCTATGTGCACCTGTCCGAAGGCGTCGGAGCGTGGCTGCGCAGCCTGGCGCTACCGTGTCTGAACCTGGCCCTGGTGTACATCGCGCTGATCACGCGCATGACACGCGCCACCGTGCTCGAAGTGCTGCAGGAAGACTACATACGTACCGCACGCGCCAAGGGCCTGGGCGTGCTGGCGGTGCTCGGGCACGCGCTGCGCAACGCAGCCATTCCGATCGCCACCACGGTGGGGGTCGGCATCGCGCTGCTAATCGGTGGTGTGGTGGTCACCGAAACCGTGTTCGCGCTGCCCGGCGTCGGTCGCCTGGTAATCGACTCGGTGCAACGTCACGACTACCCGGTGATCCAGAGTGTGCTGCTGATATCGGCCGGCGTCTACGTGCTGATCAACCTGCTGATCGACCTGAGCTACCGCCTGTTCGACCCGCGCATCCAGTATTGACGCCACCATGCCAACCCTGACGCTTTCTGCAGCGCCGCCACACCGCTGGCGCTGGCTGTTCAAAAACCCGACGCTGATCCTGGGCGCACTGCTGCTGGTGGCGGTGGCGCTGTTGTCGCTGGCAGCGCCCTGGATCGCAACGCACGACCCGCAGGACATCGACCCGATCGCCCGCATCCAGGGTATCTCGGCCGAGCACTACTTTGGCACCGATGCGCTGGGCCGCGACGTCTTCAGCCGCGCCGTCTGGGGCGGGCGCGTCTCGATGGTGGTTGGGCTCACGGTGGCCGTGCTGGCCACGCTCGGTGGCGTGTTGCTGGGCCTGTTTGCCGGCTTCGTGCGCTGGGCCGATGGCCCGGTGATGCGGGTCATGGACGGTCTGATGGCGATCCCCGGCATCCTGCTGGCGATTGCGCTGATGGCGGTGACCCGTGCCAGCCTGACGACCGTCATCGTCGCCATCACGGTGCCGGAAATCCCGCGCGTGGTGCGCCTGGTGCGCTCGCTGGCGCTGACGCTGCGCGAACAACTGTATGTCGAAGCGGCGCACGCCGTCGGCACGCGGCTGCCGGTCATCCTGTGGCGCCATGTGCTGCCCAATATGGTGGCGCCGCTGATCGTGCAGGCCACCTTTGTCGCCGCCTCGGCAGTACTGATCGAAGCCTCGCTTTCTTTCCTGGGTGTTGGCGTGCCGGCGCAGACGCCGAGCTGGGGCAATATGATGGCGGAAGGCCGCAACTTCGTCGCCGTCGCCTTCCACATCATCCTGTACCCGGGCCTACTGCTGGCCGCCACGGTGCTGGCCATCAACATGGTGGGCGACGGGCTGCGTGACGTGCTGGACCCGCGGCTGGCGCGGCAATTGTGAGTTTTTCCATGAACCTCGTCATCGCGAGAGCAGCTCTAATTTCGTCATCGCGAGGCCCGATGGGCGGTGGCGATCCAACTTCTCTTGGTGATTCAACTTTCTCCTTCTTCTCTCCATATCCTTTTTTTCACCCACTCACACCCACCCTCACCTCAACCGCCCCCCGGGGGGGGGAGTTGTCAGGGGGGATTAGTTGGGGAAAAAGTGTGT
>JBBQZA010000141.1:0-9676 GCA_038208175.1 Burkholderiales bacterium
CCTTGCAGTTGAGCAGCGGCCTGCAGCGCATGGGGCTGGCTCCATCCCATCTTTACAAGGCGGTCGGCTGCGAGCAATGCCGCCAGACCGGTTACATGGGGCGTTGCGGCATCCATGAATTGCTCCTCATCGACGACAACATGCGCCGCGCTATCCTTGACGGCCTCGACGCCGCTTCGCTGCACAACAAGGCCACGGCCGCAGGCATGCACACGCTGTACGAAGACGGTCTGCGCAAAGTTGCAGTCGGCATCACCAGCCTGGACGAGCTGCTGCGCGTGACCGAGGACAGCAGCGATGCCTGACTTTCTCTGGCAGGCCGCGCAAGCCGACTCCCAGATCGTCGAAGGCCGCCTGCAGGCTGTGAATCAGGCGCGGGCGATGCAGCAATTGCGAACCCAGGGTTTGACTCCGCTTCAGATTACAGAAGTTGGCGCTGGCAGCGCGGCTACCGGCCTCGCAGCGCTGGCTGCCAGTGAGGCTCCTGAGCCCTCACGCAGGAGTGGCTTATTCAGACCGACCGCGATCAGCCAGGCCGATATTCTGGTCATGACCGGTGAACTCTCGATCATGCTCAAAGCCGGATTGGCACTCGACAATGCCCTGCGCGTCTTGATTGGCATGAACGCCAAGCCGGCAATGGAAAACCTTAGCAGGACCCTTCTTGAAGATGTCAAGGGTGGTGTGGCGCTGAGCCGCGCCCTGGCGCGCCATCCGCAGCAGTTTGGCGACTTCTACATCAACATGGTCCGCTCGGGCGAAGCCAGCGGTCAGCTCAGCGATGTGCTGGAGCGTCTGGTGGAGCATCTTGAGCGCCTGCGTGCGCTGCGTGACAGCATAGTCTCGGCCGCCATCTACCCGGCGATTCTGCTGGTCGTGGCGCTACTTTCGATCATCGGCATGCTCGGTTTCGTGGTGCCGCAGTTTGAAACCCTGTTCAAAGGCATGGGTGACGCGCTGCCGACTCCGACCCGGATCATCATGTCGATCGGACACGCCTTTACGCAGTATGGCCTCTTCATCGGCCTCGGTCTGTTTCTGCTGTTCTGGTTGCTGCGAGGGTGGTGGCGTTCACCTGCAGGGCGTCAATGGTGGCAGGCCCGCGCACTGCGCCTGCCGCTGTTGGGCAAGCTGATACTCAAATACAACCTTACCTTGTTCTCGCGATCACTGGGCACCCTGCTTGGAAACGGTGTGCCGCTGCTTTCGGCTCTGCGCATTGCGACTCAGACGGTGGGCAATGTCGGGCTGCGTCAGGCGCTGGAAGGCGTTGTGCCGAAAGTCAAAAGTGGCGGCAAAATGGTCGATGCCCTCAAAGCCAGCGGCGTCTTCGAGCCGCTGGCCATCAATTTGATCAAAGTCGGTGAGGAAACCGGCCGCCTGGGGCCCATGCTGCTTGAACTGGCGCGTATTTTCAACCGCGATGTTGAAACTGGAATCAAGCGTGGGTTGACCATGCTGGAGCCCTTGCTGATCCTGGTGCTGGGCTTGCTCATTGCGGCCATCATCGTTTCCATCATGCTGGGCATTCTCTCGGTCAACGACCTGGCGACTTGAAACACCTGGTCCAGGAAGCGACATGAAAGCCAGTTCCGGCGAGCACTACGTCGCACTCGATCATGTGCGTGCCATCGCCGCCATGCTGGTTTTTGTCTGGCACTTCACGCACGGGCAGCACGGGTCGCCAGTAGCGTTCGAAGGCAGCCCATTCTGGGGCCCGTTGGTCCTGTTTGACGAGGGGCATGTTGGGGTCGCCCTCTTCATGACACTGAGCGGCTACCTGTTTGCAAAACTGCTTGATGGCAGACGGGTCAGCTATCCCCTGTTCTTCTGGAATCGGGCGCTCAGACTGATGCCGCTGCTGATGCTGGTCATGGCGATCAACGCGGCCCTTGAAGCACTGCGCAGCGGCCATATCCAGGCCGCCTTTGCGTACCTGGGAGACCTACCGCAAGGCCTGGTGCTGCCGACCTGGCCCAACGGTGGCTGGTCGATTACGGTCGAACTTCATTTCTATTTGCTGCTGCCCTTGTTGTTGTGGCTGGTGCGGCGCTGGCAGCCAGGGTTGTGGTGTTTGCTGATCCTTGCCATGCTGGCGCGAACCGCATACCACGCCTGGACCGGTGAGGTGCAGAGTCTGGCGTACGCGACGATCTTCGGCCGAATCGACCAGTTTGTTTTTGGGCTCATCGCCTACCACGGTCGCGCGCACTTCATAGGCCGCCATGCGCGGGTGGCGTTTGTGGCGGCCGCATTCATCACCTTGTACTGGTGGTTCGATGCCCATGGGGGGTTCTACCTAAGACCCGCCTATCCCTCACCCTCGCGTCTGTGGATTGTTCTGCCGACATTGGAGGGCGGCGCATTTGCTGCATTGATCGCATGGTACGACGGCTCTTTTGCGCACAAGACGGGCGTCCTTTCAAAACTGTTTGTTCTACTCGGAGAATATTCATACTCGATCTATTTGCTGCATTTCTTTGTCGTCTTTGCCCTTGCCCAATGGATTCATGCCAATGTGATCGATATTTCCAATTTCTATGTGGCGCTGCCAGTCTCCATGCTGGCCTTCCTGGCGATGATTCCGGTCGCTTATCTCAGCATGCGTTTCATTGAACGGCCGTTTCTCAGACTGCGCCGACGCTACATCGTGGACTGAGACGTTCCTATTTGTATGTAAGTGCCCTATAATTTTTGTCAACCGGTTCAAATTTCTCATGCCTATATCCGACACCAAAAAGTCACAACTGCGGCGGCGACCTAAGGGCTTTACGCTGATTGAGTTGCTGGTGGTCCTTGCCATTTTGACGATGCTGGCAGGCTTGGTCGGTCCGCGCGTGTTGGGTCTGCTCGGGGGCGCCAAATCCAAGACGGCCGCCGTGCAAATTGCAGACCTTGATAAATCTCTGGAACTGTTCAAGCTCGATGTCGGACGTTACCCCACTACGGCCGAAGGCCTTGACGCACTGAACAGCCGTCCGGCCTCCGCCAACGGCTGGAACGGCCCCTACCTCAAGGGCGGCGTGCCCAACGACCCCTGGGGCAAGCCCTATGTTTACACCAGCCCGACGGCCAACGGCGGCATTGAAATCATTTCTTTGGGCGCCGATGGACTCCCTGGCGGCGAAGGTGAAAACGCCGACGTTCGCAACAAGCCCTGAGCCGCAGCACAGCAGGATCGGCGGCTCGGCCAAGCGGCATTGGCTAGGTTTTACGCTGATCGAGTTGCTGGTCGTGCTGGCCATTGGTTCTCTTTTGGTCGCTTTGGTACCCCCGGCATTTGATCGACTGCGTGAAGTCAGCCAGTACCGTGACACCGTGCGTGCCATGGTGGTTGATCTGCGACAGGCCCGGCAGCAGGCCATGGCGTATGGCCGGGTTGTCACCTTCCATGTCAATCTTTCGGATCGGCAATTCGGTCTCGAGGGTCAACCCTTGAAGACGCTGCCACCCACTCTGGAGGTAAAAACGACCGTCGGTAGCAAAGAGTCGTCAGACAGCAACCCATTGGCAGCCATTGCGTTCTTGCCAGAAGGTGGTTCGACCGGCGGGACCATTGAGCTGGTACGTCCGTCAGGTGCCGGTGTTCGCCTGCGGGTGGACTGGCTGTTTGGACAGATCACACAAGTGCCGCGTAACTGATGAAGCTGCCTGCTACGCTGCAAATGCGCCGCCAGCGCGGGTTTTCATTGCTGGAACTGCTGGTCGCCTTTGCCATCATGGCCATGTCCTTGGGCTTGTTGTATCGGGTCGCCGGTGGCAGCGCGCGTCATGTGACTGACGTTGCCCAGCAGCAGCAAGCGACATGGCTGGCTGAGTCATTGCTGGCAAGCCGCGCCAACGTAAGCGCAGCGGGATGGAATGAAGAGGGCGAAAGCGCGGGATTCAAATGGCAAGTGCGCAGCGCCCCTCACATCAGTGGCGTCAACGGCGCACAGGTGATCCCGCTGCACAGCATTCGGCTCTCAATTCAGTGGAGCGCAGGTTCGCGCCCTGGACAGCTTGATGTGATTACCCTGTTGCCGCAGAGAAAACCCCAGCCCGCCGAGGTGATTCAGTGAGCAGCGCGAACAGATCCTTCGCGCACAGGGGCTTCACCCTGCTCGAGCTGCTGGTGGTGATGTCTTTGTTGTCGGTCATCATGGTGGGTCTGCTATCAGCCCTGCGCACGATGGCACAAACAGAGAGCAAGATTGATCAGCGATTGCAGCGGCTCGATGAGATTCGCGTTGCACGCAACTTCCTGCAACAAACCCTTGGTCGAGTCTCTGCCGCAACGCTTGATGCGCCTGGCGCCAGCGGAAAAAAAATCGTCCCATTCATGGCCACGCCAGACAGCTTGTCCTGGGTCGGCATCATGCCCGCCAGGCCTGACTTGGGAGGACGGCATTTTTTTCGACTTGGCCTCGAAGACACTGGCACCGGCCGCGAACTGGTGCTGCGCTTTGCGCCCTGGAGTCCGGACGCCGTCTTCACGAACTGGCCCGGTGCGCAGGCCCGCGTTCTCATCCCTGGCATCAGCCAGATGGAAGTGCAAACTCAGGGATTGCCGCCAGAGGGCCGAAACAGGGCAGAACCCTGGCCCCAAGGATGGCAAAACGGTTGGCCGATCGCCGATAGTTTGCCCGAGCAAGTGCGTTTGCGTTTCGCAGACGCCCAGGGCGACTGGCCCGAGTGGATCATTGCCCTGCACGCATTGCCGCACAGCGACAGCAGTTTTAGCATCGTCGTCGTTGGTGGAGGCTCGCGATGAAGAGCCACCGGACTTCGCAGCAGGGCATGGCGTTGATCGCGGTTTTGTGGCTGGTTGCCGCCATGGGGCTGATCATTACGGGTATTGTGCAGGCCGTGCGCAGCGAAGCTCGAAGCGCTGGATTGCAGCGCCACGTCATGGTCGCCAGTGCCCTGGGCGACGCGGCAATCTTGCTGGCACTGCAGAACCTGCATGCACAGCAGAAGGAACCGAGCCACGTTCTGCAGAATATCCCGGTCACATTCGAGCGGCAACTGTTTGAAGTTAAGGTACAACCTCTCAACGGACTGATTGACATCAACAACGCAACAGTTGTTCTCCTCGCGGACCTGTACCGTCATGGCGGCGGCCTGAACCCGTCTGCCGCCCAGGCCTTGGCACAAGCCACAGTGGAGCTACGCCAGAGCAAAGGCGTAAAAGGAACGGCACAGGGCTTTGATGCCGTTGAAGATCTGCTGCGGGTGACTGGCATGACTTATGACCTCTATGCTAAGATCAATCGCCTAGTGACAGCCGACCTGAGGGAGGGTGGTGGGCGCGTAAATCCTATGCTGGCCCCGGTGGCTGTGCTAGAAGTTCTGACCGGCGGCAATGTTGACCGGGCGGCGGTTATGGTGGCGGGCCGCAATGCCGATTCCAAGCTTATGGATACCTCTTTTCTGAAACCAGAACTCATCGAAATGGCCTCATCGCGTAGCCTGCAGCTTCAAGTTCGGATCGGTCTTCCTGATGGCGGCAGCATGCAAAAGACGTGGCAAGTGTTTTGGGGCGCCGACCCGCGCTCTGGCCTACCTTGGCGCGTCTACGGAACCCGGCAAGCCATCCAGCAGGTGGCTCAGTCTGATATCTAGACCCGCAACGCGCATGTCCCGCTCTCCCAACCCGCACTTTCAAGCCCGATTCTTCGGACTCGACCTGGGCGCTCTATGGCACGAATTGTTCAATGCCTGGCGTGGCATGCTGGCATGGCCGGTCTTGTCGTGGCTCTGGCCCCAGCCGGCGGTCTGCCTGCACTTGCCCAGCGGCGAACAGGCCCTCAGCCGCAGCTTGCATAGCGCACCCCTTCATGATGCAGGAGGCGCCCGTTCCGCCCGATTCAACGCGTTGCTTCTACCTGAAAATTTGCTGCTGCGCCGCACCCTTGATTTGCCCAAACTGCAGGCTGCCGAGTTGCAGGCGGCACTGGTGCTTGAAATACGGTCCCTTAGTCCATTTGTACCTGACGAGCTCACCTGGACCCATGAAATCGGCCTCCAGGACGGCAGTCTGATTCGCGTTCACGTCGTCCTGAGCTCGCGCAAGTTGATTGCCCAGCACATACTGGCGGTTCACCCTCAATTGCAGTCGCAAGACGCGGAGGTATGGGCCGCACGTTTAAATGCCTCCGGCTTTGTCCTACTGCCTGGATTTGGCGAAGTGCGCCGCCAGCGTCAGAGTGCGGCCGGAGGGTGGGCGAGCGCCGCGCTGGCCTTGTTGATACTGACGTTGATCGCAGTCATGGCCGTTAGCCCAAGCGTTAAACTTTACCTGAGGTCAAAGCAAGCCGATCAGGCGCTGCAGGCCCTGCAGCAGAAAGCCGGGCCTGTCATTTCGCAACGCGAATCCCTGGTTCGCATGATCGAGCAACTTGCCAGTCTGGAATTGCTCAGCCGCAAAATGGTTGCACCGCTACCGGTATTAAAAATCATCACCGAGGCGCTGCCCGACGACACTTCGCTGCTCAGCCTGCAAGTTCAAGGGCCCAAAGTCAGCATCACGGGACAGACCGCCAACGCAGCATCCCTCATGAAACAACTCGGTGGCACAGCAGGCCTGCGTGATGTCAAAGCACCGATAGCGGCCACTAAACCTCTGGGCGCACCACGCGAATCGTTCACCATTGAATTCATGCTCGACCCGGCACGATCAAAGCCAGCCCCATGAGAAAGTATCGTTTCACCCGCATTGCCTGGCTCCAAGCGCTGACCGTATTGGCTCTGCTGTTGCCGCTGGCAGGAGCGGGCATCTATGTGTGGACCCAGCATCAGCGTATCCAGAGCCATCTGTCCGACCTGGAGCCGCGTTATGCCCGCCTTGCCGGCCTGTTGGCGCACCAGGCTGACGTGAAAGCACTGAGCCTGCAGGCCAGTGAACAATTGGCTCGTCTGACCTACCCTGCGAGTCAGGACGTGACCCAGGCCGGTAACGATGCCCAGCAACGCATTCGAAGCCTGTTTGCGGAAAGCAAGCTTGACATTATCAGCATCCAGGTTCTTCCTCCCTCCAAGGAGGAAAGCAAATTCGATCTGATTCCGATCAACTTGCGTGTCGAAGGCGATATGGCAGGAATCCAGAATTCGCTGTTAATGCTGACACGTCAGACCCCTATTGTGCTGGTCGACAATCTTTTGCTGCAGACCATCGGCGTCGTCAGACCCGCCAGCAACCAGCGTCTTGGTGCGCAGTTCAATTTTTTTGTACTGCGGATACGTTCATGAATTTTTCGCCCTTGCGCTTTGGACCATTGCGCTTGCTGCTGCTGTTGTCGCTGTTGCTGGCCGCTGGTCTGGCCTGGATGTGGTTTGATGAGCACGCCCAAATGCGCAGTTTGGTCTGGGTTGCGCCAAAGCCACTGGCACCCGACATCAAGGGGGCTGTTGCTGCGTCGCAGACAAGTGCCGTCGACCCGACCCCCTTTGCCTCCATCGTGGAGCGCCCGCTCTTCGCGCCTGACCGCAGACCGCCACCGCCGCCGCCCGCGGCGACTCTGGCACCGCCGCCCGATCCTTTGGCCAATATCCAAATCCATGGTATCTTTTCGGGTGTGAACGCGGGCATTCTGGCGCGCGTTGATGGCACGCTGCGCCGTGTCAAGATCAATGAAAACATCGGCCCATGGACTCTGAAGAGCATAGATGGCAGAGATGTCACATTTACCCAAGGCCCGGAGAACCGACAGATCCGTTTGGCCTATGCGCGTCTCGATACCGCCGTCGCGCCGGTTGCCGCGGCAGCCGGGAATCCGCCGGCTGCTCAGGCAAGCGTATTTGGCAGCCCGGTACCGCTCGACCAAAAGACGCAAGATGAAACGCGTGAACGGTTGCGCCGGCGCAACGAACTCAGGGCTTCCAGAGGCTTGCCGCCTCTTACCGAATAACAATGACCGTTGAATTGGACTGACTCATTCATGACATTCCTAGCAAAAATTGTTCTTATCTGCCTTGCTGTTGGCGCCATGGGCGTGCACGCTCAGGCCAGCAACACGTCTTTGGCAGAGGAACAGGCGCGCGTCATTCGTGGTAACGACCAGGTGCTGGCTCCGGCCAGTAACAAGGGTCAGGTCACGGGTCCAGCAGCCGGTCTCAAGTTTGAGGAAGCTCCTCTGGCCGATGTCGTCAGCCTGGTCTTGCGCGAGATTGCCAAGGTCGACTACGTTATCCACCCACCCATCAACGGCACCGTGACCCTGGCGACACAAGCCGACGTATCGCCCGACCATGCCATGCTGTTGCTGGAGGCTGCACTGCAGGCCAACGGCCTGCAGATGGCGCGCGACTCAAGAGGTGTTTATCACATTGGCCGCCCTGAAGCCATCAAAGGCATTGTGCCCGCCATCCGACAAGCCAGCGGCGCCCCCTTGCCGCCGGGTTACGGCGCTATCGTGGTGCCCCTGAAATACATTGGCGCTGCCGAGATGGCCAGCATTCTGCGACCCATGGCACCTCCTGAGGCCATCGTGCGTGTGGACAACGCACGCAACCTTCTTGTCCTCATCGGTACCCGGACCCAGGCTGAAGGCTGGCTCGATATCGTGGCCACATTCGATGTGGACATGCTGCAAGGCATGTCGGTGGGTGTCTTTCCGCTCAAGCATGTGACTGTAGGCGAAGTCGAAGCTGCCCTGCGCTTGCTCGGCGCAGGCGGCGCATCCGCAAGCGCAGGAGGCGCACCCGCGGCAAATCCCGCTGGTGCCGTTCCAACGACCCCGGTTTCCGTTTACAGCACCCTGCGCATTCTGCCCATTGAAAGAATCAACAGCGTGATGGTCGTCACGCCGCGCGCTGCCTATCTCGACGAAGCACGCCGCTGGATCGAAAAGCTCGATCAACCTGGCGGCAACTCCGCCGAAGCGCAACTCTATGTTTACCCGGTGCAAAATGGCAACGCCAAACACTTGGCCAACGTCCTAAATGGTCTCTTTGGCGGTGCCAACGCCACCCCTGCCCAGCCAGTCAGCAGTGGCGTTGCCCCGGGGCTGCAAACAGCGACTGCGTCCACCACCGGATTCAGCAATGCGAGTATGGGCACTGCAGTCGGCGCTGCAGGTAACAGGCCAGGCGGTACCAGTGCTTTGCAGGGCAGCGGCCTGACTACCCTGACCCTTAACGCCGGTCTGCGTGTTATGGCTGATGAAATCAACAACGTCGTGCTGGTTTTTGGTTCCCGCAAAGAATTCGAAAGAATCGAAGCCACGTTAAAGCGCCTGGATGTCCCGCCGACCCAGGTGCTGATCGAGGCCAGCATCATCGAAGTCAGTTTGACCGATGACCTGCAGTACGGTCTGCAATGGGCCTTTACGGACAAAGCGCGCGGCGGCGGGCTCAGTGGCGCCGGCGCGTTCACCACGGTGGCTGGAGCCGTCTTTGGCGCCACGCCAGCAGGCTTCTCCTACACCCTGACAAATGCGCTGGGCGACGTGCGCGCGGTGCTCAATGCATTGGCCGACAAATCGCTGGTCAAAGTTATCTCCAACCCGTCGCTGATGGTGCTTGACAACCACACTGCCAGCATTGCTGTAGGCACGCAGCAGCCGATCAAGGTGGGCGAGACCACCATTCTCGGTGGCAGCACCACCAATAACGTCACCAGCAGCATCCAGTACAAGGATACCGGTGTCAGCCTGACCGTCACACCCTCGGTCAACGCCGGCAACATGGTCACCAT
>JBBQZA010000142.1:0-9603 GCA_038208175.1 Burkholderiales bacterium
GTGTAATGTTGATCGGCAACGATCTCAAAGGTGGGGTCGACCTTTCGGAGCAGACCGATCAGTGAACTGTCGAGCTTCTTCATGGCGGTAAAGAACGCCAAACGTTTGCGCGTGTCAAACAGCATGTCAACGTCTCGTGTGGCCATGGCCTGCCCTGCAATCCGGACGCCAGCCGCCAACTCATAGGCGTACAGGGCATGCGTGCCCACCACCATGAAGTGGTCTTGCAGACCGGCATTTTCAAAGGCCTTGATGACGCCCACCACAATGTTGGGAACACGACCCACCCGGTGCGCCCGGTTGAGACGCTGTTGCACAACGAGTTGCGCTTTGAGGCCCTTGACACGTTCTTCAACACTCAACTTTCGGGTCATAAAACTGTCGAACAGCTTTTGCGTGCCCTCGGAATGCGGGCCGAGAGATTTTTGACCCCCCTTCGCGGAGGTGCGGATCAAGGTTCGAGTGCCCCTGAGCTCGCGCCAGATCATGGAACCACGAACTTCGGCAGCCAACTTCCTGGCCTGAGCCAATGCAACAAAGACCGTTTCGGCATCGATGTACTGACGCTTCTGACTCTCGGTAAGCTCAAAAATGTGGTCCGCTGGAGTCATGTTCAACATATATTTGAAAAATTTAATATTACATTGAACAATCAATAAAATCAACGTTTAATCAGGTAACACCTTTCACGCCAGAAAGCCCAGATTCTTTTGGCTGTAGTTGGCCAGATTTGGAAGAATAGCCGCCTGATCGCTTGCCGAGACGCCAAACCAGGTCGCCAGGGTTGCGCCGAGCTGATCAACCGCCAGACTGGGCAAAAGCCTTCCCTGACCGACGTCGTCGGGGCCGCCGTTGGCGATGACCGGAGGCGTGCCGACAAAAGACTTTCCCTTGACGCTTCCTCCCATGACGACGTGCATGCTGCCCCAGCCGTGGTCTGAACCCTCGTTGTTGCTGACCAGCGTCCGGCCAAAATCAGACGCCGTGAAAGTCGTCACCTGATTGGCGATGCCCAGATCCACTGTCGATTGATAAAAAGCTGACACTGCATTGCCGACGCTAGCCATCAATCCGGGATGCACATTGAGCAACCTGTCGTGGGTGTCGAAGCCACCGATGGAGACAAAGAACACCTGCCGCTTGGCACCCAGTGTGTTGCGGGCGGCAATCAAACGGGCGACCATTTTGAGCTGATCGGCCAGGTTGTTGCCGGTGGGAAACGCTGTTCCCAGGGTGACGCCGCTCAAGGCACTGGTGAGCTGATCATTAGCGTCAATCGAGCGTTTTCCAACCCTGGCGTATTCATTGTCAAGAAAGTGCGCTCGCGGCGTGGTCATCAGGTTCAGCAAGGCGGTGGAGCAGGCCGTCGAGCCGAACAGCGCACTCTTGATTCCGGCGACCGGAACCGACCCACTGGTCGTGACCTGGTACTGCACGGCCGATTTGCCGGCCAGGTAAACCGCGTTTCCCGAGACGCTGATGCAGGTGAAGGTGGCATTGCTGTTGCCCGCCGCAAACAGATCTCCCATGCGACCGCCCCAGCCCGAGGCAGCGCCTTCCGGCGAAGAGCTTTGCCAGAACGACTGCTGATCGTTGTGTGAAAACAATTTTGGCGGCAGCGGAACCGACTGCTTGCTGAATTGCAATTTCGATGTAGGTTGAACCAGTGTTCCAATGTTCAGCAGCACGGCCAGGCTGCCCACATCGAAGATCGGCAGCAGCGCGCTCAGACCGGGCGCCAGAGCATATTGACGTCCGTTGGCCAGCGCTGTGGCCGGGTTGAGCACGGTCGAAGCCAGTGTATTGCGGTCAATCGCCAGGTTGGCGCGCAGACTGTTTTGCGCGTTGTAGCTGGCCAGATCGTAGGGCAGCAAGGTATTGGCGTAGTCGTTGCCGCCGTACAGAAAGACACAAACCAGCGCTTTGTAGTCGCTGGCCGTTGCCGCTGCGGCTTCTCCCATGGCGGCCAGGCTGAGCGCCCACGGGCTTGCGCTGGCGACCATCGAGACGGCACCGGCGCGCTTGAGAAAGGCGCGGCGCGAAGCGTTGTCAGGGGCTATGGAGGGAAAGTGGTTCATGCTGCTTTGCCTCTACTTTTGCGTGATGTATTCGGGCGAGGCCATGAACAAGGTCAGAGCCGCATAAATCCGGTTGAGTTTTCCGGCATCGGTGCTGGCGCTGAGGGTGTCGATGGCGCTCTGTATCAGGCCCAGCGTAGCAGTTGAAAGCTGGCTGCCGACAAGAACCTGGTTGATCTCAAGGAGCAGACTGGCCGAATCGCCAGCCAGAGCAAGCAAAGCACTGTAGTCCGCTTTGAGGTCTCCAACACCCAGGCCACTGATGGCTCGTTGCATGAAATTCACGTAGCCAGCCACCGACGACTCGGTCGTGATCTGGAGTTCAGGAGCGGTCAGGCCTTGTGCCGATAGCGCTGTATTGGGGGGCACATAGCCAGGCCTGAAAAAGTTGAAGACCGAGCCTGATCGCATTGGGCTCTGCCCCAATTTGGCTGCGGGATCAGACAAATCACCAATCGCCCAGGCGTCAGAAGCAGAGCTTGCAGCATAGGTTCTGGCCCAGTTCAGAAAGCGGACCACCGGTTCACGCAACTTTCCGTAGCTTAGGCCACTGGCAACAGTGTCGTCACGGGCTTCCGAGTCCAGCAAAATGGCCTTGATGAGGGACTTCATGTCACCGCGAACCCCGGCACCGTTGTCAGCGAAAGCACTGGCAACCCGCGTGACGTAGGCCGGGCTCGGGTTGCTCGTAACCAGACGCTGAATCAGCTGCTTGCCGACAAAAACTGGCAGATTCGGGTGATTGAACAAGGTGTCGAGAGCGATCTTCAGGCTCTGCTCCGCGCTGCTACCAGCGGCGATGGTGACGCCCAAAAAAGCTTTGTTGCCGGTCTCGTAGCGGCTTGCGACCTGAACCATCGGTCGGCGCTGAATGTCCGGCGGATAGGGGCTGCTCAGGCCGGACAGATTGAGGTCCCAGCCGGTAAAGACGCGGGCCAGTCCACTTACATCGGCCTGGGTATAGGTTTCCGAGGCAGCGCCGCCGCTGGATTTGACGGAGCCATCGGCATTGAGTTGCAACAGCCCGATGGTGAACAACTGCATCAGCTCACGCGCATAGTTTTCGTCAGGCTGGCTGCCGGTGCTTGCATTGGCCTTGACGTTGCCCCGAAATGTCAGGTAGTAGCCCATTGCCGGACTCAGGCTGATCTGTTCGAGCAAAGTACGGTAATTGCCAAAGACGTTGGCTTCCAGAATGTCCAGATAGTTCGCGACCGAAAACTGGCGCCAGGAGGCGTTGATCCCCAATACGGACACGACGCAGAGTTCCGAAAGCGCCAGCACGACGCGTTGCCGCAAGGGGTCGGAGCCGACGATCAGCTTGCGCCAGATCGTGTTGTCAAGACCGGATGCGTTGTTGATGTTGGTGGCCGCGTTGTATCCCTTGGCGACCAGCCAGTCGTAGTGGCCCTGACTGGAAGGTGCGGCAAACTGCGCATCGATCCATCCGCTGTAAGACTTGGACTGCACCAGCGCATTCAACTCCGAGCGCGAAAACCCCAGCGTCGCTTGCGAGAGGAATCTGCTGGCTTGCGCATAAGGCGAGGGCGCAGGTGCTGGAGGTGTCGCGATCGGCGTGCTGGCGCTGCCACCTCCGCCACAGCTGGCCAGGCTTGCCGTGAGCGTGGCCATGGCCAAAGAACCCGCCTGCAGCGTGTCACCTCGAAGCTGTTCTTCTTCGGCAATGTTCATTGCAATTCTTTCATCTGGATGTTTCGGAGATAGCATCCAATGTTAGTTTGGCTTGGGAGGCATCAGCAAAGCCCATAGCGGCACGGCCTCAATACCTTCGGCCAAGGGGTAGCGGTGCAAGCCAGGGTACACCACATAAAGCGCATCGAGCTTGAGGTCTTGCCGCGCGATGCGCATGCTCTGCGTGACGTGAGGCGCATCGGTGCGCTTGAACTCGACACCGATGCGCTGCTTACCTTTGAACATCAACAAGTCAAGTTCTGCACTCTGATGCGTGGCCCAAAAGTAGGCGCTATCGGGCTTGGCCAGCCGCAGCACCTGCTCCAGCGCAAAGCCTTCCCAACTGGCGCCAGATTGCGGGTGGAGCGCCAATTGCGCGCTGGTTTGCACGTTCATCAGCGCATGCAGAAGACCGGTGTCACGAAAATAGATTTTGGGTGCCTTGACCTGACGCTTGCCCAGGTTTTCATGCCAGGGCTGCAATTGACGGACCATCATGGTCTGTGTCAACAAGTCAAGATAGCGCCGTATGGTGGGTTCAGACACACCCATGGAGCGCGCCGGGTTGGACGCCGACCACACCTGGCCATGGTAGTGCGCCAGCATATTCCAAAACCGCAGCATGGCGGGCGCTGCCACGTTCAATCCGAACTGGGGCAGATCAAGTTGCACATGGCTGGCGATGGCGTGATGCCGCCAGACAAAACTGTCCTCATCGGTAGCGGCCAAATAGGCCCGAGGAAAACCACCACGCAGCCAGAGCTGATTGACGGCATCAGGCTGCCATGACCCGGTTTGCGCGCAGACTTCCTGCACATCAAAGCCACTGACCTCCACCGTCTCGATCCGCCCCAGCAATGATTCACCGGCCTGGCGTTGTAAGTTGGGCGAGGCACTGCCAAGCAGCAGGAACTGCCCCGGCGCCTCGGATTTATCCATCAGCACGCGCAACAACGGAAACAATCCGGGTTGACGCTGCACTTCATCAATCACTACCAGACCCTTCACCCCCTCCAGTGTCAACGCAGGCTCGCGCAGTCGTTGCGCATGCGGCGGGTATTCCAGATCAAAGTAATTGGGAGAGTCGCGCGACAGAAACGTTTGCGCCAGCGTGCTTTTGCCCGATTGACGCGGACCAACCAGCACCACACCGCGCGAGCGGCCAAGCGAGCGAGCGACAGTTTGTTGCAGATGAAGACGCTTGAGCATAACGCCATGCTAGCACAACATCATGAAATTCGAAACTTATAGTTTCCTTTTTCATGGTGTTTTCAATGATGGTTATGTGGCACAAAATGCGTTCTACCGACATAACCTATTGATTAAGTGATGCCTGTGGGCTGCCGATGCGCGACTATTCAGGGGCGGTGTGGTGCTCTTTGCTGACTGCCGCAGTCTGGCGGCTAACGGCTGTTTTCAAACATGCGTCAAACAATCCGAATCCGGCCCTTTTAATTCTTTTCTGGAATCTCCGGTTGAGGTTTTGTCAAAAGATGTGCAAATAGCGCAGGCGACGAGTGTTCACCAGACAAGTGTGACCCTGCCGTTCCCGCCAACAACTCCGGGTGTCATTCCATAGTTGTCGCTGGCCGCGAGACACGTTGGAAAAGTTAGGCTCCTGAAATAGCCACCATGACCGCCGTTGCCGCCGTCGTTTACATAGCCAGGCCCAGTCCTTCCCGGTCCGCCACCGGGACCACCCAGTCCGCCGCCACCACCGTTGCAGCCACTTACGACAGCGCCAGTTCCGCCCGCACCGCCAGCCCAATTGTTGACGGTACCTGTGCCGCCGACGCCGGGGGCACCTCCGGTGGAGGCGTTTTGATGCTGCTTCTTTCCTCCGAAGCCACCAGTGGCCTTCAGCACCAGCGCACCGGCCGAACTATAGAACCTGACATCGGAGAATCCTCCGTCCAGTCCCCCAGCGACCGCGGATCCAGTAGCGCCTGGACCTCCGCCATTCCCAACGACGATGGACAAGACAACCATCCCGCTGGAAGGCACTGTCGCGGCAATAGTCGTCTTGCCATACCCGCCGCCGCCGCCAGCTCCGCCGCCGGTTCCTCCATGCAAATCATGATGTGGTCTACCCCCACCACCGCCACCGCCTCCACCCCACGCTTCAATTGTCACAGGGACGGATTGGCCCGGCGTGCCGTTGATGTTGCACGTAGTCGCAGCACAAACGGTGAACGTATAAACGCCCGGACCCTGAGTCCACGAGCCGTGATTGATTGTGGCAAGCTCGATGGCGTTGAGATTCCCCAGTGGAACTGACGCTGACAGAACATCTGGCATGCGCCGGTTGGTGATGACACAGGTCTTATTGTCTCCCGCGATCAGCGTGACGCTTCCGGCTGAATTGCAGTCACCGCTGAAAGTCGCGGTGTAGTTGGCCATGCTGGTCGGAGGGCTCGCCGTCTCGCTCACGACATGTGTGCCTGCGGTCGTAGTGATGCCACCGCTGTTGGCGTTGTTGCCGACGGCTGACACTCTGACGATGCCATCGAGCAGGAGATTGAACCTGCCTGGATCGTTGCCCGGGATGACGATCTTGCGGATGGTGAGGACGGGGTTCGGCGCGACCGGACTGACGGTCAAAGAGACACAGCCCTCGTTGTCCAGCGGTTTGGTGTCAACCGCTACTTCGATGGTGATCTTCGCGCAGTTCCTGCCTTCACCCAATTTCGCCGCCACCGCCGTGATGGTGATCCATGGCATCGCCTGGCCTGCGCCAACCGGCCCGCCGGTGTAGGCGCAGGACACCGAAACGCCCGAGACCGAACAGTTCCAGCCCGGGTTTCCGTTTGCCGTCACCGGCGTCGTAAAGCTTGCCGGCAGCACATCGGTGACGACGACGCCGCTCGAGCTGCCCACGGCGGAAGGACCGGTGTTGTAGGGCCTCAGCACGAAGGTCGCGGTCTGACCGATCACAAGAGTACTCTCGCCTGTCTTGCGAATCCCCACGTCGTAGCCGTCTGATTTCTTCAACACTGGTGTGGTGTCGACCCTGGCACCATCGAGCTTCTTCGCTTCGACCTTGCCCTTTTCGGGCACGAGCTTGCCATCAACCGTTGCATCCGGTGCCTTTAAAACCGCATCCCGTGAACAGGTATGCGAAGAACAATCGACGCAAGCTGTCTTACCCGCACAGGTGCAATAGTCCGGCGCTGGTTGCCCAGACGGAAGGTTGCCTCTGTTCGTGTGACATGTGGCCGCATAATAGATTTTCGCTCCAGCGTTTGCTGCGGTCGAGATGGCCAGCAAGGCGACAACCAGCGATGAGGTGAGTAGCCAAAGCTTCATTATTCTTGCCTTTTAAGTTAAATGGAAATGGGCGTACGAATCTATGGCTTGAAATCTTGATGGTGCACAACCCAAGCGCAGGCTGACCATTCGCAACATCAAGCATTGATGCTAATGAACGAGTATTTGGTTTTCATGGAACTCTTCTCCATTTGGTCAATTAATACTTCCCGTTTCGATCGCTTTCACTTCGGATACACCGTCGAATTACTTACGTGTATCATGGCTTCGGCATTCCGGGGCGTTAGCGCGAGCACTCCGCTTGCAACTGCGAGGCACAGGGTCGCACGGGCGAGGTTGGAACTCCAGCGTGACTTCGTAAACGACCAGTTTTCTTTTTTTCCTGCGATGTTTGCAGTGCAGCGATATTGATGACTCATTTCGATTTCCCTTATTTGCCTGGTTAAGCTAATGAAATAGCAGCCACACACGGGATTGTGTGTAGTAGCGATCAAAGAAAGGGGCCTGGCGAACACTGTTTTAGAACATGCGCCAATCAATCCGGTTCCGGTTCCGGTTCCTTCAATCCTAAAACCAGGGTGGGAATGACCGAGCCACTTTTCATTGGTGACAATTATTTGGGTCACAGACATCCGACGCATTACGCCTGCAGCTAATGTGCCCTAGTAGAGCTACCGCCTAGAAACGAGGCTTCCCAAAGTCGTTGCACGGCGGTTTTTCGTTTGGCCCGCACACCGGGATACGGTTGTTGTTGGACTGCGCGGGAATTGGAGGGTTCGTAGTGGTAATCGGCGGCTTAGGCCCTGTCTTGGCTTCGCTGCCGCTGATCACCTTACCGGTTCGAAAGGCCGCGTCGAACGCCTCCTCAAATCCCTCCCGCGCCTGATTGTTGCCACCCTTTCCGAATTTCATCAGGGCGGTCTCACTATCCTTGGATATGGAGACCACGGTCTGGCCGGGGACCGGGGCTGACGCAATGCGGGCCATGAAGAAGCAGGTGTAGCCCGAAGGCATCGCGCCCAATGACGAGCAGCTTCCACTGTAATTTATGCACCCGCCATTCCCGTTACAGATAAGAGCAGAGGCTAACGCCGTACGGGGCATCAGCGCCAGCACCAGCACCCCGACAGCCACCGAGACGGTAAGGGTCGCACGGATGAGCATTTTAGTTTTCATGGTAATTTCCTCTTTTATTGAAAGTGTCGAAAGACGTGTGAAGGGGGTCAGGTTCACATTGTTTTTAAACATGCGCCAAACAATCCGAACTCGGTCCCTTTGGTTTTATTGGTATCAGCGAATTGGAATATTTAGTTTTCGGCTCATTGCGATAACACCTTCTTCCGATATTCCTTTATCTGTGCTCAAAAGTGTTTCAAATTCTTTTCGGAACTTTTCGTCGAATATTTTCCTGGAGGGATCATCTTTTTTGATGGTTTTTGCTTCTTTCATCTTGCTGTCTAGAAAGGACTCTAGTGCCACTGAAGCAATTGGGATTCTTTTGCCATCATTCGTAATTGATGGTCTGCCGCCGTTTCCCCTATCCAAAAAAACGGAACCTGAAGGTTTGCCTGCTATTTTGTAATCTGCACAACCAACGCCTGTGCCGCTGCCGCGGTATCCCCCTTTTCGATATATTTCAAACTCGCGATCTTCACAGCTGAGAAGGCTGTAAACGCAGCCACCGCCATGCACGCAAACTACCGACTTGGCATTAGCCTTGTTTGGAAGTACCAGCGTTGTAAAAACCGTAGCCAACACAACCATAAACATTGATTTTTGGAAAGTTCTCATCTTTTACTCCTTCGTTAATTGCGTTAAAAATTGATCTGCCGTGAAACCTAACGAATAGCAGGGCAAAGAGACCACGCTCAAATTGTTATCAAACATGCCCCAGACAATCTGAGTCAGACCCTTAATCTTCGGAGGTCTAAAGACCTTCAGCCTACCAACTCGTACTACGCTACGCAGGCTGACTATTTAGTCTGCAGTGGGTTACCTGGCTTGTTTGGTTCAGTGCCACCGGGCCTAACTACAATTTTCTGCGCATCCTCTGGTTTTGGAACGGTTGGACCGGGGCTGCCGCCGGGCAGCTTGACGATGGGTACGCCACCTTTTGCCCCCCCGGACTGCGAGTTGCCTTGGCGCACTTCAAGTCCCATCGCTTTACTAAAACGTGACAATACTTCAGGCGATACGATGCCACTATCAGGCTTTCTGAAAAAGGCTGCCCATGCCGCTTCTCTTTCTGCCTTGATCTTCGGGTCAGTACTCTTCGCTTCTGGACGCCTACTCATCTGCATAAAAGATGAAGCCATACCGTCAGAGGCAAATGGTGTTCTTTTCGTGCCTTGCACAAGCGTTGCACGACCATTTTCAGTCAAAATATGATCAGTATTTTTGAACATCTCAGCCCCAAGTGTGAAGCACTCCCCACTTGTGCGGGGGGGGCCCCCCCCCCCCCCCCCCCCCGCACGACCGACCAAAAAAACCAACAAAGAAACCGAAAAAAAAAAACCCAAAACAAAAACACAACCCCCAAAACACACCACACAAAAAAAAAAAACAA
>JBBQZA010000143.1:0-9603 GCA_038208175.1 Burkholderiales bacterium
TGCAGCGGCCAGCAGCCGCGTCGCCTTCATCAACACCGGCTTCCTGGACCGCACCGGCGACGAGATGCACAGCGCCATGCAGGCCGGTCCGATGATCCGCAAGGGTGATATGAAGTCCAGCGCCTGGATTGCCGCCTACGAGAAAAACAATGTGCTGGTCGGCCTGTCCTGCGGCCTGCGCGGCAGGGCACAAATCGGCAAGGGCATGTGGGCCATGCCCGACCTCATGGCCGCCATGATGCAGCAAAAAATTGCACACCCGAGGGCCGGTGCCAACACCGCCTGGGTACCGAGTCCGACCGGCGCCACGCTGCACGCGCTGCATTACCACCAGGTGCGGGTGAAAGACGTGCAAAAGGAACTGGAAAATATCAACGCCAACAAGTTGCGCGATGCCCTGCTGAACGGTCTGCTGACGATCCCGGTCGCCAGCAACCTGAACTGGAGTGCCTTTGAGAAACAGCAGGAGCTCGACAACAACGCGCAGGGCATTCTGGGTTATGTGGTGCGCTGGATCGATCAGGGCGTTGGCTGCTCCAAGGTGCCCGACATCCACAACGTCGCGCTGATTGAAGACCGCGCCACGCTGCGCATCAGCAGCCAGCACATGGCCAACTGGCTGCACCATGGCGTCGTCACCAGAGCGCAGGTGCAAGAAACCTTCGAGCGCATGGCCGCCGTGGTGGACCAGCAAAACGCCGGCGACCCGCTGTACAAACCGATGGCGGGTCACTTCGGAACCTCGATGGCCTATCAGGCCGCCTGTGATCTGGTCTTCAAGGGCTTGGCGCAACCCAGCGGCTACACCGAGCCGCTGCTGCATGCCTGGCGGCTGAAGGTGAAGGCGGCGGCCGCGGTTTAGACAAGCAACGGCACCTTCGGGTGCCGTTGTTTCACAGGCGGGCCAGTCAACCCGGCGCCTTGCCGAAGATCTTGACGAAGACGCTGTGTTTGGCTTCCACCCAGGTCGAGGTCATATCGTCGTTGGCCTCCAGGGCAGTGTAAATTTCACGGACCAGTTCATTGCCAATCAGCTTCGCGCTCAACATCTTTTTCATCAATTCGGGGCCGTGCCAGATATCAATGCCGACCATGGCAGCCAGTTCATGCATGCCGAGGTCATCTGTGACAACGATGGCCGGACGAATCTGCCCAAACGCCAACACGCGGCAATCGGTGTGTGACGGCGGCGAACGCCCTTTTGTCATGAATCGACCGGGGTCCATCTGGATCAATCCGTGCAGCACGCTCGTGGCCACAGCCAGCTTGGCTTTTTCTTCGGCGTTTAATCGCGGGGAATGGGCAAGCCGCTCACTCGCCAAGTTAGCAGCGTCAAACCACGGGTAGTTGTGTCGTAGCCGAGGGCTTCGCTTTACCTCATCCTCCACGTCCCGAAGAACAGTCAACACGTAGTCTTTTTGCCCGAACTTCTTGCCCAACAGCGGCTGGATGCGCTTGGCCAGCCTGAGATAGGCGTTCGTATCGAGCAGAACGAGTGTCAATGTGGCGATCCACCAACAAGTGCGTGGTGCAACGCCGTAGCGTCCTGCAGCCCGATATCCAGAATCTGCTGCAAGTAGCCTGGACCTGTTCCCCGCTCAACCAATAATGTCTTCAGTGCGACAAAAAAATCGGAACAAAACAAATTCGCCGTGACAGCAATCAATCCTTCGGCGTTGGGTGGCAGTGGCTTAAAAAGAGCCTCGCTGACCAAACCACTATGTTGGTTATTGCGTACCGCATGAATTTGAACATCTGTCAGTTGCAACGGGCGCAATCCTTTGGCCTGTGCGAAGTTCTGTACCTGGCGAAATACCGTGTAAAGCGAAATGGAATGCTCGCCGGCATGCGTCAACAGGTTCTTTATCACCGCCTGCTCGCCGTGTGTCTGAGTCGCCTGCGCATACGCTACCTCGGCGCAGCCCTGGGGGAACAGCAGCGCACCGGCAAAGGCATCCGCAAAGTCTTCGCCCTCATTGGTGCCAGCCAGCTCCGGTGTGTAGACGTGTGCTAACTCGTGCGCCATCCAGAACTTGAAATCTTCCAGGTGCGTGTCGAGGTTCAGGTACACAAATGTCACGCTCTTGTCTGGCAACAAGATGTGCAGCGCGTTCTTGTGGTTCTGCTTTTCACCCCACAGTGTTGGCACCAACAGCGCGTCGTTGTCCTTGAACTCCCTGATCAGATGTTCATAGGCCAACACTGCCTGCTTGCCAATGCCCAGCTTCTCCCTCACTGCTGCCACTGCGTTTTGTAGCGGCGCGTATTCCGTCGATGGTGAGGGCAGCGACATATGCAGCGCGCGTCTCTCTGGCAAGTAGTCGACCAACGGCCTGAGCAGCGCCGCCATTGCCATGGCCTTGACGATGTGTGCGTCGGTGGTTTTTGAGCCCGCTTTTTTTCGGAAGGCAATGACAGGCTGGTTGGCATCAGGCATGACCAACTGGTCAAACCGGAGCATGAGCGTGGTTGCCAACTTGAGGAGCTTCTCTGGGCGCGGAAAGTGTTTACCCTGAAGCCAGTGCGATACCAACTGAGGCGATTCGCCGATTGCCTTTGCCAATTGCTCCTGACTCCATCCGCGTGCCGCCAGTGCGGCTTTGATGGACTCACCGTGGATAACTTTGTGCATAGGCGGTGGATTGTCTGGGAAAACGCTTGAAAAATCAAGTTTTATCAAGTTTTTAGGCACTGAAAAGCGAGTTTGGATAATAACGCCTATCTAAGTTATTGATAAATAACGATATTCCTTGCTTTTCAGTTTCATTATCCAGACCTAAAGATAATGAAATGATCCGGAGTTGCCCGAGCCCTTACAAGTCGTTGCGTGCGTTTGGAGTGTCCAAAAAGAAACCCGCCGGGGTGCGCATCGTTGAGAGGCGTGGCGGGTGTTGTTACGGCCCAATTATCAGGTGTTCACACGCCTAAGCAGTTTTCGCTGAAAGTCTTCGGTCGCATCCAGCGAATCAATCATGTCGTTGGCCGCGTTGGTCAGGCGACTCAGGTCAGGCCTCGGCATATCCGCCATGTTCTGAAACACAATCATTGAATTGAACTCATGTCCCGAGCCATTCAGGTGTTGCAAGATGATGGTGGCCAAACGTGCCTTGTCCCGATTCGGCACGCCAAACAAATACAGGGGTGTCGCGCCTCCCGATACAAAATAGTCCACAGGGTAGTCACGCGCGTTGGCAACCCCAGGCACCACGAAGTTCTCCGTCAAGCGCTCTTCGCCCACCAGGGCATGCAGCTTTTCGCGTAGGTCTTCGTAAAACGTGCTCTCCACCCGCACGCGATTCAAAAACGTCAGGTCATGCACGCGGGTCAGTGCCTGCCCCAGACGCAGCACATTGGCACCAAGGTCATCAGCCGTGGTGTCCAGAAAAAACTCACCGTCATCTTCCAGCAGCCCGGCCTCTGCCAATACCTGTGTCAATAAGCGCCCGCGCGTTCCATCACGCAGTTTCGTTAGATCGTTCTCATAGCTCAGACGCATCAAAGTCAGCCCCTGGTCGCTGATGCGCAGACCGCCAGTGGGCGAAGGTGAGATATAGATGGAATAGCCGTCCCCGTCAGGGAAGGTCCAGGGCGTGTCCACCCGCCACAAGCCTTCGCCACTCGGATGCGCCTTAACGCTTGCGCACAAGGTGCGGCAAAGCGTGCTCTCCAAATTTCCTATGTTCATGTTTGTCCCTCAAACAGGACCGTCTGCTGTGCGCTCCCCCATTTAGGGGATAGTCATCTCGAGAATGACCATGTAGCATATGTTGTTATTTGTATTTGAAGGCTCTACGTATCCCCATAGGTAGTAGGGGTGAACTAAAATCGGCAGACTGCAACTAAAAATAGTTGCATAATCCATCAAACGAAGAGGTTCTCTGAGTGAGTCGAAAAGAAAAGCTTTTGAAGCGCTTGCTCACCAAGAGTGCTGACTTTACATGGGACGAAGCGGTAAATTTGATGAAGCAGTACGAGTTCATCCTGTTGAAGGGCGATGGGGCCAGTCGAAAATTCGTGCACAAGCAGTCCAAAGTCAAAGTGTTTATTCATCAACCGCACCCGGGAAATATTGTTAAAGCATATGCGCAGGAAGACCTCATTGAAGGTCTGCATAACGCGGGGATTATCAAATGAAGAAATTTTTAGAATACAAAGGCCACATCGGTTCTTTTGAGATCGATTTCGATGAGGGATTTATCTACGGGCATTTGATGTTCATCAGAGATGTCGTTAGCTACAGGGTAGATGCCGTTTGTGATCTCAAGAAGGCGTTTGAAGCGGCCGTTGATGACTACTTAGCTACGTGCATCGAACTGGGTGACGCACCGGAAATGCCATGCAAGGGAACCTTTAATGTTCGGGTTGGGGCAGATCTTCATTACGGGATGGCTATTAGTGCGGCCTTACATGGCATCAAGCTTAATGAGTGGGTCAAACAGGCATGCGAACTAAAACTGGCAACCAGTCGTTCAATCGCGGATGCCGGATCGTTTGAGACGAGCAATACGACAAAGGAAATGTCTTTTGAGGAAGAACAGCCCTTTGGCTTTGGAGGTAACGAAGATTGGCAAACGCAAAACAACCAACCGATTCATTGACGTACAAAGTTAGGGATTTGGCAACGGTGAAGGCTGCATGTGAGCGGTTTATTCCGTCTGGCATGTCTCCTCGCGGCATCTTTCAAAACTCTGGCAAGGTCAAAATATCACAAGTAACCGACAGCGACGATAAACTCGATTTTTTGTACGAGTTGACGGTTACTGGTAAGCCCAAGGAAGGTGAAGAAGGTAGTACTGCTTTTTCAGCGACTTGTGAGGTCGGCTGCTTGATCGAGTTTAGTCGCCCGCAAGGGGAAGATTTGCCTGCGATCCTCTTGAGACAACTTACCGAACCTCTTTACTATTTGGCTTTCGAGAGGTGTCGAACTCTCGTCAGCAGCATGGGCTATCCAAGCCCGGCAATTAGACCAATGCCGTACATGGAGACGACAAAGAAGACTGGCGAATCGAAAACTCCAAAGAAAGCAGCTGCGAAGGCGCGAAGAGTGCGTTCTAAGGTCGGTGCGGGTAACAATAGCTAAGGCTTCGCCATACTCTGCGCTGGACTGAGTCCGCACATGATTTTGGTTTGCACTCCAAAAACTCGCACCGCGTTCTAAGCGTCGATCGTATTGGGGAGCCAATACAGTGACAAAAAGCTGCCCGCAACCCTTGACATGGTGCCCCCTGCCCGAGACGCCGACCGCTGCGCCCCCCGCCCGTGCCCCAAGGGTCACGGTCGGGTGTCGAGACGGTAGCATCACGGCCTACCCCATATCAAGGGCATGCGCTACGCCGGTATCGAGATCAGTTTTCAGTCCCTGAATATTCGCATGCTGCACCAGATAATGCAACGCGCCCGTAACGGTTTGATACGCCTGTGTTTCTTGCGCGTAACCCTCGGCCTTGCGGTTCGCCTGGATGTAGCGCTCGGTGGCCGTATGCACATGGCAGCGAAACTCGATTCGCTCACGCTCCAGTGTGTTGGGGTGCGCGTGATCGCTGCCATTGCAGCGCAGCAGCATGACTTCTTCCCCCGTCTTGGCGTGCCACAGCAGGCCGGCGCTAAAGCCGTCTGTAATCTTGGTGCTCTGGCGCGTGAACAGCGCGAAGCGATGCTCGCCGTCCTCACTTACCACCCGGTAATCTCGGCGCATGTGCTTGTGGGTTTTCAACGCGTTTTTGGCAGGTCAGTAGTTCGGCGATTATTTCATCGGTCAAGGTTTCAAGGCCCATGACTTCTCCAAGTATTTTTGAAACTGCACGCAATGGCGTCTTGCCGCTTCATGCAAGCAACCCTCTTTGAACATCCCGGTACGCATTGTGCGCTGCCACTTTGACGGGCTGCGGCACCAGCGGAAAGGTGCCGAGAATGTGGACGAACTCGGCTTCGGTCAAGCCGTAGAGGTGCGCCACCAGGCCATCGAGTTCGGCGCGCAGGCGGGCGCGCTCGGCGGGGTCGGTCGCGCCGTCGTGGCTGCCTTTCAGACCCACGACTTTGGCCAGGTCGTTGAATTCGGGTGAGGTGCAAATCAGGCGGGCGGCGCGATGGGCCAACTGCTGGCAGTTCGGAGCCGTTGATCGCAGGCGCGGAACTGGCAACTGATAGAGATAAAACATGTTGAGCGTCGTCGTCACGCTCTGCCGCAGAATCCAGTCCAGCACAAAGCTATTCGAGATGGCGCACCAGCCGCACATTTCAATCAAATTCATGCCGGTCGCGCCGACATTCATCGTCGTGCTGTTCATCTCGGTAAACACTTTGGGCGCCGTGATGGTGGCAATCAAGGTGCGGGTATCCGTGTTGCGGGCAATTCGCCGGTGCAGCCAACGATAACCTTGATAATCCATCTTCTGCCCGCTGTCTGGCTGGCCCTTTAGCAAAACGGTTCGCCCCTCGGCTTCATTGATCCAGTAACCGGAATGCTCTTGTGTAGGCTCGAATTGCCAGAACATTTTCCCCGTGAAAAGTGGCAGGCAACCCGCTTCCGATTCAGTTTTGAACCGGAACGCGTCGTCTGTCATATGAAACTCGCGTGTCAATTTCAGATTCCAGGTCCCGGCAATAGGCTGACTCAATGCCGGGAAGCGCAACATTTTTTCAACAATCGCAATATCCGCTGTGCTCTTGAATTCCATCATCGAATGGCTATCGGGCGAGAGGCGCTTGATCAACTCTACGTTCATTTGAATAGAGCCTTCGTCGGGGAAGCGGGCCAGTTCATTCACATCAACACGCATAAACGCGGCTGAAAAATGCTGCGTTCCGCCGCCATTCGCTTCCTCTACGGCCTGCGGCGCCAGCAGGTCGTCGGGCGGCGCGCTGGCGTTCATTTCACCCGTTTGCTGCAAACGGGTCTGGGTCGATTTCTCAAACGTCAGCACGACAAACTTGAATCGGCTGTCCACACCTTCAAAAATCGTTTTGCGGTTTTCAAAGCAAAACAAGCCTTCAATCTGCGTTTGCTCAAACAGCATGTCGCGCAAACCTTTGGCACCCAAGTCGGTATAGATGCCGCTGGGAATCACGATGCCGCAATGGCCGCCGGGGCGTACCAGCTCAAAGCAGCGCTCCAGAAAGAGCTTGTAGAGATTAAGGTCGGCCGGTATCTTTTTCCCCTCCACCATGGCCACTTGGTGACGGTATTCCGGGGCGGTGCGGAAATATTTGTTGATATGCGGAAACCGGCTTTCATACGCCAGCCGCGCCGCCCGCACCTCGGCGATTTGCATCAGCTTGCTTTCCTCCTTCTCAAACTCCTTGATGCTCATCTTGTTTTTGGTGACCACATCCGAGTGCTCGGCAAAAAACTCCTTGGCCTGGGGTTTGAACACTTCCCACGGCGGGTTGGCCAAGATAATGTCAAAGCCGCCGCGCCGCTGCACGATGTCATCAAAGACATAGCCCCAATGGAAGGGGGTTTGGGCATCAATGTCCCGGCGCTCAATGCGGCGTTTTTTGGGCTTGCCCAGCGCCTTCTTGGTGGCGTCCCAGGTGGCTTCTTCAAATTTGACGCCCAGGGCTTCAAACTGGTCGCGCAACAGTTCGTTCATCACGCCGTTGGCGTGGGCCATTTCAGTATCAATGTCGTCGCGCAGGCCGCGCAGGCTGACGTGTTTGCCCAGTTGCTCGGCGGCGTGGCGGTAGGTGTCGAGCTTGCGATTCTTCTCGGCCACCAGCTCGCGGTACTTGGGCTTGAAAAAATCGTCTTCCTTGCTGTTGAACTCATGCTCATCGACCCGCATCAAGCCGACCAGTGAATTACCGGGCAAGATATTGAAGTCGATGTTGGGCAGCGGCTCCAGATCTTGCACTTTGCGCACGCTCGACACCATGGCCAGAAACAGGCGCAGCTTGGCAATCTCGCACGCCTCTTCCATGATGTCCACGCCGTGCAGGTTGTCGGACACGATGCGGCGCTTGATGTAGTAGCCAACGCTGGGGTGGTCTTTTTGAATATGGGTCAGCCAGTTTTTCAGTTCACTGCTGGCGCCCATCTCAGCTCGGCCCACCACCGCGTAATAGACGTTGATGAGGGTTTTCAGCGCAGCCACCAAAAAGGCGCCCGAACCCACTGCGGGGTCGAGGATGGTGATGCTGGGCAGCACCTCGTTTACCAGTTTCAGGGCGGTGCGTGCATCCATGCGCGCCAGCAGGTCGGCCACAGTGTCGAACTTGATTTCTTTCAATCCCAACTCGGGCATGGCGGGTTCATGCACGCGCTCCAGAATCAGCTTGTGAATGCTGCGCTCGGCCAGGTAGCCGGTGATCTCGGGCCGGGTGTAGTAGGCGCCAAAGGCTTTCTGGTTGATGTACTTCTCAAAGATGTAGCCCAGCACGTCGGGGTTGATCTCATCGGCATCGCCACCGGGCGTGTCGTCCAGGTGCCAGGTGAAGCTGGCAAACAATGCAAAGATGCCTTCGAAAGCGGCGTCGGCCACCTGCAAGGTCTTGCCGACGCGGGGTGCGTGGTCGGCGTCCAGTTCGAGCTTGTGGTGTAGAAACAGGCCGCCGTTCAGATACGGTATTTGCCCGGTCAGCGCTATTGCCTCTTTGCTGCGATCGGCTTCCGGCTTGGCGAAGGCTTCAAAGAACAAAGCGTTGAGGAACTCGCCAAAGAAACGATTCGCTCCGCGTTGTTGGCTCTGTGCCAGCTTGGTGCGCAGATAGTCAGCATCGCCACCACTGAGAAAAAACTTCTTCTGCATGAACCAGACAAACATCAGGCGGTTGAGCAGTACGCTGGCGTACCAGCGTTTGTCGCGCTCGTTGTCTATGCCCTGAATATGCGCCAGCAATTCCAGGTGCTGTTGCTCGTAGGCGGCGAAGAATTTCTTGGTGGTCTTTTCAACATCCAGCGCGCTAGCAATGCGGCGTGCCGCTTCCAGCACGGGCAGCCGCCCGGTGGCGTCCAGCTCGGCCAGTTCCACCACCATGGCTTGCAGCTTGTTGGCAAACAGGTCCACCGGCTGGCCTTTGAAGTATTCATGGCGGCGTGCCGTGAGCCGGGGTTTGCCGGTCTCGGGGTGCTTGTCGCGCTTGACCCAATACCACTGGCTCTGGCTGGCTTTGTTTTGGCTGTCGGTGAAGATCAGCAGGTTCTCCGCGTGGCTGTGGGCAATGTGCTTCCACACGCGCAGGCGTTGCGCCTCGTCGGGCCAGCCGCCATTGACCACCACCTGAATGGCAACGACACCACCCAACTCGGCCACAGTGCGGCGCGCAAAGCTTGTTTCGCCCGCTGTGTCAGGCTGCCAGTCGCGTTCAGCCTGGGGTTTGTTCCAGCCCAGCACGTCGATGAAGAGCCTTGCAAAGTCAAAGGCAGACAGATGCTTTTCGAAGCTGAGGAAATCGAGTTTGGCCATGGGGTTAATGTTCGTTTTTGTTCTTAACTTTGTCTGTTTTAGAAAAAGTCACAAACAAATCAATGGACTGTATAAATCTTAATGTTGTTAACTATGTCGTTAATTGTTCGTTATTGATCCAGCAATGAGCCCCATGGAACACACCACGCGCGGCTCGCGCAGGGCGGCGGTGTCTTCGGCATAGGTCAGGCGACCGTCC
>JBBQZA010000144.1:0-9521 GCA_038208175.1 Burkholderiales bacterium
TACGCTGGAGCACTTGCTCGACTACGCCAGCGTGGAGGCGGTGTTGCGGGCCTGTGCCGCAACCGAGCAACCGCTTTGGACCTGTTGCCCAAGAGCCGGCTTGCTGGGCGGTCGAGAGGCACGCTTTATGGAACACGATCTCCCTTTTGGCGAACTGGCCCTGGTCTGCCCGGACGGACAGATCGTGCATGCTCTGGACTGGCAGTCCGAAACACCGGTCGCGCTGCTGAAAAACGTGCTGCGCCTGACCGCGCCCAATCCGGGTGCCATGACCGGTCCCGGCACCAACAGCTATCTGGTGGGCGATCCAGGCACCGGCTATATCGCCATCGACCCGGGTCCGGCCGACTCCGAGCATCTGGAAAAACTGTGGCGCGCAGCAGCGGGCGACATCCGCATGATTGTCTGCAGCCATTCACACCCGGATCATTCGCCTGGCGCCCGACCTTTGCAGGCCTTGTGCGCGTCCAAACCGCCGATCCTGGGATTGCCCTCGGCCCCGACGGCGCGCCAGCACAGCCAATTTCAACCTGACCGTTCGCTGCAGGACGGGGAATTGCTGGCGCTGACCGGCCCGGCGGCGGATGGCGCCGTCACGCATACCCTGAAGGTTATCTACACGCCCGGTCACGCCGCCAACCACCTGTGCCTGGTATTGCTGGAAGATGGCCTGTTATTCAGCGGTGACCACATCCTGAGCGGCAGCACGACCGTCATCGACCCGCCGGATGGCGACATGACGCTCTACCTTGAGTCCCTCGACCGCCTGAGTGCGGCCTGCGCACTGCACCCGATCGAGTTCATCCTGCCGGCGCATGGCCACGTCATTGGCGGCTATGACGGCGAAGCTGGCGCCGCTATTGCACGCCTGAGGGCCCATCGCCTGCAGCGTGAAGCCAAGATCCTGCAGGTGATGCAGGCGCAGCCGCTGGGGACGCTGGACGACTGGGTGACGCAGGCTTATGACGATGTACCTGAGCGCTTGTGGCCGGTCGCCAAACGCTCGCTGATGGCCCATGTGGCGCGCCTTGAATCCGGTATTTCCTGATGCCTGACGCTCCCGCACAGATGGACCAACGGCTTGCAAAACGCGTCGCGGCGATGCTGCCCTGCTCGCGTCGTGAAGCCGAGCAGTACATCGAAGGCGGCTGGGTCCGGGTCGATGGCGTGGTGGTGGAGGAACCCCAATTCAGGGTGCTGCGACAGAAGGTGGAAATCGACAAGGACGCTAGTCTGATCTCTGACACAGCGGTCACCCTGCTGCTGCACAAACCACCCGGCTGCCCCGATGGTGACGCCGCACTGGCCTTGCTTGACCCTGCCCTGCATGATGCCAACGATGCCTCGGGCATCCGGCCTTTGAAGCGGCATCTCAAAGCACTGACTTCATTGGTCGCACTGGAGGCCGACGCCAGCGGGCTGCTGGTGTTTAGCCAGGACTGGCGTGTGGCACGCAAGTTGAGCGACGACGCCAGCCAGCTGGAGCATGAAGTCATCGTCGACATCGAGGGCCAGGTGACAGCTGATGCGCTGGATCGGCTGAACCAGGGCCTGAGTTCTGAGGGGCAACCGCTGCCACGCGTGCGGGTCAGTGTCAACAGCGCCAATGAGCAAAGCTGCAAGCTGCGTTTTGCCGTCAAAGGCACGCATCCGGGTCTGCTGGCTTATCTGTGCCAGCGGGTCAAGCTGAAGATTCTGGCCATGAAACGGATCCGCATCGCGCGCGTCGCCATGGGTCATCTGCCAGTCGGGCATTGGCGCTATTTGCAGCCGCATGAACGCTTCTGATCGGCCTGGCCAGAGGTTGCGACAGCAGCCCGGCAAAAATATTCGATAATCGAAACCAGCTCTGATTTGGATCCATTTATGACTCTGCGCTTTTTCAAGTTGTTCGTCGCCACCCTGTTTGCCGCCCTGATGACAGTGGCCTGTGGCAATGACGCACCGGCACCCGCTCCGACCGGGCTTGCAGTCAGCGCCAACGAATCAGGCGTTACGGTCACCTGGGACATGAACGACGGCGTCGAGTATTGGCTGTTTTTTGGACCCAGCAGCCTGGTTCCCGCAACCACCGCATCGATGCAGAGTTGGTTTGGTCTGCCAGGCGGCAATGTGCTGCTCAAGGTCAGCTCGCCCTTCGTGGTGACCGGCTTGGCCAATGGCGCGAGTTATTCGTTTTCGGTCAATGCCAGAACCAACGGCGGTCCGGGCGGTCCGGGCGCTACGCCGGTTGCAGCGACACCGAGACTGGCCGGCGCCACCTGGAGTGCTGCCAGCGCCATCAGCGGCGGCAACAATTTGCGCAGCGTCACCTACGGCGCCACCACCTTGACCGCAAGCGCGACATCGGTATCGACTTTTGTGGCGGCCGGCACAGGCGGCGCCGTTTACTCAAGCCTTGACGGTACCAGCTGGAACGCCGTTAATTACGCCAGCGCTGGCAATATCAACGGTGCCGCTTATTTCGGCACCTTCAAGCTGGTCGGTGATGGCGGCCTGGTGCTGCTGAGTTCCGACGCAGCAACCTGGACCGCGCAGACCAGCGCTACGACACAAAACCTGTATGCCATCACCAGCAACAATTTGAACCTGAATGTCGCTGTCGGCGCCAACGGCACCATCATTACCAGCGTCGACGGCATCACCTGGACCGCGGCCAGCAACACGGCTACCACCCGCGATTTGTATGCCGTCGTCTACACCACCTACAACGGCGGTACCTGGCTGGCCGTCGGTGCCGGCGGCACCATGGTCCAGAGTTCGGATGGATTGACCTGGACCAACGTCATCAGCAAGACGCTGGCTGACCTACGCGGAATTTCTTATGGCGTCACGTCGCTGTCAACCCTCGCAACAGCCTTCGTGGCAGTGGGCGCATCCGGCACGGTGCTGACCAGCACCGACGGGGCCAACTGGACGTTGCAGACCCTGCCCGGAGCCAATGCCCTCAATGCCGTCACCTATGGTATGCAATTTGTGACTGTCGGCGCCGCTGGCAACATTTTCTACAGCACCGATGGCGTCAGCTGGACGCTCGCCCCGGCAGCCAGCAACCAAAACCTGTACGCCGTGGCACGCGGCGATCTGCTTTACTCGGCAGTTGGCGCCGCGGGCAGCAATTTGCTGTCCAGGTAAAGCCGCTGCGCCGCGACCACGTTCGGGCGGCGCGGCAATCGGGCATCGATCCAGCGCAACAAATCCTGCCACATTTGGCGCGTTTCGGTGTCACGCGGCGTACGGGTCGCATTCGGTAGTTCGATCGTCACCACCGGCACGCCGCTTTGAATGCCGCCATAGTTGCCCAGGGAACCAGGGAAAATCCCAAGCTGATGCAGGTACAGGCTGCCGAGCCGCTGCGGTGGTACGACCGGACCGTCAAAATCAAGCACGCCGTAAGGCGCATGAATGCTGACCACCAGCTGCGGTTTGAAGTCCCGAATCTGGTCATGCAGAAAGCGGGATTCGGGTTCCGACAGGGGCTTGGGTCCAGGCCAGCGGCGCGGATCCTTGCGCGTCCCCTTTTCCCAGTAGAGCTTGGAGTCGCGCTCCCAATTGGGTGTCGCAAAATTGCGGTTCAAATCGACGCCGTGGGCATTGACCCGGCGCGGCGAACGATTAAAGACGCCGTCAGGGTTGAGCACCGGCACAAAACGCCAATGAATCTGCCGCGCCCCGGCAACCGGCATTTGCGCTGCCAGACCGATCCAGTGAAATGCAACGGCGGCTGAAGACAACTCGTCGCCATGCATGGCAGCCACTACCAAGACACGCAAGTCGGCCTGCTCCGGTTTGATATCGCGCAGCCACAGTATTCGCCCTTTCACGGAGCGGACTGCCGCCGACTCCAATCTGGCAGCTTCACACAGTTCACGCCGGACGTTAGGCAAGCGAGCGGCAAAGTCGGCACAGGGCACCGCCAATGAGGCACTGCCGAGCGTCATTAGCAGGATCGGCAGAAGAGGCTTGCAACGATGCAAAAGCATGGTGAAAGTTTAACTGCCGCCCGACAGCAAAAGTGTGAAGCCCACCGATAAGCCGGATTCTGTGCAACTGCAAACCCTTGCGGGCTGGCAGAAGTGACTGCCATTACTCTGGGCTGCTGGTCACCCAGCGGCTCGGTGCTACCTACCCGCACACTCCGGGGGCCCCGGTCATGGCGCTGCGGCGGACCGCCTCGCTTTGCGTGCGCCTACTTGGTATTGCTGCGCGTAGAGATTGCCCGTTTCACCCGCACTTAAGCGGCTCGTCTCTGTTGCTCTGATCCTCACCTTATGCCTCGCCCTTGCGGTTGAAGTTTTCAGTGGACAGCCGTTAGCTGCTACGCTGCCCTGTGCAGTCCGGACGTTCCTCCAGTGCCTGGTTTCCCAGATTGCACCAGCGGCAGTCTGGTGGGCTTCACGCCCCGATTATCGCGGCTCTTCATAACCTTATATCAAAAGCTGTCGATCAAGTAGTTGAAAATGACGGCTGAATTACCCCTTCAAGGAACCTCTCATGAAAGCTGACAACATCCTGCAGACCATTGGCAACACGCCGCATATCCGCATCAACCGCCTGTTTGCCAGCAGCCATCAGGTCTGGATCAAGTCCGAGCGCAGCAACCCCGGCGGCTCGATCAAGGACCGCATTGCGCTGGCGATGGTCGAAGCAGCGGAGAAGAGCGGCGAACTGAAACCCGGCGCCACCATCATCGAACCCACTTCCGGCAACACCGGCGTCGGTCTGGCCATGGTGGCGGCGGTCAAAGGCTACAAGCTGATCCTGGTAATGCCCGACAGCATGTCGGTCGAGCGGCGTCGCCTGATGCTGGCCTACTGCGCTTCATTCGATCTGACGCCGCGTGAAAAAGGCATGAAGGGCTCGATCGCGCGCGCCATGGAACTGGTCGCCGCGACACCAAACGCATGGATGCCGCAGCAGTTTGAAAACCCGGCCAACATCGAGGCCCATGTGCGCACTACCGCGCAGGAGATTCTGGCCGATTTCCCGGATGGCCTGGATGCCCTGATCACTGGCGTCGGTACTGGCGGCCATCTGACCGGCTGCGCCCGGGTTCTCAAAGCCAAGTGGCCCAAACTCAAGGTCTACGCGGTGGAGCCGGTTGCTTCGCCAGTGATTTCGGGTGGTGCACCGTCACCGCACCCGATTCAGGGGATCGGCGCCGGCTTTATTCCAAAGAACCTCGACACCACCTTGCTCGATGGCGTGATTCAGATCGATGCCGAGCCGGCGCGCGAGATGGCGCGCCGCTGCGCCGCGCTTGAGGGCATTCTGGTTGGCATCTCCAGCGGCGCCACGCTGGCAGCGATTGCGCAAAAGCTGCCCGATCTGCCGGCTGGCGCCAGCGTGCTCGGCTTCAACTACGACAGCGGCGAGCGCTACCTGTCGATTGAGGGATTCCTGCCGGCCTGAGCATGCTGCGCCTGACCGAGCTGAAACTGCCGCTGGAACACGCCGAGGACGCGCTGGCGCAGTTGATTGCGAAGACGCTGGGTGTGACGCTGGCGGACCTGCGCAGCTTCACCGCTTTCAAGCGCAGCTTTGATGCGCGCAAGGCGGCGCTGCTCGAGGTCTACATCGTCGATGTCGAACTGGCCCCGACGCTGGAAGCTGCCCTGCTCGCCAGGTTTGCCGGCGACCCGCACGTATTTGCCGCGCCTGACATGGCCTACCACCCGGTCGGTCAGGCTCAAGGCAGCAGCGGACCGCGTCCGGTGGTCGTCGGCTTTGGTCCCTGCGGCATATTTGCCGCGCTGATCCTGGCGCAAATGGGCTTCAAGCCGATCGTACTGGAACGCGGCAAGACGGTGCGTGAGCGCACCCGCGACACCTGGGGCCTGTGGCGTCGGCGCGAGCTCAACCCGGAATCGAATGTGCAGTTTGGTGAGGGCGGCGCCGGCACCTTTTCCGACGGCAAGCTCTACAGCCAGATCAAGGATCCGCGCCACCTCGGGCGCAAGGTGATGCACGAGTTCGTCAAGGCTGGTGCGCCACCTGAAATACTGGTCGATGCACACCCGCACATCGGTACTTTCAAACTGGTCAAAGTGGTGGAGAACCTGCGGAGCCAAATCATCGCGCTGGGTGGCGAAATCCGCTTCCAGCAGCGTCTGACCGATGTGCTGATTGAAGAGGGGCCACAGGGTCGCCAACTGCGCGGTCTCACCATTCTGAACCAGGCCAGCGGCCAGTCCTATGAACTGCCAGCCAATCAGGTGGTGCTGGCGCTGGGCCACAGCTCGCGCGACACCTTTGCCATGCTGTACCAGCGCGGCGTCGCGATGCAAGCGAAGCCGTTTTCGATTGGATTTCGCATCGAACATCCGCAGAACGTGATCGACCGCGCCCGCTGGGGTCGCCATGCCGGTCATCCGAAACTTGGCGCAGCCGACTACAAGCTGGTGCACCACGCCAGCAATGGCCGATCCGTCTACAGCTTTTGCATGTGCCCGGGTGGCACCGTGGTGGCCGCCACGTCGGAAATCGGACGCGTCGTCACCAACGGTATGAGCCAGTATTCGCGCAACGAACGCAACGCCAATGCCGGCATCGTCGTCGGCATAGCCCCAAACGATTATCCGAGCGACGCCGAGTCGTTCCATGCCGCGCTGGGCCAACAGGTGCCGCACCGCATCGCGTCCGGCCTGACCCACCATCCGCTGGCCGGCATCGTGCTGCAACGCCAACTGGAATCGCAGGCCTACGTGCTGGGCGGCGCCAACTACAACGCACCGGCGCAACTGGTTGGCGACTTCATCGTCGGCCGCGCCTCAAGCCTGCTCGGCGGCGTCGAGCCTTCCTACAAACCGGGTGTGCTGCTGGGCGATCTAAGGGCCGCCCTGCCCGCTTATGCGACCGAGGCCATGGTTGAGGCCTTGCCGGCCTTCGCCCACAAGATCAAGGGTTTCGACATGCCCGACGCTGTGCTAACCGGCGTTGAAACGCGCACCTCGTCGCCGTTGAAAATGCCACGAAGTGAAGACTTGCAAAGCAGCAATACGCGCGGTCTCTATCCGGCCGGTGAAGGCGCCAGTTATGCCGGCGGCATTCTGTCGGCCGGCGTCGACGGTATCAAAGTGGCCGAGGCGCTGGCGCGCAGTATGCTGAGGACTTGATGTCAACCATTGCGAAAGCTTTGCCATGTCACTCATTCGCTTGTCCCACGGTCGTCAAAATCAATTCTTTACTTTGGTCGCCGCCCTGGCACTCTTCTTTACCGGTCTGCCGACGCACGCCTTTGACCTGCAAGCCCATCGCGGTGGACGCGGCCTGCGCCCGGAAAATACGCTCGCCTCGTTTGAAAACGCAATCCGCATGGGCGTCACCACGCTGGAGCTCGACATTGCCATCACCGCCGACGGCATTCCGGTGATTACGCATGACCCGGCACTGAACCCGGCCTTCACCCGCGATGCCAGCGGCCAGTGGCTTACCAGGAACGAGCCGCTCATCAAGTCTATGACACTGGCGCAGGTTCAGAGCTACGACGTCGGTCGCCTCAACCCTTCGCACCCGTATGCGCGCGCCTTTCCCGAGCAGCAGGCACGCGACGGCCTGCGCATTCCGACGCTGGCGTCGCTGTTCAAACTGGTCAACGACCTGGGAGCCGCCGACGTCCATTTCGACATCGAAACCAAGGTCAACCCGCACCTGCCAAACAACACGCTCTCGCCCGAGGCTTTCGTCAAGACGCTGCTGGGCGTGATTCGCGAGGCCGGCATGGAGCGCCGCGTGATGGTGCAAAGCTTTGACTGGCGCACGCTGGATTTGCTGCACCAGCTTGAACCTGCCATGCGCACATTTTTGTTCCGGGTAGTAATTATACCAAAAAGACACAGTAAACTGTGCCTTTTCTGATAATTATGTAAAAGCTGAAATTTAGCTCTGAGCTTCGCGAGTGCCGATAAATTTCTGATAAAGCAGTAAGCCGATGATACAAAGAACACCTATACCGCTGAAAATCAGCCATAATTCTGCTGTTTGAGCCTGAGCTTGAACGCTTATGCGAGACAAACCGACTTGATCTGCAATCACAAGTGCTTGTTTGACGCTTGTTTCTTTCGTTACGGTTAGTGTACTCGAAATGCTCGCCAGATGATCTCCAACATATTGCAAAACGGGCTTGTCAATAAATTTTGTATATAAGAACGGACCCAGAATGTTGCCGATGAAAGAGCCGAAAACTCCGTAAAGGAATCCGAACCCCATATAGGTAGCTTTTTTGTCAGGTGGAGCGATAAGCCCAAGATATGAGATAAATTTCGGGTGTGCAGTCATTTCGCCAATCGAGAAAATAATAATGCCCATTCCGAATATCCAAATATTGGAGCTCAAAGCAAGAAGAGCCATGCCAGATGTTGCCATCGCAATACCTGTAAGCATAGTAGGAAGAGCTTTCGTGCGTTTTACTATATTGGAAACCACGAGTTGCAATAGAATAATTGTTCCGGCATTGATAACTGTAACGTGCTCCACATCGAATTTCCATGAAAATCCGAATGAATTTTGCAACCAGTTCGAGCCAAAAATATTGTTAATAAAATGATTCAGTGAGCCTGCATCAACAAAATCGTTCACATACCAAAGCACGGTTCCGAACATTTGGAAATACAGTATCCAAAACCAAGAGTAAATAAAAATAAAAAGTATAAATTTCCAGTCAAGGATAACCATCCATATTTTCTTTGCAATCTCCGATAAGGTTTGTCTGATTGTTTGGACAGCGGCTCCAACGATTTTGGTAGGTTCCTTCATGAATATTAATGTTGGAATTAGCATACCGCCTGTTCCAATTGCAGACGCAAGGAAAACATAGGAGGGGTCGATACTTTTTAGAATTGGAACAATAATTAACGGAAACAAGAATGCACCTAAGTTGATTGCCCAATAAAATATTCCAAAGCCTAAAGTAGAGGTATTTTTGTCTGTAACTTTTGCAATTGTACCGGAAATTACTGGTTTGAACGTGCCCGCACCTATTCCGAGAATAACCATAGATATGAATACTGCCCCGTAAGCATCCATCTGACTCATCATAATGTATCCAATACCAAGCATTGAGAAAGCAAACATAAGCGTTTTTCGATAGCCGAGCTTGTCCGCAACTGCACCGCTGATAAGGGGCAGTCCATAAATCAAGAAAGGAACAACTGTTCCGGTGATTAAGCCGACTTGACCTTTTGTAAATGTCAAAGTGTCAGTCATATAGACTGCCAATATACTCATCATACCATAGTATGAGCCTCTTTCAAAAAATTCAAAGAGAATTGCAAGCCAAAATGTAGGCGGGAAACTCTTCAGAGTTACTTTTGGTTTTGTTTGTTCTGTCATTTTGTTCTTAAACAATTGTTAATAAATGGTTAATTGAAAAAACAAATTTAAGAATAGTATTTGATATGAAAAAATTATTTTTTTTTTGGTATTCATAAATCAATTTTGTCGAGGCGTGAGCTTAACTAATCAGCCCCTAATTGTTACAATATTTAGTAATTTTACTACTGCCAACTCATAACTCATAACTC
>JBBQZA010000145.1:0-9402 GCA_038208175.1 Burkholderiales bacterium
GGTTCGTCTCTTCTCTTGGTCGAAAAGAGACTCTCCCACGGAGTCCGTTTGTTCAAGGTCTCTGTGGGAGATCTTCTACCCCCACCGAGTTGCTTGATCAACTCGACGCCCAACGCCATCACGGCGGGTGATCGTGCTCACCTGTTGGGGGTGGTTCGGAGTTGACTTTTGCCGCGAAGCCCCTCAAGAGGCTCGCTTTGCGCGCAAGTTCAACCAGACGATGCAGTTGATCGCTTCATTGAGAATAAAAGTCTTCCGCGCAAATTATGAATCCATGGGATGCATTGAAGGCTGATACCCATCGACAATTTGGTCGATTCGCCATGGGTTTCTTGTTAAGCGGTTTCTTTACCAGACGGAATTTCAGAGGCATTGTCACCCTGAGATTGTGTCAGCATCTCGCCAGCGGCAGCGGCCCTCTCAGGGCGATTCTGCCGCTGCTAAAGGTGATGCACAAGATTTCCACTCACAGCGCATCCATGGATTTACCTTGGAAGACAAGCATTGGCGGAGGGATTGCAATAACCCACGGCTGGGGCTTGGTGGTGAGCCCCGGCGCAAAGATCGGAAACAATGTCACCATATTTCATGGGGCCACTCTGGGGCGCGCCGACAAGATATCCAATGACGGGCATCGGATGTCAGGCTATCCAACGATTGAAGACGAAGTCTGGATAGGACCTCACGCCGTTATAGTAGGCGGCATCACCATCGGGCGCGGCAGCAGAATTGCGGGCGGTGCATTTATATCGAGCAACATTCCCGCTCATTCGATGGTTTCCGAAAATCCAGCAAAAATTGCAAGAACAGACTGCCAGCCAGATATTATGAATCGCGCACCGATATAGCCAAAATCTCCAGCCTGTCAGATTCGATCTTGGGTGCAAATTACGATCTATTCAGTAATGGAGGAAATTTTGTCAAACAAACTATCTTCAGTCGCGCTTGTTTTCCTACTTGCACTGTGCGGTGCCGCGTCGGACGTATACGCAAATCAATACCGATTGGATTTCTCAGCGTACAACTTCTCATCAATTTTCGGTTCTGCACCTGCCCCCGACGACCCGGTTGCTGGTTCATTCATATTTTCCGCTTTGAGCCCAATCGCGACGATAAGTGCTCTGCATTCAATATCAATCAATATCGACGGCCACCAATATTTGGCGAACGAGGTGGGCACCGTCTTCAATGCCGGATTTTTCACGGTTGGCGGCATATCGAGCGGCGTAACGGTCATCTATACCAATGGTCATATGCCTGACTTTGCGTTGTCCTACTTTCCGCGGGGGTTGGGCGCCGAGTCGTTTCTGGCGATGCTCTACACGACCACGGCGGGCACTGGAGGTTGGGTTTCATCCTCTGGCACCGCCATACTTTCCAGCGTCCCCGAGCCCACGAGACTATCGATCATGTTAGGTGGCTTGGGTGCAATTCTGGGTATCTCAGTGTGGAAGCGCAGTCGTTTGGACCGTTGAACACTTCGACGATAGATACCCGCCGGTTCAACGCCAAGCAAAGCACAGCACGATTACTCAAATTTAGTACATGCTGAGCTTGAGTCTTGTCGTTTCAACTCCCACAGTTGCGCACCGCGTCTTGTCACAGGAAAAGTTCGTCAAAATGCCTGGATTCGAGTATCGACTGATTGGAAAATTTCTTGTCGCTGGAACATTTCTATTGATAGCTGGATCAGCGCTGGCGAGCGGCGCAAGCATTGTGGGATCCACCAGCGCCCTGAGCGACTTGCATCGAGCCGAAGTGTTGAATCTCATACCGACCACTTCGGTTGCATCGGACGACCTGGTTGCCAAGGGATTCAACGGCGACATCCGTCTTGACAGCATCACATTGAATTTCTCGTGGAGTCCGGCCCCAAAGGTAGCAAAAACCGCCGCGGAAGTATATGCGGCCGCCAATACACCTGATACCGCAAATCGGGCCACGCAGTCTTCGCCCATCGTCCAACCCGACCTTATCGCCATGCTTGACCCCGACAGTCGGTTCAAGGCAATGACTTGGAGCGGGTTGAATTGTTACGGCAAGACTGCAAACCTATCCAGAATGCCCGATTCGGGTATTGAAGGCGACTCCAGTTCTGGTCAAGAAGGGCTGCGCTTCGGGCGCGCCACCGACCCACTGGATCCGGCCCGGATAGTTTTTGCCTTCAACGTACACGCCAGCGACCCGCTGACCGCCGGCGCCAAGCGGTGCGAAGCGCTGGCGCCCGCCAACGCGGCCACGGCTATTCCGCGCGGGCAGCACTTCTGGTATGCGTTCAGATTGCTCTTGTGGCGGGGCGCTGAAGCCCAAACAGGGCGCGCCCTGCTGACACAGTGGCACACCTATGGCTTCAACCCATTCTTCGGGCTGGTCATCAAGGACGGGCACTTGTCGTTCACTGTTCGCCACCCGCCTGAGGCCGCTGGCCGCCAGTCCAAACCGACCACCCTGGAGGTTTGGCGTGACAGCCAACCCGCCCAGCGCGTCTGGATGACCTTCGTCGTCAAGGCGAAGATCAGCCCCTTTGCGCACGACAACCCCTACCTCCAGATCTGGCGCGACGGCGAAGCGATCGTCGATCGCCAAGGCCCCATGGGCTACGACGACCCAGGTCTGGCCTACGCCAAGATCGGCTACTACCACTGGCTGAACGACAACCCTTGGGACGACCGCCTCCCGCAGCGCAGTGTCTATGTCAGCAAGGCCATGCTCGTCAGGGACGAAGGCAATCGCCTTACCGAGCAGCAGTTGCGCCAGTGGGTCAACGCGCGATAGCGTCTGCAGCGGGATGTGTTTCGTGTTCTGACAGTGGCGGTCTGATCAACTGCCAGGCCGCAGAAACCGAACATCCGCAACAGGCCAGCAAGCCCGGTCCCGCCCACAGACCAAACAAGCAGACCAGCGCCAACACCCAAAGCACCGAAATCAGCCAGGCACGAGCAACCTGCTGCTTTGGGTAAAAAACCAGCAAGGGTGGCAGCATGACCACCGTCAGGCACCACAGCAAACGCAGAGGTTTCGCCATCACGTCAAGCCTTGCCGGCTTGCGCCTGCGCCAGCTTTTCGGCCAGCCGGATGGCGAACGCGATCAACATCATCGTCGGCCCCGAGTAGCCCGCAGAGGCAAAGACTGAACTGCCGGCCACGAACAGGTTGTCGACTCCATGTACACGGCAGTCTGCGTCGACAACGCTGCTTCGCGGGTCGCTGCCCATGCGTGTGGTACCGATGTGGTGGTAGTGGCCCAAAACACCGGCGTCCACCGTTTCCCGCCCCAGTCGAGATCCCTTGAACCGTCCCATGCCCAGACGGCTGAGTTCGTCGACAACGGTCCGCTGCCCGGCCTCAAAGGTGCGGTAGTCGGTTTCATTCAACTGCCAGTGCAGGTGCGCACGGCGCAGGCCGAGTGCATCCTTGGTGTCAGACAGCGTGACGCGCGACTCAGGGTTTGGCGCCTGCTCGATGCGATGGTCCAGGCTGTACGCGATCGGCCTGGGTTGCAGCACGCCGGCCCGATAGGCGCCAAACCGCAAGGCCTCCAGCGGCCGCTGTGTCACGCGCGACAGCGCCTTGAGCATGCGCATGTCCATCGGTGCCCAGAACCCGTCCGCCACACGACGCACCGCTTCGGCAGACCGATCAAAGTCATAGATCGGCACGAAGCGGCAGTAGTACTGCAGCACTTGCTGCTTCAGCATCGATTGGCGCGACAAGGCCAGGTTGGCATTCAGGCCCACCCGTTGCAGCCGGTCCATGCCGTAGATGGCGGGGAATTGTGGCGACGGGAAAAACAGGCCGTTCACCACGTGCGGGTGCTCCATGAAGCAACGGCCCACCTGGTCATGGGCATTGCCGATACCCCCGCGCTGAACGTCATCAGACAACAACAGCAGGCGCGCATTCTCGATCGCGTGCGCTGCCAGCACAAATTGCCGGGCACGCACCGTGAACCGACGTTGCCCTGCACCGCGCACCTGCAGTTGCTCGACGCGGGTGCCCGCCTGATTCAGCGCCAGATGCACCACGCTGGCATTCAATATCACACGGGTACGGGCGCTGTCGCGCAGTTGGTCCGAATACAGTTCCTGAAACCGCAGCCGTTGGCTGAGCTGGAAGACCTTGGTCTCGAACTGATCCGACAGTTCGTCCAGCAACCGGTCGCCGGGCTGACGATGGCGGGCAAAGTGGGGCTTGGGCGCAAAGCCTTCCACATCCAACCCCAGTTGCGCTGCGGCCCGCGACACATACGGGGCGATATCGGCGTAACGCAGGGGCCAGCCCGGCAGCCCGACGTTGGGCCGTCGCTCATAGTCGATCGGGTCGTTCTCGCGACAGTAGCCGCCCCAGTGGTTGGTGGTGCCGCCGAAGTAGCGCAGCCTGCAGGCCGTCAGATCGAAGTAGTCCAGCCCCGTCTGCTCAGCCTGGTAGAGGCCCTGCGACTCGCCCGACATGCGCTCGCCGCCCCCTTCGAGCAGCAAGACGTCGAGTTGGGTGGCCGCCAGATTGGCCGCCAGCGTGATGCCCGCCGCACCGCCACCCACGATGCAAACGTCCGCCTCGAGCACGGCACCGTCCGGCACCTGCACCGAATCGTCAAAGACCGCCATGCGCGCTTTCAGAAGTTGCCGTCATCCAACGAGCAAAGCCAGTTCGATGGGCGTCAACAACAGCCCCCCCACCACCACTGCGCGGCCCAAGCGCAAATCCTCATCGACCAATGACGGAATGGTGTGCTCGGCCGTTTGCCACTGCTCGCCGATCGCGGCCTGCAGCCTGGCCGCGCCCTGCGCCGCGAAGCCGTACACCGCCGGGTCGGCTTGCATGCAATGCCGGATCCGATCCGCGCAGGCATCGGTGGCAGCGGGAATACCGATCGCCTGCCGAAGCTGCACCAAATAATCGCCGGCGAATGCCGGCAACTGCCCACCCGGCACGGCCTCGGCCACCAACAAGCCCAAGGCGCCACTGACGAGCAAGCGCCGGCGTTGCGGCTGAACCGGGACGCTCATTCCAGCGACTCCAGATAGACCAACAGCCCCTCCAACTCCACTTCATTCATCGGCGATACCACCATCCTGCTGCCAGGCACCGTGGCCTGCGGATCGCGCAAGAAGACCAGCAGCCGATCGCGTGTCCAAGTGCCACCGAAGGCGCGCAGGGGCTCGGAATATTCAAAGCCCCGGACCGTAGCCACCTTGCGGTCTAGCACCCCCACCAAGTGGGGACCGACCTTGTTCTCGCGGCGCTCCAATTCATGGCACGTGGCGCACTTGGCCGCGACACGCTTACCTCGGACGGCAAGCGCTGGGTCTGCCGGCTCATACGGCGAATCGCCAGGTTCAAAAAGCCACCACGCCCCCAGCAAGACCAATAATGTGGACAAGAGTAGCCATTTACGCACTATGAAACGCAGCATGACTTATACACGCCCACACTTCTTGACACACTCGATAAGTTGAGAAACATATGCATCGCCGTAGGCGGCCCAATCGAATCTCTTCACCTCTGCGCGTGCAGCGCCCGCACGTCGCTTCGCATCTGACGGATTTGCAATCGCTTCCAGAATGCAAGAAGAAAGGCTTTCAACACTGCCAGGCGAAAAAAAGATGGCCGCGTCCGGAGAAAACTGCTCACGAATGCCCGGCAAGTCAGAGAGTATCATCGGTATACCCAACAAAGCCAGTTCAAATGCCTTTGTCGAATAGGCTATAGCCATATACTCATCCGCGTCGTACGGCACAATTGAAATGTGAATTTCATTCAAGCCGGCGACCATTTTGTCGACAGGCGTTTGGTCATGAAACACCACGATCGAGTCAATATTCAAACCAGCCACCAAGTTCCGGGCCGCCGCAAGGCCATCACCCCCACCCCAGACATCAAGCTGAATGCTTTTTCCCAACGCCTGGATCTTTGCGATTGCCTGGATCAAGGTAGTGACACCGAAACGCGCTGCGACTGTCCCGTGATAGCCAATCCTGACAACCTCATCAGCGGACCATCCGAGAAAACCACGGGGCACAAACATCCCAGGATCAGGGCAGTTTGGTATGACCGTCACAACCCTCTCGGGATGCCTCGCATGTAGCAAACCGGCACAAATGCCATTCACCGTCATTACATGGTCAGCACAGTAGAATCCCAAGCTCTCTTGCGCGCGCAGCATCCAAGCAAACAAGCCAAGCTTCGCACGCTTGCTCGCCATCAGTTCTGGCATCAAGTCATGCATATCCAAGATAACTGGCGTTCGAAAAACGAGTCGAGTGGGAACGGCCGCCAATGTCAGGAAGTCCGGCATATTGGCCACTTGAATGACATCAACGTCTTTTCGCCACGAAATTGAGGCAATTCTAAAGATCGCCTCAACGAAGAAGAAGATGTACTCAGCGAAGCGACGCGACAACCCACCAGCCTTGTCGCGGCGGGTAAAGGTCCGTTCGATATCACAGCCCAACCAACTCGTCGCACCTGAATAGGCAGTCGCGCACATCACAGTAACCCCGTGACCGCGCTCCCGTAACGCTGCGACCTGCCTACGCACGCGTGTGTCGCCGCCAGGAAAGTCCTCCAGCACAACGATCAGCACATTCATACCCGGATCATCGATCTATAGACCGATAGCAGTTCTGAACACTCCCGCGCGTGATCAAACCGCTCAGCAGCCAGTCGCCTATCCGGCCGCTCTTCATTTAGTACCGAACCAATGCTGCCCGCAATATCATCTGATGCCCAGCCAGAAATGCGGCAACCGGAGAAACCTCGAAGCTGGTCATCGACATCACCTACTGGGGTACTCACAACTCTAACAGCTGAGCACAGCGCCTCCTTCGTCACGATTGGGCTCCCTTCCCTGTCTGAGGTCAACACCAAGACGTCAGAGGCGGAAATTAACTTGGGAACATCCGCGATCGAAACGTCCGATAATCGAACCAGCCTAGCACAGGCCAATCTGCCAGTTAGTTTTTGCGTACTTTCCAGAAATCTGTCATAGCGTTTTACCGCCCTGTTCGGGTTCGAACCGAAGAGTATTACATCCTCATCATCTCCGATACCCAAATCCTTTCGTGCTTGCGCGCGATCCAGGTCAAACCTTGCGGCATCGACACCGCATGAAATCACAGCCGCATCATCGCGCGACGACATAAGAGAACGCAGTTTGCCAGAGACGATAACTACTCGCCAGCTCCTGCGCAACATGTATAGCGTGATCGCGCGCTGCCATGGAATGGTCAGGTCTGAACCATGCAATGTCACAACAACCGGCACACCAGATATTGGCCAGCACATCAACTGCGTCAGGCCGTAATGTATATGGACAATATCAGGGCGAAATCGCCTCATCGCCGAAAACACATCCCAGGCCCCGGTGATGTAAGCAGTTTTATTTCGAATGGTATCCAAATAACAGATTTGCATTTCCAGGTCGCCATATCTTCTTTCAAGGGCATCAATCTGGCGCTTCACAAATATCCCATCCGCCGGAAACTCCGGCGACGGGTACATATTCGTAATCACCAGTATTCTCATACAGCGATATCAACAAAAGGTGCTACCCAGAAAACTCACCTTGGGGGGCAGGCATTCGCCAGCACGGCCACAACGCGGTCTTGGTCCGCCTCGGTAAGGTCGGCGCTTATCGGCAGGCTTAACACACGCTGCGAAGCGGTGATACTGTGCGGATTGCAGTCAGGACAACAATCGGCTGCGTAAGCGGGCTGGTGGTGCAGCGGCTTTGGGTAATGCACCGCCGTGGGGATGCCCTCGGCCTGCAGCGCGGCCTGCACCGTCGGGCGGTCGTCCACCATCACGGTGTATTGCGCCCAGACACTGTCGCGGTCGGCCCGCACTGCTAGCAACTGCACTTTTCCTCCGCTCGCGCGGATCAGCCGGCCGTAGCGGTCACCCAGGGCCAGGCGACGCTGGATCTCCCATTCGAAGCGCTCCAGCTTGGCCAGCACCACCGCGCACTGCAGCGTGTCCATGCGCCCGCCCACGCCCACGCGGGTGTGGTGGTAGCGCCCACTCTGGCCGTGCACGCGGATCTCGCGCGCTGCCTGGGCGATGGCAGCGTCGGTGGTGAACAACGCACCACCGTCGCCGTAGCAGCCCAGCGGCTTGCTGGGGAAGAAGCTGGTGGCCGCGATCGTGCTGACGTTGCAACTCTTGCGGCCGTGGTAGGTGGCCCCGAAGCTCTGCGCCGCGTCCTCGATCACCACCAGCCCGTGACGGGCAGCGGTGTCGTTGATCGCATCCATGTCGGCCACCTGCCCGTACAGGCTGACCGGCATGATCGCCTTGGTGCGCGCCGAGACCTTGGCCTCGATGAGCGCGGCGTCGATGTTGCAGGTGTCGGGCTCGATGTCCACGTACACCGGCACCCCACCCAGCAGCACGATCACCTCGGCCGTAGCCGCAAAGGTGAAGGGTGTGGTGATGACCTCGTCGCCAGGCTTGAGGCCGATGGCCATCAGCGCGATCAGCAGCGCCTCGGTTCCGCTGGCCACGGTCACGCAGTGCGGCGCGCCGCTGTACGCGGTCAGTGCCGTCTCCAACTCCTTGACCTCGGGGCCCATGATGTACTGGCCATGGTCGAGCACCCGCTGGATGCGCGAGTCGATCGAGGTCTTGAGTGCGGCGTACTGCGCCTTGAGGTCGGTGAATTGCATATTGTCAGTCCAGCAGGGTGAGCAGATCGCCGGTGAGCCGGTAGCGCTCGGCAGTGGTCGGGCAGGCGGCATCGGCCTGCCGGCCGGCAGGCAATGTGGCCGGCAAGTCCAGCCGCTCGCCGTGGCGGCTCATCCAGCCGATGCGGCGTGCCGGCACGCCCACCATCAGCGCAAAGGCGGGCACGTCGCGGCTGATCACCGCACCGGCGCCGACGAACGCGAACTCGCCCACTGTGCTGCCGCAGACGATCGTGCAGTTGGCACCCAGCGTGGCGCCGCGCCGGATCAGCGTTTGGCGGTATTCGTCTTTGCGCGTCACCGCCGAGCGTGGGTTGTACACGTTGGTGAACACCACGCTGGGGCCGCAGAACACATCGTCTTCCAGCGTCACCGCGTCGTAGACCGACACGTTGTTCTGGATCTTGACGTTGTCGCCGATCAGCACGTCGTTGCCCACGTACACGTTCTGCCCGAACGAGCAGCGCTGGCCGATGCGGGCGCCAGCGCTGATGTGCACGAAGTGCCAGACACGGCAGTCGGCACCCAGCTGGGCGCCCGGGTCGACGATGGCCGACGGATGGATGGTGGTGGCCATGGCGGTGCTGCCCTTCAGTACATCAGCGGCAGGTTGACGCGCTTGCCGTCACGCGCCGACAGGTACATCGCAATCAGCAGCTCGAGCGATTTCAGGCCTTCGCGGCCGTCGGTTTCGGGCTGGGCCTCGCCGCGCAGGGTG